>NZ_CP036515.1:1837500-2045000 GCF_004323635.1 Lichenihabitans psoromatis
GCGAGGTCCACGGCGCGCCGACGCGGGCCGCAGCCGAAACGGCAATCACCGTCTTCGACCAAAAGTACAGGGCGAAATACCCCAAGGCTGTCACCTGCCTGACCAAGGACCGCGAGGCCCTGCTGACCTGCTTCGATTTCTTGCTGAACACTGGGTGCGCATTTCGCGGATCGTGGGCAGTAATTTCACGCCAGGGTGGGCAGCGATTTCACGCGATCATAGGCAATGTGACGCCTGACCGACGGTGGCTATGGAATCAGGGGTTCTGGCTCGCGTCAAGGGATCGTTTCTAGACGCCTGACTTGTAGAAAGCCTCACCCCCGTTAGGTCACCTGGACGACATCTGATCGGCCCCCATCGGGTGGTCCGGGTTGATTGTTAGTTCATGGTCGGCCTGGGCGCCACCCTGAGCATGGCCGGCGGAGATGGTCGGGGTTTCGCAGCCGGCCATGCGGCGAAGGCGGGCACGAAGACCTCCGGCGCCGGGGGCTTGTAGCCGATTGATCCGTGCGGGCGCACAGTATTGTAATGCCTTCTCCAGCTTTCGATGATGACCTGAGCTTCCTTGAGCGAGTAGAAGATCTCTCCGTCGAGCAGCTCGTCTCGGAAGCGAGCGTTGAACGACTCGACGTAGCCGTTCTCCCACGGGCTGCCTGGGGCAATATAGGCGGTCTTTGCTCCAACCGCCGTGATCCAGTCTTGCACAGCCTGGGCGATGAACTCGGGGCCGTTGTCCGAACGGATGTGACCAGGCACGCCGCGCAGGATGAACAGGTCGGACAGAACGTCAATGACGTCGGTCGAGTTGAGCTTGCGCGCGACCCGGATGGCCAGGCACTCCCGGGTGAACTCGTCGACGACATTGAGGGTCCTGAACTTGCGGCCGTCATGCGTGCGATCCTCGACAAAGTCGTACGACCAGACGTGATCGCGGTGCTCGGGCCGGAGGCGAATGCAGGAGCCGTCGTTGAGCCAGAGACGTCCCTTCTTCGGCTGCTTGGCCGGCACCTTCAGCCCTTCGCATCGCCAGATGCGCTCGACCCGCTTGTCGTTTACCAGCCACCCGGCATCGCGCAGCAACGCCGCGATCTTGCGATAGCCGTAGCGGCCGTACTGCCGCGCCAGCTCGATGATGTCGCCCGTCAACGCCTCTTCGTCGTCAAAGCCCCGCGGCGCCTTGCGCTGCGTCGAGCGGTGCTGACCGAGCGCCGCACAGACGCGGCGCTCGGAGACAGGCAAATGCTGTCGCACATGCTCGATGCAGACGCGCCGGCGCGCGGGGCTCAGAAGTTTCCCGAGGCCGCCTCCTTCAGAATCAGCTTGTCGAGCGTGAGGTCGGCGAT
This sequence comes from Lichenihabitans psoromatis, assembly GCF_004323635.1. Taxonomy (NCBI): domain Bacteria; kingdom Pseudomonadati; phylum Pseudomonadota; class Alphaproteobacteria; order Hyphomicrobiales; family Lichenihabitantaceae; genus Lichenihabitans; species Lichenihabitans psoromatis. The sequence goes on from NZ_CP036515.1 coordinate 1,838,844, forward strand.
CGCCTTGCGAAGCCGCATGTTCTCCGTCTCCAGCTCCTTCAGGCGCTTGACCTGGTCAAGCTTCAAGCCGCCGAACTCCTTCCGCCACCGGTAGTAGGTGACCTCGGTCACCCCGATCGAGCGAACCGAGTCCGCAACGGTCTTCCCCTGTGAGACCAACACGTCGACCTGACGCAGCTTGCTCACGATCTCTTCAGGCTTCGGTCGTCTTCCCATCGATCCATCCTCCAGGCTCGAAAGCCATACATCGGGATGGACCACTTCAAGGGGGGACGATCAGTGGCGCGTGTCGATCCCGAGCAAGGGCTTCTATGGCCGCCACGGGCATTCGTCGCCAGACCGGCCAAGCCGGTGGATGTCTGCGGCCGGCTCGTGGCAGGCCTTCGCGGCTTGCCCACACCCCCGGCGCACGGCTGCAACTTGTGCTTGGCCGCTGGTCATGAGGCATGCGACCAAGGATCCGACGCAGCGTGCCTCCGGCATGGAGCCGGTCGCCCTGCTCGTGGGCGTCAGACCCGGAGAACAGCGCATGATCGAGGCCATCAACATACTCGCCGCCTTGGACGGCGTGACCGAGCATTGGTCTCCGAGGGTGGTCGGGCGCGTGAACGACCAGTATGTGAAGGTCGCCAAGCTCCAGGGTCAGATCGCCTGGCACAGGCACGACGACGAGGACGAACTATTTCAAATCATGCGCGGGCGGCTGCGCATCCAGTTTGAGGGGGGTGCCGAGACGGCGCTGGAAACGACCGCTTCCGAGCAGTCGCAAATAGCGACCTAATAGCTGGACACCTCCAAGAACGCTGCTTTCTCGATGCGCGGGACGGTCGTGAGGGCTGATGGCGGCCAAGATTGAGATGGCGGAAGGCGGAGCTCGACTGCTTTTGTGCTTTGGCTCGTGCCTCAGGCGATTGCCTGGCGCTGTGCGGTGAACCAGACGGCTCGGCGCATGTTGTAGGCGATGTTGGCAAGGCCGATTTTGACGGTCGCTCTGGCGAGCCCGATGGTGCGCACGAGACCCATCGGACCCTTTTGCCGGCCGAAGACGTGCTCCACGGCGGCGCGGACCTTCGAACGGGCGTTGTTGGCTCGCGCGACGTTCTTCGCGATCGGCTTCCCCGCCGGCTTTTTGCGATGGATCTGCGAGCGTAAGCCGCTTTCGGCGACGTGCTGCTCGTTGACCTTCGAGCGGTAGGCTGAGTCCGCCCACACCGCACTCGCGGTGTTTGCCTTCGATATTAGGTTGGGAAGTTGCGCCCCGTCGTGACGTGCTGCATGGGTCGCCGTCCAGGTCCGGATGAGACCATGACGCCGGTCGATGCCGATGTGGTTCTTGTATCCGAAGGATGGCACCGCGATGTCGATGCGGGGCGAGCCATCGTCCGACGGCTTTGCCTTCGAGAACTTCACCGTCCAACGGGCGTCCGATCCTTCTGGGCGAGCTTGGCCGGCTTGTCCTTCCACGCCTCGGGCACCCGCCCGGCCCGGATGTCGGCCTTCTCGCCATCGGTGTTGCGCTGCTTGGGCGCCGACACGATCGTGGCGTCGATGATCTGGCCGCCCATGGCGAGGAAGCCCGCCTTGGTCAGCGCCGCCTCGTAGGCGCGGAACAGCACCGTGATGGCGGGCGCGTCCCGTATCGTCGCTCGCGTCAGCGCTTCGCGGAAGGTCCAGATCGTGTTGGCGTCCGGGATCGGATCGGACAGGCCGAGCCCCAGGAAGCGCATGAACGACAGCCTGTCCTTGATCAGAAACTCGGTGCGCTCGTCCGACAGCGAGTGGCTCGCCTGCAGGATCAGCACCTTCCACATGAAGACATGATCGAAGGGCGGCCGGCCGCCCTTGCTGCCGTCCGAACGCGGCACCGCCCGAGCGAGATCGGATCGGAATGCCTCGAAGTCGACGATCGCGTTGAGGCGTTCAAGATCGTCGCCCTTGGCCGAGATCTCCTTCAGCCGCTCGTCAATGTCGAAGAACCCAGCCTGGCCCCGCATCGCCCCGCCTCCAACCCGATGATCACCAGAGAATCACATTTAGGCGGAAACCGCGAGGTTCTTGGAGGTGTCCAACTGCGTTGGGCGCAAAGCTGTCCATATACTACTTGGCATTATCGGAAACGGAAAGGCTGCTTCGAGCCGTTGACACCAAAGACTGGACATACCGGAGCGCCGAACTTGTAGAAGCTCGGCGCTCAAGGGTCTTCAAGCTGAAGTGACGCAAAACGCGGTGGCAATCGTGGTCAGCTGGCAAACTTGAAGCTGGGCGCTGCCTTGAGTTGCTCAGCCGTCATGTCAATGGTGCTGTGGTCGGGATAGGCGAGAGTGTGAGCCATTCTCGCTGCGGAGCCGGGGGCCGTAGCGCTTGCGCCGGCCATCGCTGGTGCCGCACCGGCGCCGGTGGTGTCGGCCGGGGTTCCGAGACCAACCATGGTACCGGGCGCAATCCCTCCGTTGGGAGCCATCCCGCCGTTAGTTGCGTTCGGCGCGCCTGTGCCCGAGGGGCCGGCCATCGTGTTGGTGGCGGCCGGCGCTGCACCATTGTCGATCGGTTCTGGGTTTACCGGCGGCATCGGCGGCTGACTGATGAACTTCACCTGGTCAAAGGGGACCGCAACGTCTTTCTCGCCTATACCGAGGAAGCCACCGACCCCGATAATGACGTACTCTGCCTTGCCGTCCCGGCTCAAAAGTACGTCGCTGATCTTGCCAACCGTCTTGTTCCCCGGACCATAGACAGACAGCCCCGCCAGTTTCGAGGCACGCCACTGATCCGGGGTCTGCTGGCTGATCGCTCCAGCATCCGCTGCGAAAGCGCCGGCTGTTGTAACCGATAGAAAAGCCAGCACCACCGTCGATGACATCAGGCGAAAAGTCATGTGAGATCTCCCAATTGATATTGTATTTCGAAAACGCCCAAATCGATTGCCAAATCTCACCGACGACGCCCAACCGGTTACCGGAAGAAAGGGCCGTGCGTGACCGGCGCAACCAGGATATGTAGGACCTGATATCATCACTATACGAAGCGATCGGCCATCCTTCGGGCCGACGCCATCGCGGACCACGCGTTGTCCGCCGTGCCCGACCCCAGAAGCATCCGCGAACGCTCCCCCTCCGCTTGGCTGTGGAAGACCATGAACCGAACGGCTCCGCCGATCTCCTTCGTCACGAGGCGGAATGGACCTGTCTCATAGACGACCGATCCGTCCGGCTCCGTGTTCCAGCGTCCTTGCTCCCCGGCCATTCGTCGTGCCTCGCACAGCCATCACCTCTGCGGGCCTCCGGGCCCACCATCGATCCTAGCCACCGAGCCCGATCGGCCACACCGTCGAATCCGGATAGTGACTATGCGAATGCGGGTCGGCCTCCGGCGTCGATGTAGAACCTTCTCGGGCAGTCCCTGGTCGTTGGAGCATTTGGCGAATCTTGCTCCCGAGTGCATCCAGCGTGAAGGGCTTGGTCAGGAGGTCCATGCCCGGCGCGAGGAAGTCGCTGCGGATCGTCGCGGCGGACGCGTAGGCCGTCACGAACAGCACCTTCAGATCGGGTCTGGTCTCCCGCGCCATCTCGGCCAGGTGTCGGCCGTCGAGCCCGGGCAGGCCGACGTCGGACACCATCATGTCCACGCGCTGGCCGGAACGCAGGATCGGAAGCGCCTGACGGCTATCGGATACCTCCAGAGGGACATAGCTAAGCTCCCTGAGGACTTCCACGATGAGAAGACGAACGGTCGGGTCGTCCTCGACCACTAGGACGGTTTCCCCATCCCCTCGGGGCGTGTCCGACCGATCGAGATCGCTGACGACGGCGACGCCGCCTTGGGCCCGGGGAAGGTAGAGCTTCACCGTCGTGCCCCGACCGACCTCGCTCTCGATCCGGACATGGCCGCCACTCTGTTTCGCGAAGCCGTAGATCATCGATAGACCCAAGCCCGTTCCCTGGCCGATCGCCTTGGTCGTGAAGAACGGATCGAAGGCTTTCGCGATGACCTCCGGCGTCATGCCCGAGCCGGTATCCGAGACGGAAATGACGACGTAGCGCCCCGGGCTCACCTCCTCGTTCGGCAGGGAATGCGTGTCTTCCAGGCTGACGTTCATGGTCTCGATCGAGAGCCGCCCACCATCCGGCATGGCGTCCCGCGCATTGATCGCGAGGTTCAGGATCGCGTTTTCGAGCTGGTTGGCGTCGGTCATCGCCGGCCAGAGATCAGCCCCGAGCACGATGTCCAGGGTCTGCTTGCCGAGCGTCCGACGCAACAGGTCGTCCATCCCGGCGACGAGAGCGTTCACGTCGGATGGCTTGGTATCCAGCGACTGGCGGCGGGCGAAAGCCAATAGGCGGTGGGTCAGGGCCGCAGCTCGCAGGGCGGACGTGGAAGCCGCATCGATGAAGCGACCGATATCATACATCCGTCCGGCCTCGATGCGGCGGCGTATCAGATCCAGGGAGCCGGTGATTCCCGTGAGCAGGTTGTTGAAGTCGTGCGCGATCCCGCCCGTGAGCTGCCCGATCGCGTCCATCTTCTGGCTCTGACGGAGCTGGCCCTCGGCAACCTCGCGGTGACCCTGTTCCGTTTCGAAGGCGCTCGTCCTTTCGGCGACACGTTCCTCAAGCGTCTCGTTGGCGCGCCGCAGTGCGGTTTCGCTCGTTTGCAGGGCAACCTGGGCGCCGCGCATCGCGTCGGCCACCCGAAGGCGATCGACCGCAGCCGCAAGCAGATTGGCGTACCCTCGGAGAAATTTGGTGTCCCGCTCGACGAACTTGCGGGGCGTTCGACTGTCGACCTGGAGGATGCCGAAGGGCGCCTTGTCTTCCGCGCCCAGGATGATGACGCTCACGATGGCCTTGACGCCGCTCTCCTTGATGAAGTCGGCGTAGGCGAACCTCGTCTCGTTATCGATATTGTCGGACATGACGGGCTGACCGGTTTTAAGGGCGTAGCCTTCGGACGATCCCTTGACGGCTTTGACCGTCACCTTGCCGATGATCCCCGCGTGCCAGCCGACGCCCGCTCGCACGGACAGGGTGACGCCGTCATCCTGCATTTCCATGACCTTGGCGAGGTCGGTGCCGAGCGCCTCGCCGACCAAGCGGCAGGCCTCGTTGAGGATGTCATCCAGGCTGTCGGAGCGCAGGGCCATCTCGCCAAACTTGGCCAGGACTTCCTGTTGGCGTAGGAGAGCGGCAATGGTCTCGGTCTCGATCACCTTGGGAAGCCCCGCCACCCCATGAGGCGGCGCGCTGGTACGAGGACCGCCTCGCCCACGTTCAGCACGCCGATTTACGCTGGTCGTCGGAAAACCGCTGTCCTTTTTCGCCGGCTTCCACGGTCTTCGAGACAGCCTCCTGCATGACGATTCGCGAAAGCAGTTCCGCTGCGATGGCATCGACGGTCGAGGTCCCGACTTTGCTCTCAAGTTCGGCATCGTGGCGATGGACACTGACGATCGCGTCAGGCCCCGTACCGCTCACGCAGAACTCGCCGGCGAAAGTGCTGCCCCGATAGGTGCAGGAGGTGTTTTCGATCCTTGCCGACGGATTCTCGACCTTTGCAGTTTCACGCCCGGCATCGGCCAAGTCGACCGAGGCCAAGTCACTACGGGCCGGCGTCGCGATCGAGCCTGCGGTTCGATGCGATCCACTCATGGATCTCGCGATATTGGCACGCCTGACCTCATCGACCGGTAATGCGGATTTCCGCGTGGGATAATATGCGAGGACGGTAGGACCAATTGCTTGCTCGATTGGCATTTTATCCTCCAAATTACTTTGACATATGAGGTCCGGAAAACGCATCGACCACTCTATGAATACATCTGGACGGCTGCAAAAAGCGGAAAACCTTCAGGCGTTTTTCGATAGTGGATATGCAGATCTGATCGCTCAAATCCCCGCGTACCATTGGTAGCCGCTGTCCTCCCAGTACCCGCCCTTACCCTGGCCGATATCCTTGAAGTCCTCCATGAGCTGGATGCGCTTGATGTACTTCGTCATTTTGTAGCCAAGCTGCCTCTCGACGCGGAGGCGCAACGGGGCCCCGTACTTCACCTCCAGCGGCTTGCCGCCCATGTCGTAGGCGAGGATGGTCTGCGGATGCCGTGCGGCCAGCAGGTCGACGCTCCCGTAGAACGGAGTGGGACCGGACGGATCGCCGTCGTCCATCGTGTCGAAACAGTGGAAGACCACGTAACGCGCCGTCGCCTTCACGCCGGCCCGGTCCAGCACGCCCTGCAATGGCGTACCGGTCCACTGGCCGATGCAGCTCCAGCCCTCCACGCAGTCGTGCCGGGTGATCTGCGTTCGGACAGGCATCGCGCGAAGCTCCGCCATCGTCAGTTCCAGCGGACGCTCGACCAAGCCGTCGACGACCAGCTTGTAGGTGTCGAAGCCCTTGGCGGCCATCGCCTTGTAACGCTCGTCGTCGGGGTCGGTGGAGCCGTTGGCATAGAACATCGTCGAAACGTCGCTCAACTCGTATTCCGGGGCCAGTTGTTCAGAACCGAGGATCGCCTCCTGGGCCTTCCGGTTCAACCCACCGACACCATCGAGGACCTGCCTCGCCAAGGGGTTGTTGGTGATCTTCTCGCAGCCGGCGAGGCCCAGGGCGGCGATCGCGGTCGCTCCCCCCGTCAGGATGGTGCGTCGTGTCGTCGGACGATCAACCATGGGTCCCGCGCTCCTGCCCGATGTCGTACCAGCCGCTGATCATCGAACGCATGTTGTTGAAGAGCCCGGACAGGAGCACCAGGGCCACGTGGACGAGCACGAACAGCACCACCCCGAACGCAGCGAAGAAGTGAACCGAACGTGCGGTCTGCCGGCCCCCGAAAATATGAAGGAGAAAGGGAAACGCGGCGTCGAGCCCCGGCGACATGGTCCAGCCCGCCACGACCAGGAGCGGCAGAAGGACGAGGGCGACCAGGAAGTAGGTGATCTTCTGGATGGCGTTGTACTGCCGCGCCTTCTCTCCCTTGGGAAAGCGAAGCCTGGCGTGATCGAGGATCTCGCCGCCGATATGCCGCCATTGAAAGCGGCTCGGTACGAAGTCGCGACGGAAGTGGCGGGTCGCGAAACCCCAGACGAGGTAGACGAGGCCGTTGGCGACGAAGAGCCAGGCGAATACGAAATGAATGGCTCGTCCGGTGCCGAGGTCCTGCTCGCCCGGCAGCGTCGCCCAGGACGGAAAGGCACGCTCGGTCGGTTTGCCCTCGAAGTCCGACAGCCCGAGGACGCCCGTCGTGTCGAAACGATGCTCGCCGATCCGAACGTAGCCACGGGCCTTGCCGTCTACCTTGTCGGAGTCGATGGCCACGGGCGGGTGGTCGAAGTCGGTCTTGTTGCCGAAGTCGAGTTGCGGACGGGCGTTGAAGATCTGAAGCCCGCTCATCAGCAGCATGGTGAGGCACAGCACGGTGATCCAGTGCGTCACGCGAACCACGACGCTGTGGCGCTTCACCAGCGTGACGAGGTGCTGCTCCTTGCCCTTAGGAACGGCGTCGTCGTTCGACACGACGGGATCGTCCCGTTCCGCTTCGGCCAGTGACATCGAGACTCCGATCGCATCGTTCGTCCGAGGGATCGAATGCACTGAATGTCGACGACCAAGGGTCGACGCTCGATCCTGTTTTCACTCGAATTTCGAGGCGTCGCACGATGTCGCGATAAGTCGGCGATAAATATTCGCATAGTGGGAATGCGTATTTGCACGTACGTCACGGCGCACCGTATCGAATAACTCAGCGTACCTAGAATGCATGGCCATTCAGAGTCTTATTTTGGCCGGAACAACGGATATGGGAGACGATAGACCAGCGCAAACCAAAACGAACTCAACCACGGCAGCAATTCCCGACGCGCCATCCTGAAGTGGGCCGGCGTCACAGCAGTCGCGGCGGTCGCCTTCGGCGTCGACGTGCCGGGCCTGAAACTGAACCAAGCGTTCGCCCAGGCCGGGGTCGACCTTGGCGCCGGGGACCTCGGCGTCTTGAACTACGCCTACGCCCTAGAGCAGCTCGAAGCGGCCTTCTACAGCCAGGTCCTCGCCTCGCCCTACGGAGGTATGACTCGGGGCGAGCGTTCGCTCCTTCAGGACATCAAGGCGCATGAGATCGCACATAGGACGCTTTTCGCTAGGGCCCTCGGGGGCAATCGCATTCCCGACCTGACACCCAACTTCGCCGCCATCGATTTTTCCAGCCGTGAGTCGGTTCTCGGTACCGCCGCGACCTTCGAGGACCTCGGCGTGGCCGCCTACAACGGCGGCGGCGCTGCGATCCAAAGCCCGAAGTACCTGGCGATCGCTGGTTCGATCGTGTCGGTCGAAGCGCGGCACGCCGCAACCATCCACGACATCATCGGCGACTTCGGCCCGATCGACCAGAACGGCCTCGACCGGGCGCTGCTGCCGTCCCAGGTCCTGCCGATGGTCGCACCCTTCATCGCGACGCCCGTCACCGCCTCGCAACTTCCCTGATCACTCCGAAAGGACTCACCGTATGTCCACCGACATCGCCATTCTCGACGGGATCGATCCCGACCTCTCCAACCGCCTGATCAAACGGCGCGACTTGTTCGCCGGTGCCGCCGTCAAGCTCGGCGCCCTTGCCACCGCCCCGATGATGCTGGCCGCCGTCTCGTCGGAGGTTTTCGCGCAGGTGCCGCAACAGGTCGCGGACATCCTGAACTTCGCGCTGACACTGGAATACCTCGAAGACGAGTTCTACCGGACGGCGCTGGCCCAGGGCGGGCTCATCCCTGACTATGCCGGGGCCACGTTCCAGGTCATCAGCCAGCACGAAACCGCGCACGTCGCGCTGTTGCAATCCGTACTCGGCGGGGCGGCGATCGCCAAGCCGGAGTTCGACTTCACGGCGCGCGGGAAATACCGCGACGTGTTCCAGAACTTCAAGACGTTCGCGGCGGTGTCGCAGGCGTTGGAAGACACCGGCGTCGCCGCCTACAAGGGGCAGGCACCCAACCTCGTCGGCGGCGGCAAGCTGCTCACGACGGCGTTGCAGATCCATTCGGTCGAGGCGCGACATGCGGCTTCGGTGCGGCTGCTGCGCAAGCAGAAGCCCTGGACCGGCGCCTTCGACAAGCCGCTCAGCAAGGCGCAGGTACTGGCGATCGCAGGTCCGTTCATCGCGGGATGATCCCGCATTGAAGGCATAACAGGAGAACACCCATGACAAAGACCAAGAGCCTGATCCTCGCGTGCGCGGCCATCGCCTGCTCACTCGGCGCCGCCATAGCGCCGGCCTCCGCGCAGATGATGAAGAAGCCGATGATGCATAAGTCCATGATGCACGGCAAGATGATGCACGGCAAGATGATGAATAAGAAAATGATGATGCACAAGAAGATGATGCATCGCATGTGATTTTAAAACGAGACGCTTCCTCAAGGAGGGCGTCTCGACTTTTGCTCGGGTGAAGATATCACAATGACTTTGATTATCGAATTCTGTTGATACGCAAAGAGCGTTGCGATGCTAGAGCGCCCGTGATTTCATATATGCATCTCGACTATGCTTAAATTTGCGCCTCGCCAAGTGATCCGGCCCTTATGATAATGTCTGCCACAGGGACCCGGTAAATCCCAAGGGCCGCCATCGATACCAACGCGCATCGGTGACGAGTGAGGTGGTCCGCGCCGGGTTGCGGTCATCTCACGAGATTTAGCCGCTCGATGGGGTTCGTGCTTTTCGGGCGTTGGGAGAAGCTTCATGGCGGAACAAGCCGATAAGTCAGGCCAGCAGAAGGACGCGGAGTCCGTTGTCGAAGGCTTCCGCGAGGACCTCGGTCCCTTCGTCGTAGCCGCCGAGACGACAAGGATGCCGATGGTATTCTGCAACGCCAGGGCGCCGGACAAGCCGATCGTGTTCGTCAATCAGGCCTTCCTCGACCTCACGGGTTACGACGAACATGAGGTGCTTGGCCAAAAGTTCGGTTTCCTGATCCAAAGCAGCAACGACCCCGAAGCGATGACGCAGATCCAGACCGCCTTCGAGGGCGGTCGCGACCTCGATACGCCGCTTCGCTTTCACCGCAAGGACGGCAGTACGATCTGGGTTTCCGTCTTCATCAGTCAGGTCCGGGACGATGCCGGTGCCGTCGTGCAGCACTTCGCCTCCTTCGTGAACGTGACCGCGCACAAGAGCGAGCTGGAGCGGCTCAGGTTCAAGCTCGACGATCTGAACCACCGAACGCAGGACACGCTCGCGACCGTCCTGACCATCACCGGGCAGACGCCGCGTGGCGTGGCGGACAAGCGAATCATCGACGCTTTCGTGGGACGTGTCCTGGCGCTGTCGAAAACCCACGGCCTCCTCGGCACTGGGACGCGGGATAGTGTCGGCCTGAGCGACATCCTCGACCAGACGGTGGAGGCCTTGGGGCCGGGCGTACGCATCTCCATCCAGGGTGACGAGCTTCCACTCCGGCCCAAGGAGGCGTTGAGTCTAACGATGGCCTTCCATGAACTGGCCAACAACGCCGCCACCCACGGTGCGCTGTCGCCCGAAGCGGACGGAAAAGTCGACGTATCGTGGCGGTTCGAAGCCGTGCCGAAGGGCGATCAGGTCCGGCTGCTTTGGCGCGAGAGCGGCGGTTCCACGGTCACGTCACCTTCCTTCAAGGGTTTTGGCCGGAGCCTGATCGAGGGTAGCTTGGCTCAGGATCTCGATGGCGAGGTTCGACTCGATTTCGAGACTACTGGGGTCGTTTGCGAGATCGTGATGCCCGTTTCGCCAGGGATCGCTCGATGATCCATCCGAGAGAAGCCGGATCGATCTCGGTCCTTTGCCGGATTGCTCCGAGGGAATAGCCGCGATACTCTCGATCGACCTGTCCGATACCGCCAATGTTCTGCTCTAGGCGTCCCAGTGCGGCGATGAGGATCGCCGACCGCGCAATGCGAAGGTAACCTGATGGCGATGCTCGATTGGGATGACTTTCGTATCTTCCTCGCCATCGTACGCGCGGGCGGCCTCTCCTCCGCCGCTAGGGAGTTGCGCGTCGCCCAGTCTACGGTGGGGCGACGTCTCGCGTCCCTAGAGGCGAGCCTGGGGGTTCGCCTCCTAAACCGGACGCCGGACGGTTACATGACCACCCTGGCAGGCGAGGATGTCCGAAAGCAAGCGGAACGGGTCGAGGCCGAGGTCCTCTTGGTGGAGCGTCAGGTCGGAGGTCAGGACGCGCACATGGCGGGCCTGGTGCGCGTCACCTGTTCGGAGACCATCGCGAGCAACCTCATCGCCCCCGGCCTGGGCACGCTCCATCTCACCAACCCCGACATCATGATCGAGCTGATCCCCAACCCTCGGGAACTTAGCCTGTCGATGCGCGAGGCGGACATCTCGATACGCCTGACCCAGCCCGAGCAGCACGACCTCGTCGTGCGTCGGATCGGCACGCTCGCGTACGGGCTCTACGCCAGCCCCGGCTACCTCGATCGGCACGGCGACTGCGACTACGATGCCGGATGCCCCGGCCACCGCCTTATTACGCAGCTTGAAGGCATCCAGGACGCGACGCAGACAGACTGGCTCGCCGAGCTTGCGCCCCGCGCTACCGTCGCGATGCAGACCAGTAGCCATGCGGCGGCGCTCGCTGCGGCCAAGCAGGGCGGAGGTTTGGCCAGCCTGATCCGGTACCAAGCCGATCAGGAACCGGGACTGACCCGTATCGAGGTGCCGCCGCTGCCGTCCCTTATCCCCAGTGCGGGCATCTGGTTGGTGGTTCACAAGGACAATCGCGACACCCCCCGCATCCGGGTCGTCCTCGATCACGTCACGAAGTGGGTGCGTAAACGTGCCGATGAACTCGATCCGACAGAACAACGACCCGAAACGCATCGCCACCGCGAGGCCCTCGGCGCCGACGAAAACAAACGGTCGATGCCACCGGGGTCGTGACGTCGTCCGCATCGATGCTACGGCTCGCCGAACCGGGCCGGGCTCGGGCAGGCTACCCGGGATTGCTGGCCCGAGGCCTGGCACATCAACGAGACGATCTACGCGCGCGTGCTCGCCGGGGAGTCTGTCACCTTCGAGGGTGCGTTGTCCCCCATCACGCGCCACGGCGCGTCACATGACGCTTGGCTAACGCATTCTTCAGGTCCGCTGCGCGAAGACGCGGGTGTTATCGCGGGCATCCTCGTCACCGTGTTCGAGACGACCGGCAGGCTACTCGCGGAGCGCGGGACTGCGGGGAGACCGAACGGCAGCGAAACCTCTTCCAGGGCGCACCCGGCTCGCCGCTTTCACGCGGGGTCTGGATCATGTCTTTTAGATCGTCGAGGACGCCTACGTCCGCCTTGCCGGCGGTCGGGATTTCATCGGTCGGCGCAGGCATCACGGACGAACGAAGGCGACGCTATCTCGTCGCGGTGTCGGATACGGTCGACCGCGCGGCCCAGCTGACCTGCCAACTCCAGGCGTTCGCCTGCCGTTCGGCGCTGAAGTCCGAAGTGTTCGACGTAGGCGTGCGCCTCGGCGCCGTGGTCGAAATGCTCGATGCGGTGACGGGCTCCCGCATCGGCATCATGACGAATGCGTCCGAAGAACGCTGTCACGTTCGCGCCGACCTCAGCCAGTTCGAGACCGCGTGGTCAATATGGCCGTCAACGCCAGAGTTGCGATGGACGGCGTCGGGACGCTGTCGCTGTCTAAGACCGGCGGCTGCGGGATTCGGATGATCCGGGGGCACGGACGGAATGCCGGACCCTTCGTGGCGACCTCGGTCGCCGACACCGGGTCTGGGATCCCACCGGAGCGGATTGCCCGCATCTTCGAGCCTTTCTTCACGACGAGAGAGGTTGGCAAGGGAACGGATCTGGGGTCTTCGGATTCGCCAAGCAGTCCGGCGGCGATGTCGACGTGACGAGCGAGGTCGGGAGAGGCACGACTTTCGATCTGTCCCTACCCGAGGTCGAAAAAGTGCCGGCGCGGTCCTTCGACGAAGTGGCGGAAGCGAATGCGGTTACGAACGGAACGGGCCTGCGGCTCCCGGTCGTGGAGGACAACATCCATGTAGGGAACTTTGCCACCCAAACCCTGGGGGATCTCAGATACCAAACGTCCCGGGCGACGAGCGCCGAGTGTGCCTTGCCCAAGCTGGATGAGGATCACTTCGACGTCGTATTTTCCGACGTGGTCATGCCGGGAATGGGCGGGGTTGCGCTCGCGAAGCGCCTACGCATTACGCCTCCGCTTTATCCGCGCTCCTGAAATTCCATTACAGCCATACTTATCGGAGGATGGGGTCTAGGATTTCGAACTTCTTGAAAAGCCGCATTCGGTCGAAAACCTTTCCAGAACGATAGCGAGGGTCTTTTCACGACCTCCGAAGTGAGGCCGCGCTTCTCGCTCCGTGCGCTTTCCGCCGACGCTGGCCAGAAATGACCGAACTTGAAACCGACATCGACGCGACGGCGATCGGGGGGACGGACGAATAATTTGTTCTATCTTATTGCAATATTGCATACTGACTATTCAAATTTGCAGTCGCAAAATAGTTTACTAATCATGAGCGTTGAATAAGGATCCGCTGGCGATGCGTTTGCGCTTCAGAGAAGATTACCAAGAATGTCAGTTACGCAATAACTGGTGACTCTTGTCATCTAAGAGGCAGCTTTGATGGGTCTCCTCAAGTATCAAACGAGGGAAACGCATGGCCGATCCCGAAGAGTTGAGCTTCGTCGAAGGCCAAAATGCCTACGAGCATGGTCTCGAACAGGGCACCTGTCCATACCCCGATATAGGGTCGATTAGACATCTATGGTTGGCGGGTTGGGACGAGGCCCAACGCTGGGCCTCGAACACGGTTCGCCTCAGCACGTCGAGATCTGTCGACGAGGCGGAGGACTAGGCCCCTCACTCGTAGTTTCGATCGGACACCGGGGAAGGCGACCTGCGCCAAGACCTCAAGTCAGCGACATAGGCTCACTCACGCGTCGCTACCAGGCCTTCCGCCGCTGGCGGGCGTCAGCTTCGGCTTGCGGCCCATCAGGACCCCGTGCTCCTTGGCACGCTACAGCCCTTCGCCCATCCAAGCTAGGATCGGCTCCCGCTCGAACTCCGCGAGGACGCCGAAAACCCTTAGCATAAGTCGGCCATGCGGTGTTTTAGTATACGCCCACGCGGCCCGGATCGATCGAATGCCCACGCCCTTCTTACCCAGTGTGTCGAGGATGTTCAGCAGATCCCGGTTGCTGCGGGCGAGACGGTCCAGCCTAGTCACGAGCAGGACGTCCCTTGCCTGGGTGGTAGGGACGGCACGCTTCATGGCCTCGATCCGTGACGATGTCCGAGATCTTTTCGTGGAACACGATCTCGGAGCCCGCCGCGTTCAGTTCGGCGACCTGCGCGTCGAGGGATTACCCGTCCGTGTCCCCTTTGGCGTAGCTGAAGAGTGCCGTGAGGCGCTCCAGCCTCGCACCGGAGTTTCGCACGGCTTAAGCGACTGATCCAATTCGGCCCGGCAAGCCGTGCGAATCTCCTGCAATCCACATGGCTTGGGAACGGCTGCTTTCTGGAACGACTTCGCGGCCCCTGGACGGCAATGATGGGCGCACCGCCGCCGGCCCTGGCCCGGGCATTCGACCGAAGCCGTCTCGAGCCCGCTTCGTGGAGTCGATCTTCTGCTGTAGAAGTGTTTAGACCGATGCCGCGTTTGCGTGCGCCGGGCAGATCGCGCTCTCGCCTCGACTGGTTTAAATATGATTCGGCGACGTGATTTCTTCACAGGTCTGGCCCTCTCCGTTGGCGTTCTGCCGGTGCCGGCTTGGGCGCAGTCAGCTGATTGGGAGTTCATCGAGGCCAGGGCACGTGGACAGTCCGTCTACTTCAACGCTTGGGGGGGCGATCCGCAGACGAACGCCTTTCTGGATTGGATAGCCGGAGAGACGAAGGCGCGTCACGGGATCGACCTTGTGCATGTCAAGCTGACCGACACCGCCGAGGCGGTGACCCGGGTTCTGGCTGAGAAGGCGGCCGGACGCTCGACCGGCGGATCGGTCGACCTGGTCTGGATCAACGGGCCCAACTTCGTCGCCATGAAGGATCAAGGCCTCTTGTCGGCCCCGTTCGCGACGGATCTGCCCAACTGGCGCTACGTCGATAAGCGCAAGCCATCAAACCTCATCGACTTCACGATCCCAGTGAACGGGCTCGAGTCGCCCTGGCGGATCGCCCAGGTGGTCTTCGTCTACGACGAGGCCCGAACGCCGCTGGCGGGGTTGCCCAAGACAGCGTCCGCGATGCTGGACTGGGCCGAGGCCCACCGGGGCCGACTGACCCATCCGAATGCGAGGAACTTTCTCGGCGCAACGTTCCTAAAACAGGCGCTCGTCGGCTTGGTCCCGGACCGGGATATTCTGCAGCAAGCCGCGACGGACGCGACCTTCCAGACTGCCGCCGCGGCGCTTTGGAGCTGGTACGACGCGCTGCGGCCGCATCTCTGGCACGATGGTCGTGACTTCCCAGAAACCGGTGCCACGCTGCTGCAGCTTTTCGCCGATGGCGAGATCGACACGGCGATCTCGTTCAACCCCGCAGAGGCCGCAAACGGGATCGCGAATGGCACTCTGGCCAAATCGGCGCGCGTCCACGTGCTGGACGGAGGAACGATCGGCAATACGAGTTTCGTCGCGATCCCCTACGATGCGGCCCATCGGGACGGCGCCATGGTGATCGCCAACCTGCTGCTCGCGCCGGAGGTCCAGGCCCGCGCGCAGGATCCCGCCGTGCTGGGCAGCTTTACGGTGCTCGACCTCGCGGCGCTCGATCCGACGCAACGCGCAATGTTCCAGAAGGTGGACGACAGGGCCGGGATGCCGACCAACGCGCAGCTCGGCGCCCCGCTGCTGGAGCCGCATCCCTCGTGGATGACGCGGATCACCGGGGAATGGGAGCGGCGGACCAGTCAGTAACCGGCTGCCATGTTGAGCTGGGCTCCATTCCTCACGATCCTACTCGTCGCCGGGCCGGTCTTGGCCGGGCTGATCTTCACCGGGCTTCCCGCTCTCGACGTCATGCCGTCGCTCGGCCGGACCCATCCCTCGCTCGCCGGGTTCATTGTCCTGTTTCACATGCCGGGCTTCGTCACGGCGCTACGGCTGACGCTTGTGACGGGCGTCGGCGCGGCGCTGCTGTCCTTCGCTCTCGCGGTGGCTTTCTCCGCCGAAGCCCTTACCCGTCCGAGCTGGCGCTGGCTCACCCGGTTGCAGACACCAATCCTCGCCAGCCCCCACAGCGCGATCGCGCTGGGCTTCGCATTTCTGATCGCACCAAGCGGCTGGATCGTCCGGCTTCTGTCGCCCTGGGCGACCGGCTGGACGCTGCCGCCCGGCGACCTCGTCACGCTCCGCGATCCCTGGGGCTTGGCGATGGTGCTCGGCCTCACGCTCAAGGAAACGCCCTATCTGGTGCTGATGATCATCTCGGCCTCGGCGCAGGTCCCGGCGCGATCACTGATGGCCGCCGCGGGTGCACTCGGTGATCCGCTCGCCGTCGCATGGATCAAGGTCGTGTTCCCCTCGGTGTACCGGCAGGTCAGATTGCCGATGCTGGCGGTCCTCGCCTTCTCCCTGTCGGTTGTGGACATGCCCCTGATCCTCGCGCCGGGTAATCCGCCGCCGCTTGCGGTTCTCGCGGTCCGGTGGCTCACCAACTACGATCTGAGCATGTATGTGCCTGCGGCGGCCGCGGCCATGCTGATCATGCTGATCGTGCTCGCCAGTGGCGCTCTTTGGTGGGTGGCGGAGTGGCCGGTCGCCTGGCTGGCGCGGGTCTGGGTCGAACGCGGTGGCCCCAACCCTCTCTTGGACATGATCCTCTGGTCGGCTGCGCGCCTCGCCGTCGTCCTGGGCGCAGCGGCCTTTGCCGGCGGAACCGGGCAGGCGCTGTGGTCGGTGGCCCGCCTCTGGCCGTTTCCGGACGCGCGACCCGTCGCCTTCACCCTCGCGACCTGGACCGGTCAGGCGCAACACTCGCTCGGGACAATAGCGGTCACGGTGGCGGTCGCTGGAGCGGTGGTGGGGTCGGCGCTGGTCCTGTCGCTTGCGTGCCTCGAACATATGCAGCGACAGCGCGGGCGGCTCGGGCTAGGAATGCAGGCCCTCGTATTCGCGCCCTTGCTCGTGCCGCAGATCGCCTTCCTGTTCGGTATGCAGGTCCTCCTCGTCAGACTCCACCTCGATGGCACGCTGATCGCGGTCGCCTGGAGCCACCTCATCTTCGTGCTGCCCTACGTGCTGCTATCCCTCAGCGACCCGTTTCTCGCGCTTGATCCCCGCTACGCGGCGTCGGGCGCCGCCCTGGGCGCGGGACGGGCGCGGGTGTTCTTCGCGTTGAAGCTGCCCCTCCTGATCCGGCCCATCGCGGTCGCGGCCGCCGTCGGCTTCGCGGTCAGTTTCGCCCAATATCTGCCGACGCTGTTCGCCGGCGCGGGCCGTATCGCAACCCTCACGACCGAGGCGGTGACCCTGTCGAGTGGCGGTGACCGGCGGATCATCGGCGTGCTAGCCATGCTGCAGGCAGCGCTGCCGCTTGCGGCTTATGGGCTTGCGCTCGGCGCTCCATTCCTGCTCTTCCGTCGACGAGGCGGCATGAGACCATGATGGCCGATGGCGCCCTGCCGCTGCACCTCACGGATGTCACGCTTCGCTTTCGCGCCACCGGCGCCCCGTTGCTGCAAGCGGTGTCGCTCACGGTCGCGCCCGGCGAGATCGTGACCATCATGGGGCCGAGCGGGTCGGGCAAGTCGACGCTGTTGGCGTATGCGGGCGCCTTTCTCGATCCCATGGCCTTCACCGCGAGCGGAACGATCCGGCTCGGCGACACCCGGCTCGACGACAAGCCGGCCGCGCTACGTCGCCTCGGGATCCTTTTTCAGGACCCGATCCTGTTTCCCCATCTGTCCGTCGCCGGCAACCTGCTGTTCGGGCTTCCCCGTGCCGTCTACAGAACCCGGGTGAGCCGTCTCGCGGCTGTCGAACGCGGCTTGGCAAGCGTCGGCTTGACCGGGTTCGGACCCCGCGATCCTGCGTCCCTGTCCGGCGGCCAGAAGGCCCGCGTGGCCCTGCTGCGGACCCTGCTGTCGGAGCCGCGCGCGCTGCTTCTCGACGAACCCTTTGGCAAGCTCGATGCGACGCTGCGCGCCGAGGTCAGAGACTTGGTCTTCGCCCGCGCCGTCGAAAGGCGGCTTCCAACGCTTCTCGTGACGCACGACGAGGCTGACGCAACTGCGGCGGGCGGCCCGATCTTCGCCATCGCGGATGGTCGACTCGTCCCGGTACCTGCGAGAAGGGCCCCGCTATGATCGACGCTCGACTTCAGCCCGTACTGCGCGCTGTCTATGCCGCGCCGGCGCGCTGGATGGCCCGCCGCGGCTTTACGGCCGACATGCTGTCCGTCGCGGGGTTTCTTGTCGGGATCGCTGGATCGGCCTGCGTTGCATCGCGCGCGTTCTGGACCGGCCTGGGCCTCATCCTCCTGAACAGGATCATGGACGGTCTGGACGGCGCGGTCGCCCGGCACGTTGGGCCAACAGACCGCGGCGCGTTTCTCGACATCGCCCTCGACTTCGTCTTCTACGCCACCGTCCCTCTTGCCTTCGCGATTGCGGATCCGAAAGCCAATGCGCTTGCCGCCGCGGCGCTGCTGTTCGGCTTCATGGGATCCACCAGCAGCTTCCTGGCCTTCGCGGCCGTCGAAGCGCGCCGGGGCCTCGCACCGGCGGTGTTCCCACACAAGGGCATCCACTATCTCGGAGGCATCACGGAAGGTTTTGAGACGATCGCGTTCTTCGTCGCGATGACGCTGTGGCCGCGGGCCTTCGCGCCGCTCGCCTGGGTCTTCGCCGCGCTCTGCCTGGTGACGACAGTCACGCGATGGTGGTGGGGCTGGGCGGCCTTTTCCGGCCCCCGTCAGCCCCTCACAGGTTCTGGTAGCGCGCAATCCAGCGCCGATCGAGCCAATCCTTGATGCGCCACACCCAGTCACCCTCGACCATGAGGCCGTTGCGGACGGCAACCGCATGTCGACTGCCCGTCGAGATCAGCACCAGATTGTCGCGTTGTGGCCGGTACGGTCGCGGCGGATCGCCAACCAGGGCCCGTCGGAGATTATCGGCCAAAACTGGCCCCTGCCGGACCGCATAGACGCCTGCCTTGGGCAGATCGCGCGGCCCGAAGCGCACCGCGTCGCCCACGGCGAAGACGCCGGACTGCCGTCGCACATTAAGCCCCGCGTCAACCTGAATGAAACCCAATGGGTCCAGTGGCAGGCCGGTGCCGCGCAGCCAAACCGGTGCCGCCGCCTGGGTCACCCACAGCACCGCCTCCACGGGCAAGGGCGGACGACCCTCGATTTGCAGATGGTCGGCCGCGACGGCCGTCACGCGGGCGTCGCACAGGAGCGCAACGCGCCGTGATGACAGGTGCCGTTCCAGCCGGCGAGAGGCGCCAGCGGGCAAAGCGGGAAGGATGCGGGACCCGCGCGTGACGAGCCGCAGATCGATCGACCCCGGGTCCTTTCCAGCACCGCGGGCTACAAGCCGCAGGCGATGCGCAACCGCCAGGGCGAGTTCGACCCCGCCGGCCCCACCCCCCACCAGCGCGATGCGGCACACGCAACCCGCCCGCACCTGCCCCAGCAGATCGTCGAAGCGGCTGAGAAAGCCGCCGATCGGCTTGACCGGAAGGGCGTACTCGGCAGCACCAGGGACAGCAGCGGCGGCCGGACTGATGCCGATATCGAGCGACAGAACGTCGTAGCCGATGATGCTCCCATCGGCGCAGCGGGCCTCGCGTGCCGCTAGATCGAGACCGATCACGATTCCTTCGACGAAGCGCGCTCCAGCCACGTCGGCAAGGCGGCCCGCATCGATATGGGCGTCATCGAACCCGTAGAGGCCGGCTACGAGTCCCGGCAGCATCCCGGAATAGGGGGTGAATTGGCTCATCGTGACGAGCACGACGTCGACACCGGGCACAGGCTTCATGGCGAACGATCGCAACACCTCGACATGGGCGTGACCGGCCCCCACCAGGAGCACAACGCGGCGGCCGGCGCCACCCGCGCCCGCCAAGCGTGTCATCGCGGCAGCCAGCCCAGTGCTCCGACGAGGCGGCGAGTCGTTTTGCTGAAGAGTGCCGGCTTATAGTAATCGCTCGCAGCCGCCTTCGCGGTTTCGCCGAAGGTCGGATAGGGCAGCATCAGACCCGCGACCGCCCTCAGCGTCAGCTTGCGGCTGATCGCCAGGCACCACAGGCCGATGATCTCGCCCGCCGCGGGTGCCAGGATCGAGGCACCGAGGATCCGGCCGCCGCGATCCACCACGACCTTGAGCGATCCTGCGGTCCGGCGCTCCACGACGGCGCGATCGTTTCGGGCGAGCGGCACGTTGAGCACGCCGACCCGGTCGCCGTGTCGGGTACGCGCGGCCGCTTCCGTCAGGCCGACGTGGGCGAGTTCCGGATCGGCGTAGGTCACCCAGGGAAGTGCCCGGTAATCGACTTGGGCGGGGAGCCGGAACGCGATGTTGCGAACCACGATGCCGGCCTGGTAGCTCGCCGCATGGGTGAAGCGGGGCCCGTCGATGACGTCGCCCAGCGCGAAGACATGGCGTTGGTTGGTGCGCAGGCGGCCATCGACGGTAATGCCGCGCGCCGTACTAGCGATACCCGCGGCGTCTAGGCCGAGCGCGCCGATGGCCGGGGTTCGGCCAGTCGCGATCAGACAATGCGAGCCCGTGATGACCGCTCTCTCGCCGCCTTGTCGCACTGTCATCGCCACCGTACCCGGGCCATGCGTCGCGCGCTCGATCGTGGCGTGTTCGCGAACCGCGATGTCGGCGTCGTGCATCGCCTGGCGTAGCTCCCCGACGAGTTCGGGCTCGTCGCGTGGCAGGATCGTGCCGCGCTGGATGAGGTTACAGGAACGCCGAGACGGCGGTGGGCGAAAGCCATTTCCACCCCGATGGGGCCGCCGCCGAGGATCAGAAGATGGTCGGGTTTGTGGCGCAGCCGAAAGATCGTCTCGTTAGTCAGGATCGTGTCGGCGTTGAGCCCGGGGATCGAGGGGATCGTTGGACGCGACCCCGTGGCTAGGACGATCCAGCGCGAGCGAACTCGACCGGTGCCGAGCGTGAGCGTGCGGGCATTCTCGAAGCGGGCCGTGCCACGCAGCACCGTCACCCCCATGCCCTCGAACCGCGCCGCCGAGTCATACGGCGCGATCCTGTCGATCACGTTTTGGATGCCATCCTTGACGCCGCCGAAATCGATCGTCGGATCGCCGTCGCCAAGACCGGCCATCTTTGGGGCCGCAGCGGCATGCACGCGTTTGGCCGCGGCCAACAGCGCCTTGGACGGCACGCACCCGGTATTCAGGCACTCTCCGCCCATGGCGCCCTGTTCGATCAGAGCCGTCGCGAGGCCAAGTTGCGCGCATCCCGCGGCGACCGATAAGCCCGCCGATCCCGCCCCGATGACGCAAACGTCGAACGCATGGTCTGTCATCCCCGGTCCTCTCCGTGCGGTGCGCTACTTCGAGCCCAAGGTCTCCAGGACCTGAGAAGGATGGGCAGGAGCGAAAGGCCGGCGAGCCCGAACAGGGCCACCAAGGCGCCGGGCGACAACAGACCGGACAGGCTGGATACCGTTCCGATCTCCCGGCCGAGGCTGTTGTAGATGAAGGCCGCCGGTGCAATGCCGATGGCCGTGGTCACCAGGAAGGTCGTCAGGCGGAGGTCGAACAGCGCCGCCGCAGGATTGACCAGAAAGAACGGAAAAAGCGGCATAAAGCGAAGGAACAGCAGCACCTCGATGGGATGAGCGGTCACGCCGGCCGATATCTTGTCGTAGAGGGGCCCGGCACGCCGCCGGAGCGGCTCCCCCAGCGCACTGCGCGCGATCGAGAAGACGATCGCGGCCCCGAGGGTTGCGCCGATCACCACGAGGGCAGTCCCAAGCCAGCGTCCGAATAGGAACCCGCCAAGCAGACTGAGAACGGCAGCTCCTGGAATGGCCGCCGCCGCGACGGCGACGTAGAGGACCACAAAGCCCAGTGCGGTGAGGCCGGCGTGCTGAACTGTCCAGCCGAGGAGCGTCTGTCGTTCGGCCAACACGGCTTGCAGGCTCAGACAGTGCGACGCGCCTGAGACATAGGCTGCAATGACGGCCACGATGAGAAAGGCGCTGAGGCCGATCGCGATATGATGATGACGAGACAGGCGAATCTCACAGTCGACGAAGGCGCCGCGAACCATAGACCTAGCGCACGCGAGTGCGGCGACCCTGTAGAATACGACGTTCCTTCATTCGGACTCGTACGGCAACCTAACGGCTCTCGTTGATGGTCAAGAGCTTGACCAGCCTCGGCATCGATCGCCAAGCGATCGCCTCCACATCCTGAAAGGGCTGCTTTCGAGACGGGTATTCTGCCGCTCACGCCTCGTTGATGGGCGCGAAGCTGTCCGGCTGCTCTACGACTGAAATTGGCCGAACGCGGAATGACCGCTTTAGAAAACACAGGTCGAGAAGCTAACGTTCAGCAGATCAAGGCTCTGCCAATCCCAGCTTGGGCCCGCCGGCAGCCGGGTTGCGGTGTTAGGCATCATGCGGGCGAAGCTGGCCGGTCGGCTTGGCGGCGTGGTGCGGCTTCACGCTGCCCTCGGCTGCGATCCTGATCGCGTGCCTGCGTCGTGACACGGGCGACCTTGGCCAGCAGTTGCGCGACCCCCGTCACCAGCATGGTTTCACCGATCGCCAACGGGTCATGACCGCGCACCAGCGCCAGGAACACCGGCATCAGGTAGATGGTGCCGAACAGGCCCATGCCGAGCACGAAGCTGAGCCCGCATCCGATCGCAAAAGCCCGATCGCGCAACAGCGCGATGTCGATCAAAGGGTGCGGTCGCGCAAGCGCCCTTACGACGAGCCAGACCAGGGCAAGAGCGCTGCAGGCCAGCAGACCCAGCACCTCGCCGGAGCCCCAGCCGCTTTGCGGCGCCTGTTTAAGCCCGATCTCCAGTGTCGCAAGGCCCAGGGCGAGCAGCGCCAGGGCTGCGGTATCGAGCCGCTTCAGGGCCGTGAGGCGAAGCGGATGCCGTGGCAGCGCCAAGCCGGCACAGAGCGCCGCCGCGGCGCCGGGCAGCACATTGATGAGGAACAGCCAGTGCCAGGAGAAGGTCTGGGTGATCCAGCCTCCGACGATGGGCCCGACGGTCGGCGCGAGTACGGCCAGCACGCCGGCCAGCGTGGTGGCAAGCCCCTGCTGGCGGACCGGGGAACAGCACGAACACGGCCGCGAAGACCGCCGGGATCAGGGTGCCGCCAGCCAGACCCTGCACGATGCGCCACCCCACCAGGGTCGCGAAGCTGTGGCTTGCGGCGCAGCCGACCGAAGCCAGGCTGAACAGCGAAACCGCGATAACGAACAGCCAGCGCATCGTCAGGGCACGCGTCAGCAGACCGGTGAGCGGGATCGCGATCACCTCGGCGATGAGGTAGGCGGTTTGCAGCCAGCTCATCGCCGACGGCGCGACCTTCAGCGCACCTTGAATGGTCGGCAGCGCGGTGGCCACGACCTGCACGTCGAGGATGGCCATGAACATGCCGACGCACATGGCCATGAAGCCGATCGCGACGGTCACGGGCGTCCGCTCGGTCTCAGCGTGCGCCAGCATGCCTCGTCCCGGCGAGAGCCTGGCTCTCGGCCCGGATGCGGACGACCAGCACGGCGGCGTTCAGCATCGAGAAGACCAGCGCCACCCAGGGCAGCCCGAAGACGAGCGGCAGCACCGCGATCTCGGCCACCACGACCATGTAGTTGGGGTGGCTCACCCAGCGATACGGTCCGCGCCGCACCAGAGCGCCGGCGGGAAGCACGATGATGCGCGTCGTCCAGCGCGGGCCGAGCGTGCCGATGACCCAGACTCGCAGAGCCTGCAACACGCAGAACAGGACAAGCCATGCGGGCCGCACGGCGGCCGACCAGCCCAGGATCCATAGCGTCGCGAGCCACAGCCCATGCACAGCGATGATCGCCGGATAGTGGCCGGGTGCCGCCTCGACGGCGCCCTGATCGAGCAATCGCCGGGTGTTGTGACGCGCCAGCGCGAGTTCCCCGAGGCGCTGCAGCGTCACGAGCGTGAGGACCAAAACCGCGAGGCTCAAACGGTCTTCCTCAGGACAGCGCAGCTCGAGGTGAAGCCGGGCCCCATGGCGTTGAGCACCGAGCAATCCGGCAGGCCCGCCCGAATCACGCGGTCCAGCACGAACAGCACGGTGGGGGCGGACATATTGCCGTGTGACGCCAGCACCGTGCGTTCATGGTCGAGCGACCCCGGCGTCAGCTCCAGCGCGCCCTCCAGCGCCGACACGACCTTGCGGCCACCGGGGTGACAGACGAAGCGATCAACGTCCGACATCCGATGACCGGAGCGGGCCAGAATGCTCTTCACCGCAGGCCCGACGTTCTCGCGCGCGAAGGGCGGGATGGCTTGCGCGAAGATGACGCCGAAGCCCTGGGGGTCGACACTCCACCCCATGATGTCGAGCGTATCGGGCCAGGTATGCTCGCCCGCGGCCTCGATGGCCGCGAGGCCACCGTCGCCGGCCCGCAGCACGCATGCTGCGGCGCCGTCGCCGAACAGCGCCGTCGCCACGATATTGGCCTTCGTCAGCTCGTCGAGCCGGAACGACAGGGTGCAGAGTTCGACCACCACCAGCAGCACGTTGGTGCCGGGCCGCGCCACCGCCAGCCGGGCCGCGATCGAGACCCCCGAGACGCCGCCAGCGCAACCGAGGCCGAACACCGGCACCCGCCCGATGTCGGAGCGGAACCCCATCCGGGCTGCCACCCGCGCCTCGAGGCTGGGCGTGGCGACCCCCGTCGAGGTCACCGTGACGACGGTATCGACATCGGCAGCTGAAAGATTGGCCGCCGCGAGCGCCTTGGTGGCTGCCTCGATAAATAACGCCTCGCCGCCTTCGATGAAGGCCGCCGTCCGCTCGGGCCAGCCGAGCGGCTGGGCGTACCATTCCATGGGACGGACCGCATGCCGCGTGACGATTCCGCTGGTCTCGAAGACGCGCGACAGGCGGTCGAAATCAGCATACCGATCCGAGAACATTGTAGTGGCCACACGGGCCACATCGGACTGCTTGAACACGAAGGGCGGAGAGGCAGTCGCGACCGACTGAAGATGGGCTAATAGGTTCACGCCGCCGCCTTGTTTTTATGGTGTGACGCGACCGACGAAGCGTCAGTTTGGCTGAGACTTGGTCACAAAGATCGAGATGCGATCCTCCGATGACCGCAAGGCTGTCGCCGTCCTACAACACGGCGATGGGGGCGGCCTGCCGTTCGGCAAGCCGCCCCCCCACCGTCCTGCAGCGTCGATCCTCGTGTCAGGTGCCGACGTCGTACCGATCGAGCATCATCACCTTATCCCAGACCTTGACGAAGTCCTTCACGAACCGGGCATGCCCGTCGCTGCTGGCGTAGACCTCGACGACGGCGCGCAACTGGCTGTTCGATCCGAAGATCAGGTCGTTCCGGGTCGCGGTGAAGCGCGGCGCGCCCGAGGTCCGGTCGTCGATCGAGAACGCCATGCCCTTGTCGTCGGTCTTCTTCCACACGTAGTCCGTATTGGTCAGCGTGGTGAAGAAGTCGTTGCTGAGGACGCCGACCCGATTGGTGAAGATGCCGGTCGAGGAGCCGTCGTGGTTGGAGCCCATGGCGCGCAGGCCGCCCACCAGCGCGACCCACTCGGGGACCGTGAGGGCCAGCAGTTGCGCCTTGTCGAGGAACAAATCCTCGGGCGACACGCCCTGGGAGATCGCCGCGAACTGGTCGTCGACATAGTTGCGGAACCCGTCGACCACGGGCTTCAGCCAGGTGAACATCTCGATGTCGGTCAGGTCCTGTGTCGTGTCGCGCCGGCCGGGCGTGAACGGCACCGCGATCTGGACGCCCGCGTCCGACGCGGCCTTCTCGAGCGCGGCGCAACCGCCGAGCACGATCAGGTCGGCGAGCGACACTTTCATGGCGCCGCCCACTTGCCTGCCGTCGAAGTCCTGCTTGACGTTCTGCAGTGCCGCGATGACCGGCCCGGTGCGCCGATTGACGGCCCAATCCTTCTGCGGCGAAAGCGCCAACCGGCCCCCGTTCGCGCCACCGCGCTTGTCGCTGTTGCGGTAGGTGGAGGCTGCCGAAAACGCCGTGAAGACGAGGTCCGACACGCTGAGGCCGCTCGAAAGGATCGACTGCTTGAGCGCCGCGATCTCGGCCGCGCCGATCACGTCGTAGTCGCGCGGCGGAATTGGATCCTGCCACAGCAGGCCGTTCTCGTTCCGCTTCTCCGGCCCGAGGTAACGCTCGCGCGGGCCCATGTCGCGATGGGTCAGCTTGTACCACGCCTTCGAGAAGGCCTGCGTGAAGGCATCGAAGTCGTTCAGGAATTTCTCGCAGACGGCGCGGTAATCCGGATCGACCTTGAGCGCGATGTCGCTGGTCATCATCATCAGCGGGTTCATCTTGCCCGGCACATGGGCGTCGGGCGTCTTCGGCGCATCCGCGTCGATCGGCGTCCACTGCGACGCACCGGCGGGGCTCTTGGTCTGCGTCCATTCGAACTTGAAGAGGTTCTCGAGGTAGCTGTTGTCCCATTGGGTGGGATCGGGCGTCCAGCTGCCCTCGATACCGTTCGTCATCGTGAACTGACCAGAGCCGGTGCCGACCGGGTTGTGCCAACCCAGACCCATCGCCTCGATGGGCGAGATCTCGGGCGGCGCGCCGATCTGATCGGCCGCCACCATGCCGTGGCTCTTGCCGAAGGCGTGACCGCCGGCGATTAGCGCGACCGTCTCCTCGTTGTTCATCGCCATGCGGGTGAACGTGATCCGGATGTCGCGCGCCGAGCCCATCGGGTCGCCGTTGGCGTAGGGGCCCTCGGGATTGACGTAGATCAGGGCCTGATGCGAGGCCGCCAGCGGATTTTCGAGGTCGTAGTCGGCATCGCCGTTCTGGCCGCGCCAGCGCTTGTCGCGCGTCACCATGCTGTCGAAGGACGACACGTTCTTGGGATCCTCCCACACCTCGGGACCCCAATAGGTGCGGGTGTCGGCTTCCCATGCGTCCCGCCGGCCGCCTGCGAACCCGTAAGTCGGCAGCCCCATGATCTCGAGCGCGACAGTTCCAGTCAGCACGATGAGATCTGCCCAGGACAGCGCATTGCCGTACTTCTGCTTGAGCGGCCAGATCAGGCGGCGCGATTTGTCGGTGTTGCCGTTGTCCCACCAGCTGTCGATGGGCGCGAAACGCTGCATGGCTTCGCCCGCGCCGCCGCGGCCGTCGGAGATGCGATACGTGCCGGCCGAGTGCCAGGCCATGCGGATCATCTGCGGGCCGTAGTTGGAATAGTCGGACGGCCACCAGGGCACGGACGTGGTCAGGAACGACTTGATGTCGCGCTTCAACGTCTCGTAATCGAGCGCGTTGAAGGCGTGCACGTAGTCGTAATCGTCGCCGAGCGGATTGGCGCGGGGCCCGTTGTGGTGGAGATATTCCACCTTGAGGCGCTGCGGATACCAGTCCGAGAGACCGGGGGGCGTGCCCTCGGCGCCGCCGACGCGGTCGCCGCCGAACGGGCATTTGCCTGCCATCTCGAAGGTCTTGGTGTTGGTCTTGTCGTCTTTGATGTCGAGCACGATCAGTTTCCTCACTCGGGTCTAAAACTGGCAGTCAACGGTGGACGGCGGAACCCGCGCGGACCGTGTGGATCAGGACCGCGCCGGAAGGCCCGGGACCGCGGAGGCGCTGGCATCGGCCTTCGTGTCTTTCCAAACGAGCCGATAAAGCAGTCCGGCGACGATTGCGCCTCCGAGCTGGGCCACTACGTAGAGGCCGACCTCGGCAAAGTCGCCTGTCGCAAGCGCGGGCCCAAGCGTCCGCGCCGGGTTGAGGCTGCCGCCTGTGACCGCCCCGAAACTCATAATGCAGAGAGCCACCGTCATCCCGATCGCGAATGGCGCGAACGGTCCGGCCGTGCCCCTCACCGCCGTATTGAGAACGATGCTGGCAAGAAAGAACGTCCCCACGGCTTCGAGCAAGAAGCCTCCGAGCAGCGTCGTCCTGCTCAGGTCGATCGATGTCGCGCCCAGGTGGTGCGGCGCGCCATGACCGTAGATGGCGACAAGTAGGAACGCCCCCGCAATGCCGCCAAGGAGCTGGGCGATGATGACGGGCACCGCATCCAACGGCGAGTGCTCGCCGGCCACCACGCTTGCGACGACGAGCGCCGGATTGACGTAGGATCCACTCTCGTTGCCGAACGCGTAGGCGAAGCTCATGATGACGAAGCCATGAGCCAGCGCCACGGCGACGGTCTCGTTCGGCGCGAGGACGATGACGGCCCCCGCACCGATGAAGATGAGAGCGAACGTCCCGAGGAACTCAGCCAAGAGGGGTTTAGTCAGGCGCATGGCACATTCCGATTTGGGGGGGCGTGAAGGGTCAGGAGCGGCCGATATTGCTCGCCGCCTTGAGAGACCGGCCCGTCGTCATGCGTTGCAGGACATCGTCCCTCTTGATGAAACGGTGCCGCAACGCCCCAGCGATGTGCAGCGCGAGCAACGCCAGGATGCCGTAGCCGAGCCAGCCGTGCAGGACGAAGAGACGATCGCCGAGATCCTGGTTCGCCTCGACGAGATCGGGCAGCGGGAGAAGGCCGAGGAACGTGACGGTGTCACCCTGCGCGTTGCTGCCGAGCCAGCCGAGGATCGGCATGGCCAGCAGGGCGAGGTACAGCAGTGCCTGGACCGTCCAAGCCAGCCACCGCTCCCAGGGCGCGCTCGGCACGGGCGGCAACGGATGCGTCGTGCGCCAAGTCACGCGCGCGAGGGTGACGAGCAAGATGCAGAGCCCGATCGAGCGATGAATCTCGACCAGTTTGGCTGCAGTGGGGCTTGGGCCGAGCGTATTGAACAGCCAGGCCGCGCCGAACCCGCCGGCCACGAGGGCGGCGGTAGCCCAGTGCAGGGCACGCGTGGTCACGCCCAGACGCCCGGCACGGGAGATGTCCATGCCGGGCGGGAGAACCGTATCGGCATCGCGGAGCGACATCGTGCCGCTCAGGGCGTTACGGTGAACGGTGCCGCCATCCCGGCCTCGTAGTGGCCCTTGATGTTGCAGATCAGCATGTAGTCGCCGGGCGTCACGCTCGCCTTGAGAACGCCGACGGCGCCGGCCTTGAGGTTGGACACCTCGCCGAGCGATTTGATCGCCTTCTCGTCGATGCGGTGCTTGGCGGGATCGAGGGGAAGCGTCTCGCTCTTGGATGCGAGCTTCACCAGGATCATCTCATGGCCCGTCTTCATCGCGGCGTTCGTGACGTCGAACTCGACCTTGCCGGCCGGCACGCTCGAAGGCGTGGCTTCGAGGCCCATCTTCTCATGGCTTTCGCCGGTGAGCCTCACCTTGACGACGGTATCGGCAAACGCCGCCGTCGCGGTCGCGGTGGTGAGGAGGCCGATCAAGAGCAACAGTTTGGGGGTGCATTTAAAAGTCATGGTCATATCCTCAAAGGGCGAGCGCCGACGTCGGCGCTCGCGTAGGACTCACTTGGCGTTCGGATCGATTTTGGACGGCTGGCTCGGCAGGTCGACCGGCTTGTTGTTGTTGATGTCGAACCCGGTGTTGGGGTCGGTGTGCGTCCCCTGGACGAAGGCGCGCATCTGCCACTGGTACTTGTCGATGCCGTGCTCGATCTCCTGCAGCAGGTTTGACGAGGTCGGATCGGGATCCTGCGTGTCCTTGATGCCCGCGCGGACCTCCTCGCCCACCGTCTTGTAGGCATTGGTGAACCAGACGATGACCTGGGCATCGTCGATGTAGCCGCCGGGGATCTCGGGAATAGCCGAGGTCTTCACGATCGTGCTGGCGCGTCCGTCCGATGACGACCCGATAGCGAGAAGGCGCTCGGCGCATTCGTCGGCGTACTTGGACAGGCCCTCATAATGGTCCTGCAAGAGTTCATGCAGCGAGTAGAAGAGCGTCCCGGAGACGTTCCAGTGGGCCTCTTTGGTCTGGAGCTGGAGCTGCTGCAACTCCGTCAGGGTTCTCTGGAGGGCGCCGACCGTCTTCTTATATCCCTCGACCCCACCTTCGGGGCTGACGTAGGGGCGGTCCGT
Organism: Lichenihabitans psoromatis; assembly: GCF_004323635.1. Lineage (NCBI taxonomy): Bacteria > Pseudomonadati > Pseudomonadota > Alphaproteobacteria > Hyphomicrobiales > Lichenihabitantaceae > Lichenihabitans > Lichenihabitans psoromatis. The sequence goes on from NZ_CP036515.1 coordinate 1,869,041, forward strand.
GACGGCGTTGGTCGGGAACGCCCCAACCGGCTGCGGCATGCTCACGGGTGCTTGCGGCGACAGTGTCTTCACCTGCTCGGACCCCTGCGAGGTCTTGGCCTGCGCGACCTGGGTCCGGGCAGTCATGGGCCAGACAGTCGAAGCTCTGGTGTCGGGTGTGGTGGCGGCACTGGCCAGTCCAACGGGAAGCAGGACGCCGGCCAGGAGGCACGCGGCGATCTTGGTCATACGCATCAGTGAGCCTCAATTCCCATCGATGGGCGTCGCAGGGGTGGACGCCGTCGAGCCATGAGGTAGCGGTGCGCTGGGCTCGCACCACTAAATTCGAATTCAGGCGCGCGCCGCCGAAAGCTGCGGACCGCACCGCCGGCGCGGTCTAGGTTGCGTCATCACTTCTCACCGGATGACGATGCCCAAGCTGCTGCTGATCGAGGATGACGACATCACTGCTGCGGAAATCGCATCGGATCTGCGCTGGCGCGGGTTCGGCGTCGAGATCGCCGCCGACGGAATCGAAGGCCTCAAACAGGCGCGTGAAGGGTCATGGGACGTCATCGTGATCGACCGCATGCTGCCGGGCTGCGACGGTTTGACTGTGCTCAAGACCCTGCGAGGCGAGGACAACAAGGTCCCGGCCTTGATCCTGAGCGCGATGGGGCATGTGGACGAGCGGGTCCGTGGCTTGCGGGCGGGCGGCGACGATTATCTCAGCAAGCCCTTCTCGCTCGTCGAACTCGCCGCCCGCGTGGAGGCGCTGCTGCGCCGGCCGGCGGCGTCGCGCGAGACGCTTCTCCGTGTCGGGCCGCTGGAGTTGGACTTGATCACGTCGACGGCAACGCGTGGTCAGCGCTCGCTCGACCTGTTGCAACGCGAGTTCAAGCTCCTCGAATACCTGATGCGGCGCGAGGGGCAGGTCGTGACCCCAGCCATGCTGTTCGAGGAGGTCTGGAACTACAATTTCATGCCGCGCACGAACCTCATCCACGTCCACATGGGACGCCTGCGCCGCAAACTCGACGGCCCCGATGAAACGCCTTTGATCGAGACCGTGCGCGGGATCGGATATATGCTGCATGCTCCGGCTTGATCTCTTCCGGACGACCGCCTTTCGTTGGGCGATGACGGCAGCGGCCGCTTTCACCGGTCTGTCCATCATCCTGTTCGCCTTCGTGTACTGGCAGACGGCTCATTACGAGCGTGCGCAGTTGGACGACATGCTCCGCCACGAGGCGAAGGCCATCGCGGACGACCCGGGAGCCGCTGTTGCGGCCCTGAAAGCGTGGCTGCGGGATGATGTTCACAGCGTTCGGTATGGCATACTCGCCACCCATGACGGGGTCGCGCAAGCCGGCAACATGCCTTCGCTGCCCAAAGATCTTTGGCCCGACGCCAAGCCGCAATACGCCACGACCGAGGCGCAGGACGCGGACGGCGACGAGCGCGGCGAACGGATCCGGGCGATCGGACTGAACCTGCCGGACGGCCGCACGCTCGCGCTCGGCAACGACACGGATGCGCTGGAGCACGTCAGCGTCGTGATCATCCGGGCGCTCGGCCTCGGGCTCGGGCCCATGGTGGCCCTTTCCCTTCTAGGCGGGGCGCTCCTGGGTCGCCGCGCGCTCGGACGCGTCACGGTTCTCAGCGAAGCCATCGCCGCGATCCGCGAGGGTCGGCTGAGTGAGCGTCTTCCTCTGACAGGGCGGCGCGATGAATTTGACCGTCTGGCGACCGACATCAACGCCATGATGGACGAGATCGAACGGCTGCTCGACGAAGTCCGCAGCGTCGGCGACAGTATCGCGCATGACCTCAGGACTCCGTTGACCCGGGCCCGCACCCGTCTTGAGCGCTCGAGGAACGCGGTGACGTCGCCGGCGGAGTTCGCGGCCGCCATTGACGAGACGCTCGGCTGGCTCGACCAGACTTTCGCGGTCATCACGGCCGTTCTGCGGATCGGCGAGATCGAACACGGCCGCCGTCGGGCGGCATTCCAATCCGTCGACCTGGGGCAGATCCTCGTCGAGGCGGCCGAGTTGTACGATCCGATCGCGGAAGACCGTGAGATCACCGTTCGGGTCGGCGTCGACCAGGCAAGTGGCGCAATCGCGATGGGCGATCGGGACCTGCTCTTCGAAGCCGTCGCGAACCTGCTCGACAACGCCATCAAGTTCACCCCGCGAGGCGGTCATGTGATGCTCTCCCTGGTCGAGCGGGACGGAAGCGCGGTGGTCACGGTCGCCGACGATGGACCCGGCATCGCCGAGGACGACCGCACGCGCGTGTTGAAACGCTTCTATCGAGCGGAGCGCAGCCGCCAACGAGAGGGCGTCGGGCTCGGCCTTTCGCTCGTCGCGGCGATCGCGACCCTGCATGGCTTCCGTCTCACGATCGGCGACAACCACCCCGGCTGCCGTATCGAACTCGTTTGCCCAGGCTCGACCGTTGCCGTGCGCAAGGGCGGACCCATCACATCGGACCTTGTTAGCCAAGGGGCGATTTGACCGGGTGCATTGCAGTCAGACCGCGTTCTTCACCCTCCCCGTCCGACAGCAATTCGACAGGCGACATCGGTAAATGTCTAATCATGACAGCTTTCACGATACGTCAGGCAGCCGCGCGTAATTGGCTGAACCGTTTGTTCGGCGCGTTTCCGCTGTCAGCGATCGCCTCGGCGACCCTACTGGCTGTCGGATGGGCGCAGGACGCTCCCGCTCAGCCGCGCGGAACCGAGGCGCAGCAAGCCGACTGCATGCCGGACGTCTTCCGGCTCTGCCCCAGCCATATTCCTGACGAGGAGGCGATCCTAGCCTGCCTGCACCGAAAGGCTGATCGGCTCAGCGCTCCCTGTCGCGAGGTCATCGATCCCAGAAAGCAAGTGGAGATCAAAAAATGATCGACTGGTTGGATCGAGGGGAAGGCTTGCGACGTCCACCTGTGGGAGCTGTAGCGCAAGGACGCTCGACTAGCCCGGCACGCCGCGCCATCGTAACCGGAATGACAGTCTTTTGGGGATTGGCCCCGCTGATGGCGTCGACGGAACCGCTCCTGGCAGACCCTCTCAAGGCGACGATGGCCGAGATGGCGCGGACGACGAAGGAGGCCAAGGCGGCGCTGTCCGTCACCGACCCGGCGACGTTCGATGCGATCCTGAAGGCCTATGCGGGTGAGGGAAGAGCGGGCATGGCGCTGTTCCCGGGTGGGAGCGCGAAGGGCCAGGATCTTCGGACGCGGTTCTCGAAGTTCGCGGCGACGGCCGACGCCGCCCGGCAACCAAGCACGACCCCGGCGCGGTTCAGGGCGGCCTTCGGCTCGCTCGTCAGCGAGTGCCGGTCGTGCCACTCGGCTTACAAATGAGCGCCGCTGAACGCCTGTTGCGGCGTCACTTCGACCCGGAGGGGAGCCGACGTCCCGACGTCCTGGCATGGGATCTGCCGACACGCCTGTTCAAGTGGGGGCTTGTCATCGCCGTCATCACCGCCTGGGTGTCCAGCGGCTTCGACGACCCCGCCATGACGGTGCACAAGGCAGCCGGCTATACGATCCTGACGCTCGTCATCTACCGTGTCCTATGGGGCTTCTTCGGTGGCACCACCGCGCGCTTCTCCACCTTCCTGACCTCTCCGGCCGCCGTCGTCGCCTACCTGAAAACGGTGTGGGCGGGCACTGAGCGGCCCTACCTGGGCCATAACCCCGCCGGCGGGCTCATGATCATCGGATTGCTGCTCGCCTGCGCGGTCCAGGTCGCTCTCGGCCTCTTCTCCAGCGACGGCGTGTTGGCGTCCGGCCCGTTTGCCGATGCGATCGGCGGCACATGGTCGTCACGGGCGGCGACCCTGCATTCGATCTGGTTCTACGTGATCCTGGGGCTGGCCGTCGTGCACATCGGCGTCAACCTGTTCCACCAATTCATCAAGCGCGATAACCTGATCGGCGCCATGCTCACGGGCCGCAAGGCCAGAGCCCCCTTCGCTGACGTTCGGAACCCGAAGCGCGGCTCGTCGCTTACGGCACTCCTATGCCTTGGCGTCGCGATCAGCTTGGTCTACGGCACCGTCGTCCTGTCCGGCGGGACGTTCTTCGCCGGCTGAACATCGGGTGCTTGGCCCTCTTCCCGCTCAGCCCTCGCGGTCGAGATCGGCCGCGAAAGCGAGTTCCATCGTGGTGCGGCTCCCACGCTCGACCGACATCTCCAGCGTCCCGCGATGCAGCCTCATGATGCGCCGGACGATCTCCAGCCCGATACCGGACGGGTCCGGCAAGCCATCACCGGGCATGCCCGGTGATGGCTCCTGACGAAGCAGGCCGGCATCGTCGCTCACCGACACGCGAGCGCCGGGACCGGCCGTGACCTCGATGGCGGTGCGCCCGGGTGTGTGCCGGATGGCATTCTCGATGAGGTTGCGGACTGCGTTCTCGATCAACGAAGGGTGGCCTTCCACCGTTGCGGCGCCAGCGTCCTCAAAGGCGATCGTGTCCTTGTGGTCGTAGACCCATGGCGCGACGTCGCTGACGACCGCTCGGCTCAGGGCAGCCAAGTCGATCGACCGGAACGTCGATCGGTCGGCGCCTTCCAGCCGGCCGAGATCGGTGATCTGTGCGACGAAGTGGGTTAGCGCGTCGAGGTCCTGCTCGATCTTTCGCGCGCGCGGATGCTCGATGTTGCCGAGTTCGAGCTTCACCATCGCCAACGGCGTCCGGATCTCGTGAGCGATGGCGGTGGTGTAGACGCGCTGGGCCTGCATCAGCGCGTTGATGCGCACCAGCATGCGGTTCACGGCCGCACCGAGGTTGGCGACCTCCCTCGGCATCCCCGCGATCTCGATCGTCTGGCTGGGGTCGAGCGGATCGATGTGCTCGGCCTGCGAGGCCGCCCGCTCCACCGGTCGCAGCGCGAGCTTCACCGACAGCAGGATGCCGCCAAGCACGAAGACGAGCATGATGGACATCGGGACGGCAAGGTGGTCGCCGAGTTCTCGTCCGAGAACGTGCCACATCACGCGTTCGTGGTCATCGAGCACCGCGACCTCGACGAAGATCTTTGCGCCATGAACATCGAACGATTGGCCACCGGCGACCGCGATCGGCTTGCCGCGCCGCAGCAGGCGCGACCAAAGATCGGGCGGGTTCACTTCCTGCGGCAGCAGATGTAGAGCGCAGCTCGCGTCGCAATTTGAGAACACGACTCGCCCCTCCGGTGTGCGCACGCGGGTGAAGTAGTCGCCGTTCGATCCCTGGTAGCGCTTCATGCCGCGCGGGACCGCGTAAGTTGGGCCGCCCGGGCCGATGCTCACTCCCTTGACCAAAGCGGCAGTCTCGCCCTCGATCATCAGGGAGGCGAGCTTGGGATCGTCGAAATAGTAGTCGGCCAGCACGACGGCCACCTGCACGGTCATCGCGAGGAGCGCGAAGACGACGATGCGCGAGCCGACGATCCGTGCGAGCGACGGTAGCGTCCGACCCCGCTCAGGCATGCGCCTTGACCTCCCGCAGCAAATAGCCGGCGCCCCTCACAGTCTCGATGGCGATACCGGCCTCGACGGGTTCGAGCCGCTTGCGGAGGCGCGAGATCGCCAGTTCGACGGCATTGGTCGAGATCTCCTCCCCGAAGGCGGACAAGGCAATCTCGATCCGTTCCTTTGGCACCACGCGGTCGGCGTGGCGCAGCAACAACTCCAGGAGGGATCGCTCGCGGGGCGAGACCGGCACGATGGAACCCCCGACGCGAACCGATCCGGACGCCGGATCGAATTCGAGACGGCCGAACTCGATACGCTCCGCGCGGTGAGGCCCGCTACGCCGCAAAAGGGCGCGGCAGCGGGCCAGGAACTCGATGTGATTGAACGGCTTCATCAGAAAATCGTCGGCCCCGCAGTCGAGGGCGTCGACGCGGTCGTCGATCGAGCCCCGCGCCGTCAGGACGAGGATTGGCACGGACGAGCCCTGCGCCCTGAGCGACCTGATCAACGACTTGCCATCGCCATCCGGGAGCCCGAGGTCGATGAGGACGAGGTCGTAGAGGATCGATCGCGAGGCCTCCGTGGCGGCCGCGATCGTGCCGACCGCGTCCAGCATCCAGCCCGCCCCGCGGATCCGCTCGGTGAGCAGGTCGCGTAGGCGAACACTATCCTCCACCAGCAGCAGCCTCATCGCGGCACTCCCCTGTTGGGGCTGACCTTACCGTCAGGAACGACCGCGCCGGGAAGTTTTCGCCGACGTTGACAGCAATCTGACAGGAGCGAGCGAGACGATGGGGGATGGAATGCGGCGCATGCGCCGGCGCCCTGGGTGACGCACACCATGACGGGGCCACGGTCGCCTTTGATGACACGCTCCCGATGGTGGCTAAGCGCCTTGGTCGGCAGCGACGATGGCGGAGGCGCTCGCGACCGATGCAGGCCGAGCACCCATTAGAGAGGCTGAACATGACTGACATACGCTTGGCGGGGGCGACCCGAGCCTTGGCCGGTGAAGGCGGGCGGCCTCGCGGTGCCTAACGCTACGACGGCATGACCATCACGTTGCACTGGCTCACCGCCATCCTGGTCGTGACCTTGTTCAGCCTCGCCCACATCTGGTCGTTCTTTCCCCACGATGGGCCGACGCAGATCACGTTGCAGACCCTGCACGTCTCTCTTGGCGTCGTTCTCGCAGCGGGGCTGATAACGCGACTTGTTTGGCGGCCATTCCTGGGGCGTCGGTTGCCTCCGGCAAGCCAAGGCCTCGCCGAGCTCGCGGCCAAGGGGATGCACTACGTCCTGTATGGCCTGTTGATTGCGATGGTGATCGCCGGGTTCGGCAAAAGGTGGGTCCGCGGCCATGGGGTGGAGTTCTTCGGCACCAGCATACCGTCCCCAATCGTGCTCGATCCCTCATGGCGGTCGGCGTTCAACTGGGTCCACCATTGGGGTGCCTGGGCCATCATCGTGTTCGCCGGGTTCCATGCAGCCGCGGCCCTCTTTCACCACTATGCCGTGCACGATGGCGTGCTCAGGCGGATGCTGCCCGGTCAGGAAGGTCCGACGACGGTTGATTGTGTTGAAAAACTCATTGTTCCAGCCCCGAGGCTCTCGTCGCTCAGTCAGTCTTGAAGCTTTTAGGTGGTCTTCACGCTGTCGCTGGCATTTGCAGCGGGATGAGCTTGGCGAGCTTGCGGAGGTTCTGGGCTGTAGCGGCGAGGTGGAACTCGTCTCTGGCACCGTTTGGACCGCGGAGCCGTAATCGATCGAGCTTCAGAATGCGTTTGAGGTGCGCGAACAGCATTTCGACCTTCTTCCTTTCACGACGCGAGGTCTGATAGGCGTCGGTCTTGGCGATATCGCGTGCCATGTCGCGAGCGCCTTCGGAGATGGAACGTGGGATCTTGCGGGCGGGGGTGTTGGGGCAGCATCGCGGCTTCAGTGAGCAGATCTCGCAATCGCGCTTGCTGGCGCGGTAGCGCATCATGCCGTCCTGATCCACAAGCGGGCGCGTCTTCAGATACGTCTTTTGTCGCTGCCGCAGCGGCTTCCCGGCGGGGCAGGTGTAGGCATCGGCATGACGATCGTACGTGAATTCTGAACGACTGAAGGTGCCGTCCTTGCGCGCGGATTTGTCGAACACGGGAATGTGCGGCTCGATCCCACGCTCGTGGACCAGCCACTCAAGCATCTCGGCTGAGCCGTACCCCGTGTCGGCGATCAGCCGCTGCGGCCACAACGCAAGGCGGTCGTAAGCCCGTTCGATCATGGTTCTGGCGGCAGTGACCTCGGCCTGACGCACGGCGGTCGAGGGCTCTACATCGACAATGACAGCATGTTGCACGTCGACGAGATAGTTCGTGCAGTAAGCGTAGAACGCAGGTCCACCCCAGGAGGCGGTCCAGCGTGCCGCCGGATCGACCGGTGAAATGAACTTCGGCTCGACCGGTGTGGCGGCCCCGAAAGCAGCATCGTCCAGGGTGGCAAGGTACTCCGCCACGGCCCTGTTCGCAGTCGGGTCGAGGTCCTCTGCCTTCGGCACGCCGCGCTGACGATGGGCATCGGCCGCGATCAGGCTGCCATCAACGGCAAAGCCTTCACCGCCGACCAGGCCTTCCGCTATGCAGCGACCGAGCACGTCCTCAAAAAGCTTGCGTAGGACGTCGCTCTCTCTGAACCGGCCGTGACGGTTCTTCGAGAAGGTCGAGTGATCGGGCACCGCGCCATCCAAGCCGAGCCCGCAAAACCAACGGTAAGCCAGATTGAGGTGGACCTCTTCACAGAGCCGCCTCTCTGAGCGGATGCCGGAGCAATAGCCCACGATTAGCATCCGGAGCAGCAGTTCCGGATCGATCGATGGCCGCCCGGTCGTGCTGTAGAAGGGTCGAAGATGCTCCCGCACGCCCTCCAGGTCGACGAAACGATCGACAGAGCGAAGCAGATGACCGGCCGGAACATGCCGCTCCAGGTTGAACCCGTAAAATAGCGGCTCCTGCGGGATCGACTGTCTGCCCATCATGTCCGCGTTCTCCCCTTCGCCCAGGAGAACTGAATCAGGCAATCACAACTACTGCAACCACGCCTTTTTCAACACAATCGGTTACCAGCGGCCTCACCGATCGCCCCGTCGCCTGAACTCAGCCCCTCGGCACGGCTCCGAAGAGGGGTCGGCGCCGCCCGACGATCAACCGCCCATCTTCAAGCCGGTCACGGCCGCAAGGACCGTGCCGGATTTGGTCGCTGCGGAGGAGGACGGAGAGCCGTCAGGCTAGTAGTCGCCATCGGCGTCCTTGACGGTATGCCCTCGATCTCTGCCATTGGCCCGATGATGGGAGGCGAGTCTGACCCCGAGTGGGTAACATCGACGTGAGCTGACGGCTGATGGACAGGTCGCGTCCCTAAGAGTGCGGCGGCGGTACTTCACCGTCGCATCGAGGCACTGCTGTTGAGTTCATCACATCGCGCGTCCGTTGCGGCGGCATCGGTCGGCTCGTCGAACAAGCCCGCGCACCGCTTGGCCGAAGAGGCCTCCGTGGGTGCGGCTTCCTCTGCTTGGCTCCTGGCGCGTCCGGCGGCGACCGCGGCCCTGATCATCGCGGTCTTCCTCGCGGTCCGCCTCGTCCTGATGCTCGCCATTGGGTTCGGCAACGACGAGGCCTACACCCTCGCCGGTGCACGGGCCCTGCACCTCTCCTATTTCGACCATCCGCCGTTGCACATCTGGCTGGCGCATGTGGCTTCGCTGGTGGTCGGGGAGACCCGGTGGGTGCGGCTGCCCTTCGTGCTGCTCTTTGCGGGAACGGGGTGGCTGCTGTTCCTCATCACGCGACATCTCTACGGGCCGCAATCCGCCGTCTGGAGCGTGCTCGCGCTCAACCTGTCGATCTTCTTCACCGTCTCGGCGGGCGGCTGGGTCGTGCCAGACGGCGTCCTGATCTTCAGCCTGCTCGCGGCGGTCCACGCGCTGCTGCCGGTCCTGACACCGAAGCAGAACGGTGATACGGCGTCGCCATGGCGGGCTTGGCTGCTGGCGGGCCTGTGGTTCGGGCTGGCCGGCCTGTCAAAGTACAACGCGATCCTGATCGCGCTAGGGCTCGTCGCCTTCATCGTCGCCTCTCCTCGGCACCGGCGCTGGCTCGCGCATCCCGCCCCTTATCTCGGCGCGCTTGTGGCGCTCGTCATCCTGACGCCGGTGCTGGTTTGGAATGCCCGCAACGGGTGGGTGTCGTTCGCCTTCCAGACGTCGCGCGGTCTCCCGCAGTCCGGCCTGCACCCCGTGCAAGTGCTCGCCATGATGGCCGGCGAAGCGGCGTTCCTCTCTCCGTGGGTGGTCGTTCCTCTGGTCGCCGCGCTCGTCGGCGCCTGCCGCTCTCCGGGCCGGGACGCGGACCGCCTCATGCTGGCGTTGTCGCTGCCGGCCATCGTGATCTTCTCGATCGCGCCGCTCTGGAGCACGCGGGGGCTCCCGCATTGGCCGATGCCCGGGTGGCTGTTCGTCTTCCCGGTCCTCGGCGCCTGGGTCGAGAAGAGCCACTCGCGCTGGTTCTCGCCACCCAAATGGGCGATCGGATCGACTGTCGCATTCGCCGTGGTGCTGGTGGTCGCGGTGGGCTTGACCGCCGAAGGATGGGCGTCGCGCGGCGTGGCGGCCTCGGGGGCGGGACGAGACCCGACTTTGGAGAGCCTCGACTGGACCGCGCTTCGCAACGCCGATGCGGTAGTCGCCACGCACCCGGCCTTCGTGGTGACCACGCGGTGGATGGACGCTGGCAAGATCGCCCTCGCCCTTGGAAAGGACGTGCAGGTCGCCATCTTCTCTGACGATCCCCGACAGTTCGCCTTCGGTCCCTCGATCGACCGCTTCATCGGCCAGGACGCCCTCGTCATCGTGCCGGCGCCGTTGCTCGCCGAGCAGCTGCCGCGCTTGAAGCCGTACTTCACGACCTTCGATCTTCCCGAGCATGTCTGGCTCGGCCGGCACGGTCGCGACGAGGTCGAGCTTGCGATCGTCCCAGCCCATGGCCTGCTCAGGCCCTATCCGCTTCCCTACCCGTCGACAGGTTCCGCAACCGAGTCGACCGGAGTACGGCCGTGATCGCTGGCCACAGCCGTCAGAACCATTCGGAACCCTGTCCGGCACCGCTGCTGTCCGTCATCGTCCCGACGTTCAATGAACGTGACAATGTCCCGATCCTGTTCGACCGGTTGGCCGTCGTGCTGCGCGACATCCTTTGGGAAATGATCGTCGTCGACGATGACTCGACAGACGGGACGTGGGATTGGGCGAGGCGGAAGGGGGCGACGGACGCCCGGCTCCGTTGCCTGCGCCGCGTCGGTCGGCGTGGTTTGGCGGGGGCCTGCCTTGAGGGAGCCCTGTGCTCCTCGGCGCCGGTTATCGCCGTCATCGACGGCGACCTGCAACACGACGAAACGATCCTCGCGGCGATGTGGCGGCTCGTCGCCGACCGGGAAGCCGATCTCGTCATCGGAACGCGTCGCGACCCCGGCGGTGTCGACGGGGCGATGAGTGCCCTCCGCCGCAGGCTGAGCGGCGTCGGAGCGACGCTCTCTCGCATCGTGCTCAAGCGTGCCGTTGCCGATCCGATGAGCGGCTTTTTCATGGTTCGACGCGACCTCATTGAGACGATCGCGCCGTCCCTCGTATCCGACGGCTTTAAGATCCTCCTCGACGTCCTGCTGCATATCCCCTGCGACGTGCGCGTCGCGGAAGTCGTTTACGATTTTCGAGAGAGGGGCGAAGGGGACAGCAAGCTCGATGCTCGCGTGCTTGTCGACTATGTGGGGCTGATCGTCCATCGCCTCTCCGGCGACCTCGTCCCCATCCGTATGACGGCTTACGTCCTCGTCGGTCTGGCAGGTCTCCTCGCCCACATTCTCCTCCTCCGGGCCATGATCCACGTCACCCCGAAGCTCGGCTTCCACGCGATGGAGACTTTGGCGTCCTTCGGCGCCATGCCTGTCAACTTCCTCCTAAACAACGCTCTAACGTTTCGCGAGCGGCGGGTTCGGGGCTGGTCGATGGTGCCGGCCCTCGTCCTTTTCGGCGCCGTTTGCAGCGTCGGGGTCCTGGCCAACCTCAGCGTGGCGACCTGGATCTTCGCGGACGCGCCACGATGGTGGCTGGCGGGCTTCCTCGGCGCGTTGGTCAGCGCGTTTTGGAACTATGCCGTGAGCGCCGTCGTCGTGTGGCCGCTCAAAAGGGCACGCGTCATGCCCTATGCCGTCGCGACCGAAGCGTGGGAGGACGACGCGCCTGGACCGGCAGCCGTTAGGCACTCTCCATGAGCCACGACGGACCGGCGGAACTCTACTGGCTGGCGGAGGGCGAGGTCATCACCTCCGAGACCTTCGACGTCGAACATTGGAACAAGCCCGGGGCGAGACGGAGCGAGACGTTTCCCGTTGTTCAGCAGCGCTGATCTACGCACTGGACGCCACCTAGGCCCGGGGCGGGCTGGCGCCCTGGATATGGGTCGGCGCCGAGGTCCATTCACCGGAACGATCCAACCATGTCAGCCTCCTCTGACAAGTCGCTTGGCCTTTCGTCGCCATCGACGATGAGGTTGCCGACCCAGCAAACCGGCCCGACTCCCGATGACCAAGCCTTCCCGGCTCTTCCGGCGCACTGCCATCCAGAGGATCGACGAGAGATGGCCCCGCCCCGAGGTTCGGGATCCAACTCCCTCGACAATGACGGGAGGACGTCGACTCTCCGCCCCTACATCATCGGGCGGCTCGCTTCCCTGAATGCCCATGATCGCAAGTTGCTGCGACTTCTGGAGGACCTCGCCCATTAGCTACCGATGACCCCAAGGCCGTTCTGCTGCGGCCGAATGCGGGAGCTTTGACCGACCAATGGCACTACCAGGGCTCGCGGCGGAGCTTCAGCTCGGCTTCGTCCCATCCCGCCGCCGCCGCACTGGTCCATCATCTGGTACGGTGTCCTGCTTTGGCGAACGCCGCCTCCGGCACGCGTCGCGGAAACGACGTTGGCCACTTACACCGGTCCACAGGGCCTGGAAGGATCGACGATGAGCCGCCTCCATGCCGAGAACCACTTGATCAACCGCGTCGGATGGCTGCGAGCCGCAGTCCTTGGGGCCAACGACGGGATCATCTCGACCGCGAGCCTCATGGTCGGGGTGGCGACGGCGGCGAACTCGTCGAGCGAGGTCCTGCTCACGGGCATCGCCGGCCTGGTCGCCGGCTCCATGTCGATGGCGGCGGGCGAGTACGTGTCCGTGAGTTCGCAGGCCGATACGGAGCGGGCCGACCTCGGGCGGGAGCGCATGGAACTGGAGACGGATCGCGACGCCGAGCTTGAGGAGCTTGCCATGATTTACGTCGATCGCGGTGTGGAGCCGGCGCTCGCGCGGCAGGTTGCCGAGCAGTTGATGGCCAAGGACGCGTTAGGGGCCCATGCGCGTGACGAGCTGGGCATCTCCGAGGCGATCTCGGCGAACCCAATCCAGGCGGCCCTGACCTCGGCTGCAACCTTCGCCGCCGGCGCTGCCCTGCCGATCCTGGCGACGCTCGTAGCGCCCAGGGCCGCCCTGGTGCCGTCCGTGTTCGGCGCGTCGCTGGTCGTGCTGGCCCTGCTTGGAGCGATCGGCGCGAGGGCCGGTGGCGCCGAAATGGTGAGGCCGACGATACGCGTCGCCTTCTGGGGAGCCTTCGCAATGGGCGTCACCGCCGCGATCGGCGCGATGATAGGCAAGTCAGTATAACAGACGCAGTTGACCTTTGTCGCAAAGCCGCGCAGCTGGCTGACCTACATCGTCAGCGAAAACCGGGCGAAGTTCGCCTCGAATGCCATTCGGGGCCGAGCCACTCGGCGACGCCCGCATGCGCGACATATCGAGCCAAGGGGGCTCATTCGGCAACCATTAGGGTCTTTCGCCTTCCTTGGTCAGAAGAGGCGTGAGAGATCGCGCTGCCGGGAACGGCAACGCTATCGAAGGGATCACGGATGGGAGCGGCAAGGCACAAGCACTGGTGCTCTGCCATGCCCGCCATGCTGCATTCCATGGATTGGCAGGGGCAGTTCCTTGCGGTGAGCGACATGTCACTTTCGAAACTCGGCTATGCGCGGCTTGAGAACGGCAGCTTTCTGGATCAACTCCGGAGCCGCTAAAGGTCGTGAATGGGCGCAAAGCCGAACGTCCGCTTCCGGATAAGAACCCAATGTCAACTCCTGGCGCAATCTGGCCGAAACGAGAATGGCCGCTTTCCGCCGTGATAATCTCAGATTTGCTGTTTGTCGGCTCCGTACTTCCGGCCATTGGAGCTAGATAATTGGGGTGGAAGGGCTACAGCGGTCGAGTACTATGGGGGTAGAGGGAGAAACTACCGATCAGACCAACTTGAATTTCTACCAGGTCACTGCGATCGTCGGAACTCGCATGGTGGAGGTCAGGGCCCTCGCGCAAGCCGAGGCGAGCACGGGGTGGGAGGCGTGTGCGACGGGCAAGGCGATGCCGGCCCTCGATGCTTTCACGAGCGAGCCACTACGGCGCCGCGTCGACGGTCGACGCCGGTCCGCGCGAATCGATGATTGCAGGACGGCTCTCGTTTGGGACGGGCGCCTAAAGGCCTGGACTGCCTACGCATGACGGGATCGGAAGCGCGCAAAGCGGCATCGCAGGAGGATACGGACATGCCGCGAACGGTCGATGCGGACGGGGGTCACGGCGGGATCTGTGCGTTTTAGGGGACGCGGGTAAGACCCGATTACATCACGTGCACGGGGTGCGGGGCCACATGGCGGCACCGCGTCACCGCGTGGGGGCTACTGATGATCAGGGGTGTGTGGCCGTCCGGTCTGTTCCTCGGCCTTGTCTCTGTTAGTTTCTTTCGCTCCTTCGGGGCCGCTATTGTTGTGGTGATAGGCGGTACGCTCGAACTGGCGTTCCTTGGTGCCAACCTCAGGACGAGTGCATGGTACCGCTGAACGGCCGAACCGGTGTGCCTGGCCGCCGCATGCACCATTAGCCATTGAGGTTTCGCGTAGCCAAAGTCTTCACGTCCTCGCAAGCGGTGTCAGCCCCCCGGGTGGCAAGCGGCCCCGTCGCACGGTCAGCACGATTTGGATCGCGACGACGGATCCGTAAACCGCGAGCAGGAAGTATAGGCTCAGGCGGTCAACCTGCCAGTCGTGCCAGAGCAGCAGACCGAGGCTGGCGGTGGCGAGAAGTCCGCCGGCGAGCGGGATCGACGGCGACAACCCGATGCGCCCCGAAAGCCGCAAGGCGGAAAAGTTGACGGCGGCAAAGATGACGAGGAACGTCGCGCTCGCGAAGCCCGAGATCGCCGGCAGCGGGACCAGCAGCGCGAAGGCGAGCGACAGGACGGTGAGGGCGAGCAGCGAGACATAGGGAACTGGACGGGTGCGCTCCTGGAGGGCAAAAACCTGGGGAAGCGCATGTTCCTCGGCCATCACCATGGCAAGCCGTGCGGCGCCGAACAACGTCGCGTTGATGGCGGACGCGGTTGAGAGCAGCGCGGCGATGCCGATCAGCACGAATCCGGCCTCCCCCAAGGTCGGCCGCGCGGCCACCGCGAGCACGTATTCCTGGTCCTGCTGGATCTGCGCCGGAGTAAGGTTGCCGAGTGCCGCGACAGCGACGACGATGTAGATGATCGTGGTGAGAACGATCGCGATGACGATGGCGCGGCGCAGGTTGTGTTCCGGATCCGCCATCTCGTCGATCGCGTTGGGAATGAGTTCAAACCCCTCATAGGCCACGAATATCAAGGCAACTGCGACCAGGGGCGAAGCTATGCCGCGATCGAAAAGTGGGACGAAATGGGCGGTGTGAATGCCGATGAAGCCGGCGGCGGCGAACACGGCGAGGATAACCAGCTTGATGGCAACGACGCCAAGCTCGACGCTGCCCGACGTGCGCGCGCCACGGAGGTTGATGCCGAGAAACCCAATGAGCACCAGCCCCACTAACACCGCCGTGACCGGCCGTGCGCCGCCAAGACCGAACAGCGTCGCACCATAATCGCCGAACGCCGTCGCGTAGAGCGCGAGCGTTCCGACGTAGCCTACGACCAAGAGCCAGCCGGCGCAGCCCGCGACCAAGGGTGAAGCGAAGGCCTTCTCAATGTAGGTGAAGCTGCCGCCGTCGCCGCGAAAGTGAAGGCCGAGATGGGCGTAGGAGAGGCCTGTCAGAAGGGCGATCACACCACCGCCCGCAAGCGTCAGGACAACGGCATGTCCCGCGGTGGCGATGGCCAGGCCAAGCACCGCGAAGATACCCCCGCCGATCATGCCGCCGATGCCGATCGCGCTGACCTCGGCGAGATTCAGCTTGTCCTTGTCGACCCTTGCCATGCTTCGGTTTCCTGGCTGCGGCCGGCGACGGCGCGATCACGTCGATCAGGAAGCGACATTGATGCGCCCAGGCGGGTTTCTTGTCGACGAGGACGATCGGCGTCACGCGACCCGACGCAGCGTAATTCGGATAAGTTCCGGCGGGCGCCCCAACCGTAGCGCGAAACCGGGCCACAGGGCGCTGCCGTTGTTGACGTAGAGCGTTATTCCGTCGACGTCGTAGCGCCCCGACACGAACCCGTCGTTCATGCGCGCGACGAGGCAGTCCAGGCCCCGGATCATGCCGCCGAGCGTATGCCAGTTAGGACAGTGCAGCGAGACGCCACGCGCGGCCGCCGCCCGGGCCTTCCCCGGTTGATGGTACAGGAACACGATCGGGACCCCTTTGGGGGCTCCGGCGAGCGAGGCGGTTAGGTCGGCTCCCGGATTGCCCGTACCCGCCGCGGATCGGTCCGTCACCCCAGCGAGAACTAATCGTCCCTCAGCCCGCGTGAGGACCGCATGGTCGTTGAGGAGCATGGTCATTCCCATCCCGGCGAGGTGCCCCATCCATTCGCGATAGCCGAAGTAGTATTCGTGGTTGCCCGGGATCGCGTCGACGCCGTCCGGTGCGTGGAGACCGCGCAGGGGCTCGACGTCCGCCCGCCGCTTGGCGAGGGTGCCGTCGATGAGATTCCCGGTGACGACGATCAGGTCGACGCCAAGCGCGTTTGACCGCTCGACCAGCCTGCGGGTCCAGGACGCCGGAAACAGGCGGCTACGACATCGTGGGTATCCCGCCGATCGAAGTGCGGCCTGGCGATGCGGGAAAGACTCCGACAGAATCGTGAGACCGATTGCTCACTAAAAAGCTGCCGGTCGAACACGACGACCGGCAGCGAAAGCTTACTCCAAAGGTGAGCTTGAAAGGCCCTTTCGGACCTTCGCGATCACTTAGGCATCAGGACGCTGTCGATGACGTGGACAACGCCGTTCGATGGGAAGACGTCTGCAGTCTCGACCAGCGCGCCGCCACCCTTAGCGTCGATGAGCGCGACCTTGTCGCCGTCCATCTTGGCCGTCAGGGTCTCTCCCTCGACCGTCTTCATGTTGTAGCTGCCGCCGCCCGCCTTGATGCCCTTGACGATTTCGGCGGCGTCAACCTTACCGGCGACAACGTGATAGGTCAGGATCTTGGTGAGGTCGGCTTTCATGTCGGGCTGCGTCAGCTTCTCGACCGTGCCCTTAGGCAGCTTGTCAAACGCGGCATTGGTGGGTGCGAACACCGTGAACGGGCCGGGGCCAGAGAGCGTCTCGACGAGACCAGCCGCCTTCACGGCCGCGACCAACGTGGTGAGGTTTTTGGCCTGTGAAGCGTTCTCGACAATGGTTTTGCTCGCCATCATCGGCGCGCCACCGACCATAGGATCGGCGGCATATGCCATGGATACGACGCCGGTCGCCAGCGCCGTCGCGAGGGTCAACGTGCGAAGTCCAATGAAGATTTTCATGTTTCTCTCCCTTCAACGCCACGGCCTAGTCGGACGTGACTTGAAATAGAGCTACGAATGTCGGCGATATGGGTTTCTAGTATGGGCAAAACTTAACGTTCGTTGACGGCCTTTGCTGGGATGCCGCGCTGAGTCAGAACCGTTTCGATCGTGGTGGCGCTCTGGGCGAGCACAGTGAACATCACGACCATGTATGTGGCGGCGAGGATGACTGAGGGACGGCAGGTAGGCTCAACGCCGCAGCCACCGATATCCCGCCCACAAGCCCCCCCCAAATCAGCGCTTCCCGGTGCTCGGGAGCCCAGGTGAGCGGGGGGGCGAAGTGCCCTGAGAGGAGGCATAACGGGCACGACGCGACCGCAGCCAGCCTCTCCATCATGACGAATTCCAGCGGTGCATGCATCACGGCGCGCACGTGATCGCCCGAGCGTTATCTTCGTCCAGCCCATAGAGGGCATTCACATCTCGATCAGGGGCAGGAATGGCGGTTACCGTCGTAGCCCAGGTAAGTGCCGCTTGAGCGATCGTAGGACTTGAAGCGCCTTTCGCAGTAAGCCGTTACATCCCCACCCGCATAACGGGCTTGGGAATTAGCGACTGCGCCTCCGATCAAAGCGCCTGCAGCAAATCCAGCGATCCCAGCTCCGATCCCGACCCCTCCGTCAAACCTTCGATGTCCACCGTACCCGCCTCGGAAGCCGCGTCCGCCATACCCGTGATGGAAACTCCCGCGACGAAATCCGCCGTGATGGAAGCCCCCATGACGGAAGCCGTCACCGTGGAAACCGCCGTGATGGAAACCCCCGTGATGGCCGCCGCCATGGAAGCGCATGCCGCCACGCGCTGAGGCTGGCGTCACGATCGGGAGGGCAAGCAGAACGGCTAGCCCGGCACTCAGTAAAGCTCGCATAGTTCACGTCTCCGTTCTCTGACTTATACATTCGAGCAAGGCCCGATTATGTGAGAGGCAGGTTTAAAACGTTTCAAAGGGGAAACTGTTCGACGGCAATGCCGAACCGGTTAGCCACTGGGATGATGCGGGGCACAGTGCGCAATTCCTACATTCCGCACGGGACTGAACGGCGGCTTCGATCGCAATCGCGAGAAGTGGCATGGCCGGGACGGGCGCGAAGCCGCGCAGCCCTATCCCAGGCTGCACTGAAGTCCAGATCTCTGTCCGTTCTGAAAGCGTCAAAGCGTCGTCGATAGCCGGCCGGAGCGCACGGCTTGGGCCATCTCGCGAGCGACGAAATATCCGGGGGGCGCGTGGAGCAGGTGGGGCTCCCTGTGGTCTACCGCGATCAAGCGAGTATCGCGAAGAAGCCGGGCAGCGGTCGACCTGCCAAGGTTCGCCGGAACAACCCGAGTGTGAGCCACGTCCAGCCGGCGGCAGCGACGCCGGCGAGGACCAGCGCAACCGTTGGTGGGAGCAGCCACGATCCTACCAGCGCGATGGCAGGTACGGCCTGCATGATGTGGGTCCCGAGGAAATGGGCAGGCCGAAGGTCTGCGGCGTTCACTGTCCATCCCGTCAACCACATTGTCCGTGGCGTCGCGGGCGGGGGCCCCGCGTAACGGCTGTTTCGTGAGCCCATCCGGAGCGTAATTAGCAGCGTCAACCCGGCCCCCACGATGAACGCGACAGGTACGGCCAGTCGGAGCGCGGGCGGCCACGCCGGAGGAGGCGATAGCGCCGCCACGATCCCGACCACCACGGCCGGTGAGAGCACCAAAAGCGCGCCAATCCCCAGCGCTGCATAGATCGCGGCCTCGATCCGCGTGTCCTGGTTGAAGTGAGACCGCCGCTGCCGACCCGCCTGCACGGCGATGTAGCCCACTTCGATCACGGCCGCTCCAACGGACAGCCACGCGACAGTGAGCAGAACGATACCGTCACCGAGAAAACCAGCAACCGACGCGAAGGTGGCGAAGTGCAGGGCGAGCGAGATGCCGAACTTGGCCGGCTTGTTCCAGACGTTCTCGCCATCCAGTCGACGCTGATCGACGCGCCCTGCCACGAGGGCGACGGGTGTCGAGGCAGCGAAGCCGGTGGCGGCATACCAGTAGAGGTGCGTGGGATCCACCATCGGTTCTACTCCGTGGCCCAAATTGCGCGAGGAGACTCTCGGCGGTTCCCCGGGGCAGTGGGCCGTTGCGTGATCGAATGATTGAATGGCGCCGGCGACCGCTGCGCTGGCTCGTTAAGGTTCGAGGGGAGGCACTGTCCCTCGCGAGGCGCGTGCCCCGGCAGTCGGGCCCGGGCAATCATACGGCGAGCCCCAACCGCGGGGCGACGAGGAAGCGCAGAGCCAGGAACGCAAAGAGGCCGACCGGAGGAAAGTCAGCAGGAGACACGGTAGGATCACAAGCGGCGACATGTCCGCATCGAGCCCGGCCTGCGCAACCCAAGTACCCACAAACAAGTCGAACGCGATGTAGTGCAACCAGCCGGCCGCGAGCGCGGCGTCGTTGGCAAAGAGCCGTCGGACAGACGCAATCGAGCCGAAGCCGCCGCCGGTACGGGCGCGCAAGCCCTGGGCGAGCAGAAGGGCGTAAGCCAGTCCGACGAGGACAGGTACGACAAGTGCCGTCCCGGCCCAAATGGGCACCCGGAGATTGTCGGGGACGAAAAGGCTCGCCGCAAGGCTGAACCATGACAGCGCCGCGACGCCGCCGTAGATCGAGAAGGCACGATCGGGGCTTGGCATCCTTCAACCTCTCTTCGTTCAGCCGATCTGCTGCCGGCCATCGCCGTAGGCCGGTGTCTCGCGATCAAGGTTCCACAGACGCCGATCATCGGAACCGCAATCGCTGACGCTTGCAGCGCTAGATTGTACGCGTATTTTTAATAGAACGCGTACGCAAAATTGGCGAGCCCTTGTTTCCTCGCATTCGGTCGTGAAGCCGGTTGACGCGCTGGCACTCGACCGGCCGAACTGACTGTTCACCCTCAGCGAGGCGGATCATGCCGACGCTGTTAAACATCCATCGGAGGCTCGCTGCTGGTTCGGACGACCCAGCGCACCGAATGTCACAACGTCGCGATGGTTTCGAATGCCATTCGCGTCTGCTCATGCCTGTTTCCCGGTCAGGGTAGGAATGATCCGGGACACGCGGGGTCTCGTGCCGGACGCAGCGGTCGCGCGCCTCCGCTGCGCGGCACCGGTTGATCCGACGCTCGCCGTGCGCATGCCCGGTTGACTTGAGGTGTCGCCAAATTCCGTGCGTCGTTAAGAAGAAGCGGGGACGCGCGCGCGATGTAAGCGGCAAGCCTGCGGCGCGACGGCGACGGCGTCCATCCCGCCGTACCCGCGATGCTGTAGGGTCCGCGCTAGCTTCGGAGTACGAGAGGATCAAGAATGATGCCAGCGCCGTACTCTAGTCCTCAGTTCCGCCGCGAGCGGCAGCGCTCAGCGTTCCGCGAGGACATCCTCGCCGAGGCGCGTGCGATCCTCGCGGAAGAGGGACCGGATGGGCTAAGCATGCGCAAGCTGGCGCATCGCATGGGCTGCGCGCCGATGAGCCTGTACGCGTACTTCCGCGACAAGCACGACCTCCTGACCGCGCTGGCGCATCGGGGCTTTGGCATTCTGGCCGAGCGCCTCGCGGCCGAGCCCGGGGAGGAGCCGCTTGCTGCCCTGCGCGCGGTGTTCCTGACCTACGCGCGGCTCGGGTTGGAGCGGCCGGACGACTACCGCGTGCTGTTCATGACGCCTCAGGTGCAGCTGGTGCGCGAGTTCGAAGGGCCGGAGGAGATCGCCCGGGAGAGCCCGGCTTTCGCCATCGGCCTGGATCGCGCCCAAGCTTGCGTCGCGGCGGAGATGCTGGAGGGCGACGCGCACGCCATTACGACGCTGCTATGGACCGCGGTGCATGGGGCGGTCGCGGCGGTTCTTACCTTCCCTGCGTTCCCGTTCGGCGACCGCGACACCTACGTCGCCCGGGTCGTGGACTGGACGATTGATGGGCTGAGAGCCACCAAGGTTGCGCCGCTCGCGTAGCAGGGACGCGGACGAGCGCAATCGAGGTGCACGGATTGTGCGCGTCCCGCAACGCTTTTACCGAAGCTGGGGGAAGTGGATGATCCGAAACGCATCGCTCATCCGCGTGCGAAATCTCGCAAGTCGCCCGCAATGGAATGTCTGCTTCTGGGAAAAAGCCGGAAACTCTTGAATGACGGGGATGGGCGCAATGCCGAATGTCCCCTATTCTGCGCCCGGGCAACGGCCGCTCCCGGCGCAAAGCCGAATGTCCAAGCAGGCACCTTACGTTCGATCATGAGCCGATAGACGCCTCGCCTCAATTGACGGCGTCAACAAGAACAAGCCTGAAGCGTTATGCAAGGCCGAAGGCAGGGAGCTTCTCTATCTCAGTCTTGAGCTGCGCAACGCCGGGAGAGAAATAACCGTCACTGGCATCCCGTCGCTTATTGTGGCCAGTGATAGCGTTGCTGTGCCGCTTCGAAATCCCCGCACCTTCGGCTCGTGTCACAAAAGTGTGCCGCCAAGAGTGATTGGGACTGAGCCCAGGCTCGAGATCGGCCTGCGTCCTGATCCAAGCAGCAAGCTCGGCCGCCCGAAGCTCCTGGGGGCTCCGGCTAGCGCCAGGTTTCTGCGCGACATCACCGACGAACAGAAGACCGCTTCCGGATGACTCGACGAAACGGATCAAGCCTTCACGCTCAAGTTCGCTGTGGACCGGAACGACACGCGCGAACCCGTCCTTGGTCTGTGGAAAGCGCATGACCCAGATGCCGGCCTGGCACCAGATGTCTTCCTTACTCAACCAGCACACTTCCTGAATGCGCGCTCCGGTATACGCGCAAATCCATGGCGTCCATCGACGCGATGCGGACGCTTTGGGATAACGAGGATCGCGATTGACGGCGCGAGCCGCGAGCAGAATCGTTCTGATCTCGTCGGGACGAAAGGTTCGCTCGCGAATCGTCTGACGTTTCGGCAGCTCCAGCTTGACCCCAACGACCGGGTTATCCAGTCGCAGCCGACCACCATCCCTCGTCATCGCCCAGCTAAACAGCGTTGCAGCAGCAACGAGATCGTTCCCGTTCACCGTGCCAGCGCCGATCCCTTCGACATCGCGACGATGCTTCGCCCAGTCGTGCATGTCATCTTGGGTCACAGCGCGGATGTCGCGCCCTTTTACGAACTTATTGAGACTGGCGACGGATGGGCCGTAGCGCCGGATCGTGCTGGGCGCGCGCTTGTCAGCGTATTCTGCCTTCCACCGTTCAAAAAGGCCGGCAATAGTCTCACAACCAGTCAGTCCAGGGACTTGCGATGGCGGAGCGGCGAAGGGCGGAAACCGGCTTAAATTGACGTCGGGGGAATAATCGCCATCGCTGTTGCGCCCCAACTTGCCGATCAACAGGCGATAGCTCTGCCCGATCTGATCGAGAAGCTTGCGTCGGGTCACTCCGTCAACGAGCACGCCCTTTTCGGCGCAGATGCGGTCAGCCCGCCACCCGAACAGATCTTCCATGGCTTGCTCAAGCGTCATGCTGACGCCGAGATAGTCGATGTCTTGCTGAAGCTTCCAGGCCAGCACCTGAGGTCCGTTGGGGAAAGAAGCGGTCGCCAGGTAGATCGATTGTCCTTCGGAGTCCTCACACGTCGGATCGCCCAAACCTTCGTGCAGAGCCG
Source organism: Lichenihabitans psoromatis (assembly GCF_004323635.1). NCBI lineage: Bacteria > Pseudomonadati > Pseudomonadota > Alphaproteobacteria > Hyphomicrobiales > Lichenihabitantaceae > Lichenihabitans > Lichenihabitans psoromatis. The sequence continues at coordinate 1,892,007 of NZ_CP036515.1, forward strand.
CGACCATTTGCTTGAAGGTGGCCCGCGCCCCGTTGATGCCGTCGGGCACCATATGCGGATCGCTGTCAAAATGTTCGGAGCGATCCCGATAGACCTCGCCTGCCAGCGCGACGATTTCTTTGTGCGTCAGTGCCTTGGGCCCGGCTCGCATACCGGCGAGCTGTCTCATCAAGTCGCCGTAGGCCCGCGTGAAGCGCTCCTTGGCGAGGGCTGGGTCCTTTGTCCTCAATGAGCAGAAAACCTTATCGGTCACCGCCGTGGTGACCGTCGCGGCTCCCACGGTCAGCATGACGACGGCACCCTTTACCCGCGGTGGCAGGTCAACCGGCATGCGAACGTTCAAATAGAACGTGCCGTTCTTATGCTCGAAAGGTCTGGGCATGGGGAGGGCCATGTGTGAAACCGCTGTGTGAAAGCGGGTGTCCCAAAAGCCCTGATCTACCAGTAAGATCTTGCCAAACCATCAAAAAATGATGGTGCCCTGGAGAGGACTCGAACCTCCACCACTTGTGATGACTGGTACCTGAAACCAGCGCGTCTACCAATTCCGCCACCAGGGCCGCAGGTCGCCCTTCTACGGGGCGGGGTGTTGCATTGTCAACGCCGCTTTTGCCGTTGGGGCGGGCGAGACGCGATTGGTTGTCGCGTCGCGGTCGATCGGCTGCATCGATCTGTACAGCAATCTCCCATTTGACTATGCGTGTCTGGCGCGCCAGTGGCGCGCGGACTTAGACCGATTGCGGTTGCGGTCGGGGCGGCCTACGGGCGGCCGGGTCGCGACGAGGCTTGAAAGAGGGCAACATGGCCGGTGTCGATATCGCTCACGACCGGATCGTCACGGTGTTCGGCGGCTCGGGCTTCCTGGGCCGGCATGTCGTGCGGGCGCTCGCCCGCGACGGGTGGCGCATTCGCATCGCATCACGGCGGCCCGATCTCGCCATTCACACGCAAACCACCGGTCGCGTGGGGCAAATCACGGCCGTGCAGGCCAATTTGCGCTATCCGGCCTCGCTCGCGGCGGCACTGCGCGGCGCCGACGCGGTCATCAATCTGGTCGGCATTCTGGCCGAGCAGGGAAAGCAACAGTTCGAGACGGTTCACACCGCTGGCGCGGCGGCGGTTGTCAAGGCGGCGCGTGACGCCGGCATCGGAACGCTCGTTCATGTGTCGGCCATCGGCGCCGATCCGGAGGGCGCGTCCCAATATGCCCGGTCGAAGGGCAAGGCCGAAGCCATCGTGCGCGAGGCTTATCCGGATGCGGTGATCCTGCGGCCCTCGATCGTCTTCGGCCCGGAGGACGAATTCTTCAATCGTTTTGCCGCCATGGCACGGATTTCGCCGGTCCTCCCGCTGGTTGGCGGCGGGCTCACGCGGTTTCAGCCGGTCTATGTGGGCGATGTGGCTGAAGCGGTCGCGGCCGCCGCCATCGGCACGGCGCGCGCAAGAGGCACCTACGAACTCGGCGGTCCTGCGGTGCGGACCTTCAAGGATTTGATGGAGTATGTCTGTCGGGTCACCGGGCGCAAGCGCCTGCTGGTTCCCATTCCGTTCGATGCAATGCGGATCCCGGCCGGTCTGACGGAATTGGCCGACAGCCTGCTGCTCGGCGCCTTTCCCAAAATGCTGTTGATGACCCGCGATCAGATCACGCTGCTGCGGTCCGACAATGTTGTGTCGCCATCCGCGATCGCCAGCGACCTGACGCTCAAGGGGCTTGGCATCGAGCCGCGCGCGATGGAAAGCATCGTGCCGAGCTATCTTTACCGTTTTCGCAAGACCGGCCAGTTCGATCGGGGGCGTATCGCGCCCTAAGCGCGTTCGCCTCGGCGAATTCGCTTCAAAAGAAGCGGCGTTCGCCTTGGCGAATTCGCTTCACGGGACAAGCCGCGCTCGCCTAGGTGGCGCTGTGTTAGCGTGGCCGGAGGATCTGCCGAAGCGCGAGCCGCTTGTGGACCCGGACCATCAAGGCGGTGGCGAATAACGGCGTCAGCAAATTGAGGATCGGCACCGAGAGGAAGAGCGCGATCCAGAGCCCTGCCGCAAAGATCGTTCCGGCATGGGCGTTTCGCATAGCCCGCGTCTCTTCCGGACTGCGGAACCGCAAGGCTGCGAACTCGAAATATTGCCGACCCGAGAGGTAGGCATTCGCCCCGAGGAACGCGAGCGCGTTGATGCCCGGCACCAACAACAGCGCGAGCGCCACGATCATGACCGCGAGTGACAGCAGGGCGAAGCGGACCGACAGCCAGAGTGCGCTTCCGATCGGCAGCGCGCGACCGGGGGCTCGGGCTGGATCGATGTCGCGTTCGACCAAGCCCGCGAGATCGTCGATGAAGAAGCCTGCGACCAATGCCGACATCGGCGCAACGAGAAAGATCCCCGCGACCGCGAGGCCAAGTCCCTCGAGGATCGTCACAACCATGCCAAGCCACGGCGACGGAATGGTGACGAGACCACTCAACCAGGCGTGAGCTGCCGCGGCCGCCATGACGACGAGCGCCAGCGTGAGGCCAAGGATTTTGGCCGCAACGGCTCGGAACGGCGGCGTCCACATCTCCCGAAGAGCCGCAACGGCGTCGATGACGCTTGGAAGCATGATGTCCTATCGCATTATTTGCGCCGCTGCGGTGTCCGGTGCGGCACCGCAGGGGTCGCGGCTCAAAAGCCCGGTAACCCGGAAGTAATGATACCTAATTAGATTGTTAAAATTGTTAGCAACCCGGGGTCGGCATCGGCCGTTCGTCTTCCATGACTCAAGATGTCACAACTCAAAGAGCCTGCACGGTTCTCGTCGTCGAAGACGAGTTCCTGGTGCGTGAACTTGCGGTGTGCGAACTCGAAGAATCCGGGTTCCATGTGATCGATTTCCCAACCGCGGATGCGGCGCTGGTGCATCTCGAAAGTCATGTCGGAGAAACCGCCGTCGTGTTCACCGATGTGCAGATGCCCGGACGCCTGAACGGCCTCGATCTCGCCGACATCGTGAGCCGCAGTTGGCCGAGCATCGGGGTTCTTGTGACCTCGGGTGGACCGTTGGTCAATCCAACCAAGCTGCCGTCATGCGCGCGGTTCGTGGCTAAGCCTTGGCGGGCCGCCGACATCGTCAGTCGGGTGCAGGTGATCGCGACCCGGTGCGCCGGACATCCAGCGGCGTTGTAGCGACGCGCGACACGATACGCGAGCTGGCGCCTCGCGAGATCGCCAAACGACAACGGCCGGACACCATGATGGCGCCTGCCGAACGTCGTCGGGAAACGTGACGGGATGCGGTGGTTTTAGCCGGCCACCTTGCGAAGGGCGGCTTCGACGCTGCTTGAAATCGCGGCGCTCTTGTCGGCTGCCGGGATGCCGGTCACAAGCGCCTGGCGCGCAGCCTGGACGTCGGATTCGCGCTGCTTGACGACTTGTGAGCGGAGCGCGTTCCAGTGCTGGGCCACGAGGGTGCTGATCGCCTCGCTGAGAGCAGCATAACCCGGATGGTCGGCCTGTTCGGTCCACGACACAGTCACCGGGCCGGGCTCCGTCACGTCGGAGGGGAAGGACGAGATCGTTTCCAGATCGTCCAGCTTGTCCGCCAGGGCGCGGAGAAGGGCGGCTTCACTCATCATACTCTCCCATGCGACCGAGGGGCCGGAGATGGCCCAAAGGGCCGACACCGCGACGTGCGGCATGTTCAGGGCCGCGCTGTGCGGCATGCCCTTAAGGTGAAGCTGGAATGTAAAAGAATGGTTAAACGCGAGTTAAAGACATCGCATCAAGGCCGCAGAGCCGTTTCGACGAGCCGTCCCCAAAAGCTGATCCCATAGGGCAGGGCGGTGTCGTCGAAGTCATAGCCTGGGTTGTGCAAACCGGCGCTATCGCCATTGCCGATGAACAGGAAGGCGCCCGGCCGCTCCTCGAGCATGTAGGAGAAATCCTCCGCGCCCATCATCGGAGGGATCGCGGGGTCGACGTTTTGAGCTCCCGAAACGTCGGCCGCGACCGTGGCGGCGAAACGCGCCTGATCGGCATGGTTGACCGTGACCGGGTAACCATGCGCGTAGTTCACCGTGGCGTCGACGCCGCTGGCGGCCGCGACGCCCGCCACGATCTCGCGCAGGCGACGCTCCGCCAACACGCGGGTTTCCGCCTTGAGGCTCCGCACCGTACCACCGAGCCGGGCCGACTGCGGAATCGCATTGCCGGCGGATCCCGCGTTGAACTGGGTGACCGACACGACACAGGCGTCCAACGGATCCACGTTGCGGGCCACGATCATCTGAAGCGCCGTGGTGATCTGTGCGCCCGCCAGCACGGGATCGATGCAAAGATGTGGGTTGGCGGCGTGACCTCCGCGGCCGTCGAGGCGGATCTCGAATCGATCCGCCGCTGCCATGATCGGGCCGGGCCGGAGAGCGAAATGACCCACAGGCAAACCCGGCAGGGAGTGCATCCCGTAGATTTCGTCGATGCCGAAGCGGGCCATCAGCCCGTCCGACACCATCGCCTTGCCGCCACCGCCGCCTTCTTCCGCCGGCTGGAAGACCACCACGGCTGTGCCGGCGAAGTTGCGCGTCCCGGTCAGATATTGGGCGGCGCCGAGAAGCATCGCGGTATGACCATCGTGACCGCAAGCATGCATCCGGCCCGGCGTCGTCGAGGCATGCGGCAGCGTCGTGTTCAACTCGGTGATCGGAAGAGCGTCCATGTCGGCGCGCATCGCGATCGTGCGCGGGCCGGGCCGGTTGCCTCGGATGATCCCGACCACGCCGGTGCGGCCGATGCCGGTCACAACCTCGTCGCACCCGAAGGCGCGCAACCGATCGGCCACCAGGCCTGCCGTGCGGTGGACGTCGTAGAGGAGTTCAGGGTGGCGGTGGAAGTCCTGCCGCCACACTTTGACCTCTTCGGTCGCCTCGGCCACGCTGTTAATGACGGGCATGCGGGCCTCCTAGGACGAACGGGGACGTCGAGATCCCCGACATGGCGCCGGAACCGCTGACGCGTCAATGCGACAGCGCAGCTGAATCGTAGGTCGCTCATCGGGTGAGACGTAGTTACCGCTTGAACACGACGTCGTCGCCGTGTTTAGCAAAGACGATGAAGCAGATGAAGGTGCCCGAAAAGCGGACGCAGGATGGGCAGTCGTTTGCTCTCATCCGCAGATTGCTGGCCGAACATGGTCGCCATCACGGCTCCGCCTATGCGATCGCGCTCGGCCTGATGGCCGTTGCGGCGGGTACGACAGCTCTCTCCGTGTCATTGCTGGCCCCGATCGTTAATGGCATGACGGGGTTAAGCGTCGCCGAAGGGGGCGCGTTCAAACATCTGCGTTTTCTCGCTCTCAGCGTCGGTGCGCTCTACATCCTGCGGGGCTTGGCGACCTTCGGCCAATTGGTGATCATGTCGCGAACCGGCAACCGGATCGTGGCCGCCATCCAGGCGCGCGTCTACGATCACCTGCTGCGTCAGCCGGTCGCCTTCTATCAGCAGCGCCACTCGAGTGACCTGATGGCGCGTTTGGCGCTTGCCGCCAACAGCGTGCGCGACGTCGTTCAACTGCTGGTCACCTCCGCCGGGCGCGACGTGCTGACCCTGCTCGCGCTGCTCTGCGTCATGGTCTACAACGATCCGCTGATGGCCTTGATGCTGCTGGTTCTGATGCCGGTCGGTGCCCTGCTGCTTGGCCGCCTCATGCGGCGCGTCCGCAAATATGCGCGGCGGCAGTTCGATGGCTCGGCCCGCATCATGCAGACGATTCAGGAGACCGTTCAGGGCATCCGGATCGTCAAATCCTTCAATCTCGAAGAGGTGATGCGCGGACGCATGGCCGCGTCCATCAACGAGGTCGAAAAGGCAGCCAATCGGATGGCCAAGGGGGTCGCCATGGCGAGCCCCGTGAGCGAGACGCTGGGCGGCGTCGCTGTGTCGGCGCTGGTTCTTTACGGCGGCTGGCGCGTCGCCGTCGCGCATGCGGATCCGGGATCGTTCTTCTCGTTCATCGTCGCTATGCTGGCCGCCTATGAGCCCGCCAAGCGCCTCGGTAAGCTCAACCTCGATCTGCAAAACGGCCTCGTGAACGCTCGGATGATCTACGATCTTCTGGACGAGCCGCTCGCCGATGCCGACGATGACCTCAAGCCGCCGCTGGTCGTGACCCGCAGCCGCATCGTTTTCCAGGATGTGGGGTTCAACTATCGTCCGAGCGAGACGGTGCTGAAAGGTCTCGATTTCGTGGCCGAGCCGGACACCACCACGGCCTTGGTTGGTCCCTCGGGCGGCGGCAAGTCGACCATCATCAGCTTGATCCAGCGCTTCTACAATCCGCAGTCCGGGCTGGTGACGATCGATGGCCAGAGCGTCATGGATGTGCGGCTCGGCTCCTTGCGCGACAACATCGCTTTCGTGGCGCAGGACGTCTTTCTGTTTCGCGGCACGATCGCGGATAATATCGGGCTTGGCAGGCTGGGTGCGAGTCAGTCCGAGATCGTCGCCGCGGCCCGCAAGGCGCATGCTCACGATTTCATCACCGCCTTGGCCGATGGTTATGCAACCCCGGTCGGTGAGCATGGCAACAACCTCTCGGGGGGCCAAAAGCAGCGCATCGCGATCGCACGCGCCTTCCTGAAGGAAGCGCCGATCCTGCTGCTCGATGAGCCCACAGCGGCCCTCGATTCCGAGTCCGAGCGCGAGATCCAGAAGGCGCTCGACGACTTGCGGATCGGCCGCACCACGATCGTGGTGGCGCATCGGCTTCAGACGATCGTGGATGCGGATCGCATCTGCGTGATCGAAGGGGGCCGCGCGGTTGAGACCGGCACCCATTCCGAATTGATGCAGTTGCGGGGAGCGTATCACACGTTTTTCGCGACGCAATTCGGGGAGCGGCCGCGCCGCATCGCCTGACTAGCGCGCGAGTTCGGCCGGATGAGCGACGCAATTTCACAAAAGTTTGGCCCAGATTCTGCTTCTGTCTTTCGCGCGAACCGCTGCTGGTCAATACTGCGAACCGAAGGACCCGGATCGCTTGTTCGATCTCGCAGGGGTCCACGATTTGGGAAGGAATACTTGATGCGTAAATTCGTCCTCACGGCCGCTGCGGCCCTCTCGGTTTTTGGAGCCGCAACGCTTCCCGCCGTGGCAAAGGACTGGAAGGTGGTGACGATCGCCACCGAAGGCGCTTACGAGCCTTGGAATTTGACCAAGCCGGATGGCAGCTTCGATGGCTACGAGCCCGAACTGCTCCGCAATATCTGCGGTCGGATGAAGATCGAATGCAAGATCGTCTCGCAGGATTGGGACGGCATGATCCCGGCCCTGCAGGCCGGCAAGATCGACGTCATCATGGACGCGCTGTCGATCACGGACGAGCGCAAGAAGACCATCGATTTCACGATTCCCTATGCGGCCACGCCCGGTGTGTTCGTCTCCGACAAGAACGGCCCGCTCGCCAATGCGCCTGGCTCCGGCACGACCATCAAGCTCAGCAACGATGGCCTGACGCCGACGATGGACGACCTCCGCAAAGCCTTCAAGGGCAAGACCATTGGGCTGCAGACCGCCACCGTCTACGAGCCCTTCGTGGTCAATAACTTCAAGGATGTCGCGACCATTCGCGAATACAAGACCGCGGCCGAGCACGATATCGATCTGGTGACGGGGCGTATCGACCTCGCGTTTGACGATGCCACCTACTTCACCGCCGCCTTTGCCAAGCCCGACAACAAGGACATGGCCTATACGGGCCCGCAAATCGGCGGTGCTGTTTGGGGACCGGGTGAAGCTTTCGGCATTCGCAAGTCGGATGGTGACCTCATCGCCATGTTCAACACGGCTTTGACCGACGCCATCAAGGACGGAACCGTGAAGACCCTGAGCCTCAAGTGGTTCAAGATCGACGTGACCCCCTGAGGCAGGCGATCGAGCCGCCGCGCCCGTGAGCGCTTTCACGCAATTCGGCTTTGGGCCGACGGGATGGGGCGGCTTCCTGCTTCTCGGCGCGGGTGTCACGGTTGCCGTGACACTGGCGTCGCTCGCCATCGGCGCGGTGCTCGGCTCGGGTGTCGCAGCCGCCAAGCTGTCGCAGAGCCTGGCTCTGCGCCTCGTCGGCGACGTTTACACGACCGTGTTTCGCGGCGTGCCCGAACTCCTCATCATCTATCTCTTCTACTTCGGCGGATCGTCGGTGTTGTCGGCGATCGGCCGCCTGTTTGGCCATGAGGGTTTCGTCGGCGTGCCGACGTTCTTGGCCGGAGCCTTGGCGGTGGGCATCATCTCCGGCTCCTATCAGGCGGAGGTGTTCCGGGGCGCATTCCAGGCCGTGTCGCGCGGCGAGATCGAGGCGGCGCGCGCGGTCGGTATGAATGGGTTCCTCCGGTTTCGGCGCATCATCGCGCCGCAAGTGTTTCGCTTCGCTCTGCCGGGGCTTGGCAATGTTTGGCAGTTGAGCCTCAAAGATTCGGCTCTGATTTCGGTGACGGGCCTTGCCGAACTGATGCGGAATTCGCAGGTCGGAGCCGGTTCGACCCATGATTATTTCGGCTTCTACGTGGCGGGTGGTGCGCTCTACCTGCTGATGACGGCGGTCTCGAACCGCATCTTCGACGCCGCCGAGGTGCGGACCGGCAAATCCTTCCGCCGCCCCGTGCATACGGCATGACGATGGGTCTCGATTTTCCCTTTCTGCTCGATACGATGGAACGGCTGATCGCGGCTTTGCCGCTGACGTTGGCGCTGTTTGCGCTGTCGATCACGTTCGGGGCCTGTCTGGCGGTCGCCCTGACGGCGATGCGGGTCAGTCGCTATAAAGTGCTCGACAGGATAGCCCGGGCCTATGTGTTCGTGTTTCGCGGCTCGCCGCTGCTGATCCAGATGTTCCTGGTCTATTACGGCATCGCGCAATTTCCCGCCGTTCGCCACAGCATCGCCTGGCCGCTGTTGCGCGACCCCTTTTCCTGTGCCGTGATTTCGTTGGCGCTCTGCACCGCCGCCTATGCGACCGAAATTTTTCGGGGTGGTTTGCTGGCGGTGCCGCCCGCGCAGATCGAGGCGGCGCGCGCCTGTGGCATGTCGGGATTCCTGCTGCTCCGCCGGGTCATCGCGCCCATCGCTCTGCGGCGCGCGCTGCCAGCCTATTCGACCGAGATGATCCTGATGGTGAAGTCGACGTCGCTCGCCAGCATCATCACGGTGACCGAGGTCAGCGGCGTGGCACAGCGGATCATCGCGCAGACCTACCGGACCATGGAAGTGTTCCTCTGCGCGGCGCTGATCTATCTGTTGATCAACTTCGTGCTGGCTCGCTTGATCGCCTGGCTCGAACATGCGCTCTCGCCCGACCTGAGGGCGCCCCCCGTCGCGCTGATCGCGGCCGGAGCCGCCGCACCGATCGAGACGACGCTGCTGCACTGAAGCAACGACGTCGGTGCCGTCAGAACGGCGCCGAGCCGGCCATCATCGCGGCAGCGCGCCCAAAATCCTGCCCGAGCGGACGATCATCGGCATAAGGCGGAACGACGGCCCGGAGGCGGGCCGCTATTGCGGCCGAAACGGGCGAGCGGCGCGCGGCGACGGGATCGGTCGCCTGGATGGCGGCCAGCACTTCGATCGCCAGGATCGATGCGGCATTATCGATGATCTGGAGCGCCTTCAGGCTGGCCGGCGTCGCGTGGGCGAGATGATCCTCTTGCAGCGCCGATGTGACGCCGCCATCGAGGCTGGCGGGTGCGGCGAGCCGCCGGTTCTCGGCCACGAGCGAGGCGGCCGTATATTGAGCGATCATGAAGCCGGAGCGGCTGCCCCCCGCGGCGGCCAGAAAAGCCGGCAGGCCGCTCACCAGCGGATTGACGAGCCGATCGATGCGCCGCTCCGCCATGGCGGCGACCTCAGCGGTGAGAATCCCCAAGAGGTCCATGGCGAGGCCGACACCGGCGCCGACCGCATGGGCCGTGGAGGCGGCACGCGGCCGATCGGGTGGGCCGAGCAGCAGTGGGTTGTCGGTCGGCGAGGCGAGTTCGCGATCCACCACACCGGCGACATAAACCAGCGCATCGCGGGCGGCCCCATGCACCTGCGGCACCGCGCGCAAGCTCAACGCCTCCTGGGTGCGACCGGCCCCTGTCGCCGCGATGGCGCAACTGCCCGCGAGGACATGCCGGAGGCGGGCCGCGACGGCGCGCAACCCTGGCGAGGCATGCAACGCCATGCTGTCTTCGGCGAAGCAGGCGGGGTCGCCGGCGAGCGCTTCGAACGAGAGAGCTGCGCTCGCGTCAGCCCAATCGAGCAGCCGTTCGACTCGCGCCAGCGCCAGCGCCGCCAAGCCGGTGGCGCAGGGCGTTCCGTTGACGACGCTCAGGCCTTCTTTCGCGTCGAGGACCAACGGCGTCCGCCCGGCCCTGGATAAAGCCATCGCACCGGTCAGCGTTTCCGCACCGCATATCGCAAAGCCCTCGCCGATCAGCACGAGGCCGATATGCGCCATATGGCTGATGTAGCCGACGGAACCGCGTGACGGCACGAGCGGGATGCAATCCGCCGCCAGCAGCGCCAAAAGCGTGTCGACGACATCGATCCGCACGCCGGAATAACCATGCGCCCAATTATTGACGGCTGCCGCCATGATGGCGCGAGTTTCGGCTTTGCCGAGTGGAGCGCCGACCCCGACCGCATGGCTCATGACGATGTTCCTCGACAGCGATTGCTGATGATCGCGGTCGACGATGACGTCGCAGAGCGCGCCGACGCCGGTGTTGACGCCATAGGCCCGGATCGAGCGCACCACGATGGTGTCGACCAGGGATCTCGCCGCGTCGATGCGGGAGGTCGCGGCGCCTGAGCCGAGCAGGGGGGCTCCGTCGGCAACGGCCGCCACCATCCGCCATGTCAGCGGCGCATCGAGGATCACGGCCGCGACCGGGTCGCCGACCACCGGGGCGCTTGTCAAAGTGTCGCTTGTCCGCGCGGCAGCGGCGCGATGGACGGCTCGAGCCGGGCCATCGGGCGGCTGGTTCGATACTGGCCGCGCACGACCGTCGCGAAAGCGAGCGCCACGACGCCGAGCAGTGTGACCCACCACAGTTGCGTGGTGTCGAGGCCGCAGAACGCGATGGTCAGCACCGCGACGAATTCGGCGAGCACGAAAGGCGCGACGGTGGGCGACAGATGTCCGATGATCCGGAACGCGCTGAGTGAGAGCACAGCCGCCAGGACGGCGCCGATGACGCCAAAATTATACCAGATCTCGAACAAGAGGCTCTTGGGTGTCTGCGGTGGCAGAAAGCCGCTCAGCGGCGCCAGCGTCGCCATATCGAGACCGTGACCGGTGATCAGCCGGACAGGCTCGCTCACGACGATCGTGGCCCAGATCCGCATGGTTTCAGTCGCGGTCGTGAGGTCGGGGAGCCGATCACCAAACAGGGCGAGCAGCCCCTTGAATAGAAGGCCGACGCCGAACGGCACCGCGGGCGCGAACAGAAACAAGACTGCGACGATGACGCCGAGGAGGCGCCCGATGCGACCGGGGTCGATCGTCGCGATCGCAAAAGTCAGCGACCCGAGCGCCAAGGCCGCGAGCGCGACGGAGGTCCAGGCCGCCATGGCCGCGACCGCGACCGCGACGACGATCAAGCCTGCGGCCATCCAGCGGTCACGAATCGCCAATGCCCCGAGCGAGGGCCAAACCAGCACCACGAGGCTGACAACGGCACGTTCGAGGGTCGAGTCATCGGTCTGAAAGCTGAAGGCGCCCGGCGCACCGAGCGCGGTCGCGAGCGTGAAGGCGACGGCGGCCACGATGCCCAGCGGAAAAAGATTGAGGTTAGAGGTGCGGGTCCGCTCGGGAAGGAACGCGGCCGTCACAATCACGAGCAGCAGCGTCCCGCCGATCTTGGCCAGCCGCTCCGCCGCGTCGATCCCGACCGGGCTCCAGACGAGCGACAGCGCGCTCCAGGCGAGGAGCCCCAGGCCGCTGAGCCCGGCTGTCGAGAGCAGCGTGGTGCGGAGGCGGCGCAGGAGCGAGCGATCGGAGAGCAGCAATCCGGCCACAAGCAGGAGTCCCGCCCCGATCGGCACGAGGATGAACAGCGCCCGGCGCGACAGCACCATGCTGATCGGCACCGCCATCGCCAAAACCGCTAGTCCGATGCGGAGAAGCAGCACCGCCGCGTCTTCGGCCGGGTCCTCGTTAAATTTCTGCGTCGAATTGGGCATTCGTGGTCTGCACGAGCGGAAGTTACCCCGTTCGCCCCTGAGCGTGAGACGCCATCCTAAAGGTGCATGCGGCGGAGTTCTGTGCGAGTTTCGCCACACTTGCCGACGAAACGGTCCCAACGGCAGCCGGGTGCCCGCTCATTCGTCACGTGTCGTGTTGCGGCGCAAGGTTTTCACGACCGAGCGACGGTCTTTCGTTTCGAGTCGACGTTTCTTCGACGCCAAGGTCGGGCGCGTTGGCCGGCGGATCGGTTTGCGGATCGTGGCATCGCGGATCAAGTCGATCAGGCGGTCGAGCGCTTCCTTGCGGTTGAGCGCTTGGGAGCGATGCGTCTGGACGAACAGCACGATCACGCCGTCCTGGGTCATGCGCTGGCCCGCGATGGCGGGGAGGCGATCGCGCACGAATTCGGGCAGATTGGGCGAGTTGCGCGCGTCGAAGCGCAGCTGCACGGCCGACGAGGTCTTGTTGACGTTCTGACCGCCCGCGCCCGAAGCGCGGACAAAGCTCTCGTCGATCTCGTCCTCATCGATCGAGATGAGCGGCGTGATGGGGATCATGGCGCTCATGTGTCTGCTCCGATCCCACCCACTCGGCCACCTGCTCATGGACCCGTTCATTAGGCCGCTTGTGGGTCGCACGACAAGAGCTCTGATCGATGGCCTTGGTTAAGCAATCGTAGAGAAAGCGGGTCTAAGGCTCGCGGATCAGCCCCCGATATCGTTCAGGATCAACCGTGGCGTTCTCGTTATCCCGACCCACCCGGTCGCTAACCGCGCGCTCCGTCGTTGCGCCGTCGTTCTACCGGCGGGGGCTGCGGCGCCCGCGACACACGTCTCGTGTCGAGTATGCTCCGACAACGCTGCACCGCGAGGCGAGCGTGCCAACCGCGGACCGATCAGCCCTCGGCATCGCGGCCATTCTGGCGAGCACCATGGCGTTCCCCCTGTCCGACCTCGCGGCGCAATCGCTCATGACGTCGCTGCCACCGCTCGAGGTCGCGTGGCTCCGCTATGTCGTGTTTCTTCTTGCGACCCTGCCTCTGCTGGCTCGCGGTCGGCGGTCGGTCACGGCGGTGCGGCCCGGCCTGCAACTGTTGCGGGGCGGCATGGCTGCGCTATCGACCTTGGCCGCCATCCTGTCGTTCAAATATCTGGCCGTTCCCGAGACGACGGCGATCGGTTTCGTGGCGCCCGTCATGGTCACGGCCCTTGCGATGATCTTTTTGGGCGAAAAAGTCGGCATCAGACGCTGGAGCGCCGCCATCGCGGCGCTGATCGGCGTGCTCATCATCGTGCAGCCCGGTGGGAGTTCGTTTCGACTGGCCGCGCTGATCCCACTCGCGGGGGCGGTGGCGAGTGCCGTCGCGGTCATCGGCACACGCCTCAACAAGCAAGACACCGCGAGTACCTCGATCCTCTATTCGGCCTTGATCGGCACCGTGATGCTGTCGGCGCTCGTCGTCTTCGACTGGACGACGCCCGACCCGGCCCAAATCAAAGTCGTGATCGCTGTCGGCCTGTTCGGCGGCCTCGGCAGCCTGATGCAGGTCGTCGCCTATCGGTTCGCGCCCGCCTCGCTGCTCGCCCCGTTCACCTACATGCAATTGCTCTGGGCCAGTGGGCTGAGTTTCCTCTTTCTCGGCACGGTGCCGACCGTCGGTATGGTGGTTGGCAGCGCCATCATCGCCGCAAGCGCCATCTACACGGCTTACCGCGAGCGTGTGAAAGGCGTCGTCACCTGAGCATCGGCTCACGTCAGTCCTGACTCTTGCCGTAATTTCGCGACGATCGCGTTGCATCAGCCGATTGCGTCCTTCGCAATGAGGCGAGGCGCGGTCGAGGACTGCCGTGCTCAATCCGGTTCGCCGTTTGCTCTCGATGCCCAATCCGCGTGAGACCGTCACGCGGTTGATCGATCGAGCCGATCGGGCCAATGCGGCGCGCGCTTGGAGAGAGGCCGAGGCCGATTACGCGGCTGCGCTCGCGATCGATGCCGCGCAACCCGCGATCTGGGTGCAATATGGTCATGTGTTGAAGGAGCAGGGCTCCTTGGCTCAGGCCGAGGATGCTTACCGCTCCGCGCTCGCGCAGGAGGCGGGCGCAGCCGAGACGCATCATCACCTCGGCCATCTGTTGCTCGCGCGACATCGGGTGGAGGACGCCGTTGCGGCGTTTCGTCAAGCCTGCCTGCTCGATCCCGATGCCGCACAGAGCCGGGCGATGCTGGATCATCTCGGGGGGACGGTGGCGCAGGAACGTTGCTGCGAGACGCCGCTGCGGGATATCGACGACTTGCCGCCGCTTCAAGGGCGCGATCCGGAGGTTGCAGTGCCGGTTGAAACCTCGACGGATCGATTTCGCCTCGCCGTGGTGCCGCGACTACGCCGGCTTCCGGGCCCGCGCGCGCCCGCCGCCGTGGCCTTCATCCACTTGCAAAAGACCGGCGGTACGACGCTCTATGACATGCTGCAGCATGCTTTTCCGCCCCATCGGGTCTGCCCGGTCCACGACGATTTTCTGAACCTACACACGGCGGACGAAATGGCGGAATTCGATTATTTTTCCGGTCATTTCGACGTCGCGTCGCTTCGCCTCATTCCGAAGCGGCCGCTGCAGGTTATCAGCGTTTTTCGCAATCCGACCGATCGTCTGATTTCGGTGTACCGATCCCACCGCTCGCACGAGGTCACGTCCAAGGCCGGGGTGAACCCATTCGTTCGTCTCGCTAACGCGCTCTCTGCCGAGGAATTCTTCGAGCACCCCGCCGTTCGGAGCGCGCCCGAGATTTTCAACCATTATCTCGCGGCGTTCGGGCTTGGCTTTCGTCAGATGAAACAAGCCCATCGCGTTACCCGCGACGATGTCCCGGCGGTCGCCGTCGAGAGCGCGGTCGCGCGCATACGCGGCCTGGATGCGATCGGCATTACGGAGAAGTTCGAGGCAACGGTCGCGTTGATCTATGAGAGCCTGAACCTGCAGCCGCCGAAGGTGGTCCGTCCCCGCAATGTCACCGACGCGCTCGCTACGAAGATGAAGGGCGCTCCGACGCCGCGCGTCGACAAGACCCCGCGATTGCTCGCCGCCATGGCGGACCTGACCTGCTTCGACGAGACCCTCTACGCGGCCGCCTGCGAGGAAGCCGACCGACGCTTGAAAGCGCGCCGTGCGTGACGCATCGACCCGGGAGGTGCCGAGAGCCGCGAGGAGTGCGGCCAGCATCGTCAGGACTAAAGTCACCATTAACGCCGCTGTAATCAGCTGATCGCACATGCCGGTTTCGTCTCCCTAGCCCGGCGCAACTGTGCTCCCAATTTAGTCCAAGTCGATTCAATCTTTAACGAAAGGTTAACGCTCGCGACGGAGGGCAACGACCAGACCGCGTCGCTATGGATCGCCTATTCGGCCGCTTCCTGAGCGAGCGCTAGAGGATCGTAGTTGAGGATCGGCGACAGCCAGCGCTCGACCTCGCGGAGCGGCATTCCCTTGCGGACCGCATAATCCTCCGCCTGATCTCGCTCGACCTTGGCGACGCCGAAATAATGCGCCTCTGGGTGTGCGAGATAAAGGCCAGAAACGGACGATCCAGGCCACATGGCCACGCTTTCGGTCAGCCGCACCCCAACGGCATGTTCGGCGTCGAGCAAGCGGAACAAGGTGAGCTTCTCAGTATGGTCGGGCTGCGAGGGGTAGCCCGGCGCGGGGCGGATGCCGCGATAGGTCTCGTCGAGCCGCTGCTGGTCGGTCAGAACCTCGTCGGCCGCATAGCCCCAGAATTCGCGGCGCACCCGTTCGTGCATAAACTCGGCCGCCGCTTCGGCAAAGCGGTCCGATAAGGCTTTGACCAGGATCGAGGAATAATCGTCATTGGCCTGGGCAAAACGGGTCGAGATCGCGATCTCCTCAGAGCCGGCCGTTACCACGAAACCACCGATGTAATCCCGCTTGCCCGCCGTCCCGGGTGCCACGAAATCGCTGAGCGCTGTATTGGGGCGTCCGTCGCGCTTGCTCAATTGCTGCCGCAGCGTGAAGAAGGTCTCGCTGCGCGCGCCGGTTTCATCGTCAAACAGGTGGATATCGTCGCCGACCGACTGCGCGGGCCAAAAACCGATCACGGCGCGCGGCGTGAACCACTTCTCCTCGATGATGCGTGCCAGCATGGCTTGCGCGTCCGCGAAGAGATTGCGAGCGGCTTCGCCCTGCTTTGGATCGTCGAGAATGGCCGGGTAGCGGCCTTTCAGCTCCCAGGTTTGGAAGAAGGGAGTCCAGTCGATGAAGCCCGCCAGGGTCGCAAGATCGAAAGTCCTAAACGTCTGCGTGCCGAGGAACGATGGTCGTGGGGGCTCGTATCCCGACCAGTCGATCTTGAGCGCGTTGGCGCGCGCCTTGGCAAGCGGGAGCCGCTGCTTGTCGCGCTCGTTCTTGGCATGAGCGTCGGCGACGCGTCGATATTCGCCCCGAACGGTCTCGACGTAGCTCACCCTGGTGTCGGGCGACAGCAGCGCCGAAACGACACCCACGGCACGGCTCGCATCCGTGACATAGACGGCCTGACCGCGCTCGTAATGCGGATGGATCTTGACGGCCGTATGGACGCGGCTCGTCGTGGCGCCGCCGATCAGCAGCGGCAGGTCGAGCCCTTGGCGCTCCATTTCGGCGGCCACGAAGCACATCTCGTCGAGCGACGGCGTGATGAGGCCCGACAAGCCGATCGCATCCACTTTCTCAGCGATCGCGACGTCGATGATCTTCTGCGCCGGAACCATCACGCCGAGGTCGATGATCTCGTAATTATTGCAGGCCAGGACCACCCCGACGATATTCTTGCCGATGTCATGCACGTCGCCTTTGACGGTCGCCATCAGGATCTTGCCGGCCGAACTTCGGCCCGATCCGCCACCGCTCGCAAGCTTCTCGGCTTCCATATAGGGCAGCAGCACCGCCACCGCCTGCTTCATGACGCGGGCGGATTTAACCACCTGCGGCAGGAACATCTTGCCGGTTCCGAACAGGTCGCCGACCACGTTCATGCCGGACATCAGCGGCCCCTCGATGACGTCAAGCGGGCGTTTGGCCGCGACGCGCGCCTCCTCCGTATCGGCGTCGACGAATTCGGTGATGCCGTTGACGAGCGCGTGTTCCAGCCGCTTGGCGACCGGCGCCTCGCGCCATGTCAGGTCCTTAGCTTTGGCGACCTGGCCATCCTGGCCCTTATAGAGTTCGGCCAGGGCGAGCAGCCGCTCGGTCGAGTCGGCGCGCCGGTTCAGCACCACGTCCTCGCAGGCCTCACGCAAGTCGGGGTCGATCTCGCCATAGACCGCGAGTTGCCCCGCGTTGACGATGCCCATGTTCATGCCGGCCGTGATCGCATGGTAGAGGAACACGGCGTGCATCGCCTCGCGCACCTTCTCGTTGCCGCGGAACGAGAAGGATAGGTTCGAGACACCGCCGGAGATATGCGCGTAGGGCAGGTTGGCCCGGATCGCACGTGTCGCTTCGATGAAGTCGACGCCGTAATTGTTGTGTTCCTCGATGCCGGTCGCGACCGCGAAGACGTTCGGATCGAAGATGATATCCTCGGGCGGGAAGCCGACTGTCTCGGTCAGTATTTTATAGGCGCGGGAGCAGATCTCGATCTTGCGCTTCTGCGTGTCGGCCTGGCCTTCCTCATCGAAGGCCATCACGACCACGGCCGCACCGTAGCGGCGCACGATCCGCGCGTCGGCGATGAATTTCGCCTCGCCTTCCTTCAGCGAGATCGAGTTGACGATCGGCTTGCCCTGCACGCATTTCAGGCCGGCCACGATGATGCCGAACTTGGAACTATCGACCATCACGGGGACGCGGGCGATATCCGGCTCGGCCGCCATGAGGTTGAGGAAGTCGACCATCGCCTTTTCGGAATCGAGCAGGCCTTCGTCCATATTGATGTCGATGATCTGCGCGCCATTGGCGACCTGATCGCGTGCGACGTCGAGCGCCGCCGCGAGATCGCCCTCGCGGATCAGCTTGCGGAAGCGGGCCGATCCCGTGACGTTGGTGCGCTCGCCGACGTTCACGAACTTGATGTCGCTCGTCAGCGTGAAAGGCTCGAGGCCGGACAGGCGCAGCATCGGCTCGATGGTCGGCACGACGCGGGGCGCGAGGCCCTTAACGCGTGCCGCGATGGCGCGGATATGGGCCGGCGTGGTGCCGCAGCAGCCGCCGATGACGTTGACGAGGCCGGATTCGGCGAATTCGCCGACCAGCTCGGCCATATAGTCAGGGCTCTCGTCATACATGCCAAATTCGTTCGGCAGCCCGGCATTGGGATAGGCGCAGACCAGCGTATCGGCGGCCCGGCTGATTTCGCTGAGATGCGCGCGCATTTCCCGAGCGCCGAGCGCGCAATTCAGCCCCACGGTGAAGGGCGAGGCGTGCCGCACCGCGTTCCAGAACGCCGTCGGGGTCTGGCCCGACAGGGTGCGGCCGGAGAGATCCGTGATGGTGCCGGAGATCATCACCGGCAGAGTGCGCTCGATCTCCTCGAAGATTTCGTCGATCCCGGCCAGAGCCGCCTTAGCGTTCAGCGTGTCGAAGATGGTTTCGACGATGATGATGTCGGCTCCCCCTTCGATGAGGCCGCGCGCCGCGTCCCCATAGGCGATCCGCAGCTCATCGAACGTGACGGCGCGGTAGCCGGGGTTGTTGACATCGGGCGAGATCGACGCCGTGCGGTTGGTCGGCCCGATCGCGCCTGCGACGAACCGTTTGCGGCCGTCCTTCGCTTCGGCGAGATCGGCCGCTTCGCGGGCCAGCCTCGCGCCTTCGCGGTTCAGTTCGACCGCGATCGCCTCCATGCCGTAATCGGCCTGGGCGATGGTGGTGGACGAAAACGTGTTGGTCTCGACGATATCGGCGCCGGCCAGAAAATATTGCAGGTGAATGTCGCGGATCGCATCCGGTTGGGTCAGCGTCAGCAAGTCGTTGTTGCCGCGCAGGTCGCTCGGCCAGTGCTTGAACCGCTCCGCTCGAAAGGCCGCTTCGTCAAAACGGCGCTCTTGGATCATCGTCCCCATGGCACCATCGAGCACCAGAATGCGCTCGGCGGCTGCGTCACGAAGGGCTTGGGCTGTGGTGGTCACGGGCGGAACCTCTGCATGTGGTCGCTTTGTTGCTCGATCGGTCCGATCCCGCTTCAGGCGGCGGCTTGATCGAGCCTCGGTCGCAGTCCCAGAAGATGACAGATCGCGTAGACGAGATCGGCCTTGTTCATCGTGTAAAAATGGAAATCGCGGACCCCGTAATCGACGAGATCGAGGACTTGTTCGGCCGCCACGGCGGCTGCGATGAGCCGCCGCGTCGCCGGATCATCGTCGAGCCCCTCGAACCGATCGGCCAGCCATTGCGGCACCGAGGCGCCGGTTCGGGCCGCGAAATTCGCGGTTTGCTTGAAATTCTGAACCGGGACGATGCCGGGAATGATCGGGATTGTGATGCCCCGCGCCCGGACCCGCTCGATGTATCGAAGATATAACGCGTTATCGAAAAAGAATTGCGTTATGGCGCGCGTCGCACCCGCATCGACCTTCGCGGCCAAGACGTCGAGATCCACATCGATGTTCGGGCTTTCGGGATGGGCCTCAGGATAAGCCGACACGGAAACCTCGAAGTCGCCGGCGCGGCGGATCCCGGCAACGAGATCCGCCGAGGTCGCGTAGCCACCCGGATGGGGCGTGTAGGCCGTGCCGACGCCGCCCTGCGGATCACCGCGCAGCGCCACGATATGGCGCACGCCAGCGGACCAATAGCCGGCCACCACCTCGTCGATCTCGGCCTTGGTGGCGCCGACGCAGGTGAGATGTGCGGCCGGCTTCATCGTGGTGTCGCTGACGATGCGCGCGACAGTGGCGTGGGTCCGCTCGCGCGTTGAGCCGCCGGCCCCATAGGTGACGGACACGAAATCTGGCTCGAGCGGCTCGAGCCGCGTCACCGCATCCCATAAGCCCACCTCCATCTCGGCGGTTTTGGGCGGGAAGAACTCGAACGACACTTTGATGGGCGTCGCCTTCACGAGGCTATGCGAGCGGCTCGGGCGATGATCGGGCAGCATCAAGCAACCTCCTGATGGGGAAAGGCGAGCGGGGCATCCGACAAGGTGCGACGATCACGGCCAATCCAGATCGACACCGTCAGCGTATCGGCTTCGCCGTCTTTCGGCGTCAGGTCGCGATGCTGTTCGCTGGCGAGGCCCGCATCGGCCATGAAACCGTCGATCTCCTGCCGCGAGAAGCCGAGCCGGCGGTGAGCGTGATGGTCCCGCAAGGACTCATGGTCATGCGGTGCGAAATCCACCACGACGAGGCGGCCGCCCGGCCGTAAGGCTCGAGCCGCCTCGCGAAGGGCGCGGGACGGGTCGTCGAGGTAATGCAGCACCTGATGCAGGATGACGAGATCATAGCCGTCGCGCTCGACCGGCGGCGCATAGATGTCGCCCTGGCGGAGGTGGATATTCCGCAGACGGCTTCGCTCGATCCGGGTCCGCGCGATGTTGAGCATCGCATGGTTTTGGTCGATCCCGATGGCGCGGTCGGCCAAAGGCGCCAGAAGCTCCAGCATCCGGCCGGTGCCGGTGCCGAGATCGAGCAGGGCGCGAAACGGCCCCGGCCCAACCGCCTCGAGAATAGCGGTCTCGACGCGCTCCTCGGCGATATGCAGCGAGCGGAGCCGATCCCATTGGCTTGCCTGAGTAGCGAAATAGCGCTCCGCATTCTGATTGCGGGCCGTTCGAACCTCGCCGAGCCGGGCCCGATCGGCAACCAGAACCGGGTCATCGGGGTCGAGCCGCCGCACCAGGTCGCGGCCGCAAGAGGCCGTCGGCGTCCGAGCCATGCAGGAAAAGAACGCCCATGCGCCCTCGCGATGGCGCTCGACGAGGCCGGCTTCGACCAGCAGCTTCAGATGCCGAGACACGCGCGGCTGTGATTGACCGAGGATCGAGACGATCTCGGTCACGGTCAATTCCGCTTCGACCAACAGCGCGAGAAGCCGAAGGCGCGTGGCTTCCCCGGCTGCTTCAAGCGCCGCGAGGGCCGAGCCAAACGAGAGAGGGACCGCATTCGTCATCAAACAACCAGATCACACGAGATATAAAGATATCTTTATGCGTGTGTTTCTCTTTTAGCAAGCGGGATCGTGGTCGCGGGTCACCCGGCCGCGAGGTCTCGCCACAACAGATAAAGCGCAGGCTCGTCGTCCTCGATCGTCATCGGGCCGAACGGCTCCAGGAAGTAGTTGTCGGTCAGGTCGTCGTTGACTTCGCTGATTTCTCCGACCAATGACGTCCCGGTCCCGGGAATTCCATAAAAACGATGTGCCTGCAGCGGCGGCAGCGTCAGGCTCTCGCCCGGTGTGAGCACGACGGTTTGTCGCGCCGCGATGGTCGAGCGAGCGCCATCGACCAGGATCTCGACCGGTGCCTCGATCGGCTTGCCGGCCGCATCCACGTTGACGAGATCGATGCCGAGCGAGCCGCCACCCCGCACCAGCATGTCCTCCGTTTTGGCGCGGTGATAATGATAGGGCGCTTCCTGTCCCTCCCGCATCACGATGGCCTTCTCGGCATACACGCGCTGCCCCGCGCGCCCCGCGACACCATTGCGCGCAACCAGCAGGATGAGGCCCTGACGGAAAAAATCCCCGCTGCCGAAATCGGTGATGATCCAACCCATCTGATGTTCGGCACAGAAGTGCCGACGGGCGGGATCGGCGTCCCATTGCGCTGGCGACCAGGTGGCCCAGGGCGGCGGCACATAGCCGTGCCGCGCGAATGTCGCGTTGGCGTCGCGCATCTGCTGGTTGATAAAGGAGCGTTTCATGGTGAGGTCCCTCGGCTTATCGCGCCGGCTCGCCGAGCCGGTAGAGACCGCGATAGCGTCCGTAGGCTTCCGCGTAGAGGGGCACGAGCCGCGCATTTGGCTCGATGGTGCTTTGCACGGGTGGCGGCGTCATGATCGAGGCCGGGTCCGCCCCGGTGGCAGCCGCCATTGCGAGCCGGGCGGCGCCGAACGCCGCGCCCACATCCGCCTCGGCCGTGAGATCGAGCGGGCGATCGAGCACGTTGGCGAGGATCTGCAGCCAGGCGCGCGATTGCGCGCCGCCGCCGACCGCGAAAGCCCGCGCGAAGTCGGTGCCCGCATCGGCCAGCACGCGCTGGCAATCCTTGAACGCGAACGAGACGCCTTCGAGCACGGCCTGTGTCAGCGCGCGCCGATCCGTGCCATGCGCCAGTCCGGCCAGGAGCCCCCGCGCGGCCGCATCGTTATGCGGCGTCCGCTCGCCCGAGAGGTAAGGCAAGAAGGTCACGGGAGAGGGGCCATCCAACGCCTCGCCGACCTCGGCCGCGAGCGCCGGCGCGGGTTGCCCGACCAGCTTCGCCAGCCAATTGAGGCTATCGGTCGCCGACAGAATGACGCCCATCTGGTGCCAGGTCCCCGGTAGGGCATGGCAGAAGGCATGCACAGCACCCTCGGTGTTGGGCGAAAAGCGCGCATTCGAGACGAACAGAACGCCGGACGTGCCGAGCGACACGAAAGCAGAGCCGGGCACAACCGCGCCGATGCCGCAAGCCGAGGCGGCATTGTCGCCGGCGCCCCCCGCCAGCACCGGAGCCTTGGTCATCCCCCATCGCGCTTGGAGATCGGGGCGCAGCCGACCCGTCGCGTCGGTGCCTTCGGCCAGCGACGGCATCGCGCCAATCTCGAGACCCGTCGCGCTCAGCAGGTCGCTCGACCAGCGGCGTGCGCCAACGTCGAGCCAATAGGTGCCCGACGCGTCCGACATGTCGGACACATACTCGCCGGTCAGGCGCAGCCGGACATAATCCTTCGGCAGCAGCACCTTTCGGATCTGCTCGAACAAATGCGGCTCGTGCCGGCGCAACCAAAGCAGCTTCGGGGCCGTGAAGCCCGGCATCGCGATGTTGCCGGTGATGCGCCGCGCATCGGGGCAGGCGGCTTCAAGCTCCAGGCATTCGGCGGCCGCACGTCCGTCGTTCCACAGGATCGCCGGGCGCAGCACCTGGTCGTCGGCGCCGAGCAAAGTCGCGCCATGCATCTGGCCTGATAGACCGATTGCTTCGACGGCCGCCATCTCGTGCGGATGGGTGCTGGTGAGCTTGTCGAGCGTGGCGCAAACCGCAGTCCACCAATCCTCTGGCGCCTGCTCCGACCAGCCCGGATGCGGCCGGGTCACGGCCAGGGCGTGAGTGGCGCTCGCGAGCACGGTCTGCTTCGCATCGACCAGCACGGATTTGACCGAAGTGGTTCCAATGTCCACGCCAAGGAACATGCATGCCTCCCGTTCGCGCCAGCGCGGCGCTTGATTTGCTTGGTCGAGCCTTATCTACGCTTTTCGCCGAAACGGAACACCTGCTTCTCCCGATTTGTCTCGCTCACGCGCAAGGACCCCCATCATGCGTCAGGCCCTTCACCATCTCGTTCAACAAACGCGGCGCAAGGGCCTCTACGAGATCACGCGAGAGGTTGTGGCCTGGACCGACCTCCAAGCCGTGTCGACCGGGCTGTTGACGATCTTCTGCCGGCATACCTCAGCGTCGCTGCTGATCCAGGAGAATGCCGACCCGACCGTGCAGCAGGATCTGGCGCAGTTCTTCGAGGAGATCGCGCCCGAAAGCGCGACGCGTTACATCCATAACGACGAGGGGGCGGACGATATGCCGGCCCACCTCCGCACCGCGCTGACGCAGACTCAGCTCTCGATCCCGGTCGAGCGGGGGCGGCCGGTCCTCGGCACGTGGCAAGGCATCTATCTCTTCGAACATCGCAGCCGGCCGCATCGGCGCGAGGTCGTGCTCCATCTCATCGGGGAATGACCTTGACCTCGGCGGCAGCGCAGCCACCGGATCCGTGCCGTTGACAGGATCAACAGGCCGCTTGAGCATGGCGGCGGAGCACAAGCATGCTATTGGCCCTGCCCACCCCGCTTGTGCCGCGAGACCACCTTGAACGACAAACCCATCGATGCAAAAGCCAAACGGCTCGACCTCGCGGCGCGGGCCGGGTGGCTTTACTACATTCAACGACGGACCCAGGACGAGATCGCGATCGAGCTGAACGTTTCGCGCGCCAATGCCCAGCGCTTGGTGGCGCTCGCGATCAGCGAGGGGCTGATCAAATTCCGCCTCGACCATCCGCTGTTGCAGTCGATGGAATTAGCCGAGCGGATCCGGCACCGATTCGGCCTGCAATCCTGCGAGATCGCGCCGAGCGTGGAGGGCGATGGCGATAATCGGCTCGGCGTCGGCATGGTGGCGGCCAAGCTTCTCGAGGGCTATCTGAGCTCCCGCGACCCCAAGGTCATCGCGCTCGGCACTGGACGCGCTCTGCTCGAGACCGTGCGTCAAATGCCGTCGATGTCACGGCCCGAGCATCGGATCGTTTCCGTGGTCGGCAACCTCAGCCGCGACGGCCGGGCCAGCCCCTATGACGTGGCCATGCGCCTGTCCGACCGGGTCGGCGCCGAATGCTATCCGCTTCCGCTGCCTGTCATCACCGACACCCAAGCCGAATGCGACATCCTGCGCTCGCAGCGCGGATACCGGAAAGTTGCCGATCTCTACGAGAATGCCGATGCCGTGATGCTTGGGGTCGGTTCGATTGGAGGGCGGGCTCCCATCCTGGTCGATGGATTCGTCAACCGCGACGAGATCGACGCGCTGCTCGACGATGGAGCCGTCGGTGAATTGATGAGCCGCAGCTTCGATGGCGCGGGTGTCCCCATCGACAATGCCGTCACGGCGCGGCTGACCGCGTTGCGGCTCATCGCCAACCCGCAGCGGATCGTCGTGCTCGTGGCGTCCGGGGCTGACAAAGTCAGGCCCATGATGGCGGCGCTCGAGGGCCGATACGCGACCGGATTGGTGACCGACGAGCGGACCGCGACGGCGCTCCTGGCGCAGGCCGGTTCTGACCTTGCCTGACCGGACGCGCCTGCTAGGCTCGTCCAAATATTCCTTGACAAACGAGGGCTCACGGTTGAGTTTTTGCTCCGACGGTGAGCATTTAAGCAACATCACCGAGGGAGGAAACAGGATGCGTTACGCTCGTTTTTACGGGGTGGCGATGGCCGCCCTAATGGCCGGCGCCACAGCCGCCAGGGCTGACACAACGCTGACGATCGCGACCGTGAACAACGGCGACATGATCGAAATGCAGAAGCTGTCGCCGCAATTCGAAAAAGACACCGGCATCAAACTCAACTGGGTCGTGCTCGAAGAGAACGTCCTGCGTCAGCGCGTCACCACCGATATCGCCACCAAGGGCGGTTCATTCGACGTCATGACGATCGGGGCCTATGAGGCGCCGATCTGGGGCAAGCAGGGTTGGTTGGTGCCGCTCGATGATTTCGGCGCCGATTACGATTATGCCGATATCGTGCCGCAGGTGAAATCGGCTCTGACGGTCGATGGCAAGCTGTTCGCGGCGCCGTTCTATGCGGAAAGCTCGCTGACCTTCTACCGCAAGGATCTGTTCGAAAAGGCTGGCATTACGATGCCGGAGAAGCCGACCTATCAGCAGATCGCCGAATATGCCGCTAAGCTGACCGACAAGAAGGATGGCATCTACGGCATCTGCCTACGTGGCAAGCCGGGCTGGGGCGAGAATATGGCGTTTCTCGGCGCCGCCGCTACCGCATTCGGTGGCTCGTGGTTCGACGAGCAATGGAAGCCGCAGTTCACCTCGAAGCCTTGGGAACAGACGATCGCCTGGTACCTCGACGTGATGAAGAAAGACGGGCCGCCCGGTGCGACCGCCAACGGCTATAACGAGAATCGCGCGCTGTTCTCGACCGGTAAATGCGGCATGTGGATCGATGCCACCGTGACGGCCGGTTATCTCTACAACCCGAAGGAAAGCCAGGTCGCCGATAAGGTGGCGTTTGCGCCCGCGCCGATCACCGAGGCCAATACCAAGGCCAGCGGCTGGTTCTGGTCGTGGAACCTGGGTGTTCCGACCTCCACCAAGAATGCCGATGCGGCCAAGAAGTTCGTCAAATGGGCGACCTCGAAAGACTACATTAAGCTCGTGGCGGCCGATCAGGGCTGGGTTTCGGCTCCTCCCGGCACGCGTCTGTCGACCTACGCCAACGAGGACTACAAGAAGGCTGCGCCCTTCTCGGCTTTCGTGCTGAACGCCATTCAGACCACGAACCCGGCGCACCCGGCTGTGATGCCCGTCCCGTATGTCGGCGTGCAGTTCGCCGCCATTCCTGAATTCCAGGGGATCGGCACGACGGCTGGCCAGGATGTCGCGGCGGCTCTCGCCGGGCAGGACACCGGCGCCCAGGCGCTGACCAAGGCGCAGGCTTCCGCCGAGCGCACGATGAAGCAGGCCGGCTACCCCAAGTAAGCCGCCGATCGGCTTAGCAAGACGGTCGGGCAGTAGCCCGGCCGGTTCCATTTTCCTCCGCCGAGGTTGGTCGACATGACGACGTCTGTGACCGTATCGCCAAAGACCGCACGGTTCTCGATGCGACGCGCCGCGAGCCGCGCCGTCGATACGAGGCCCTTGCTGTGGCCGAGCATCGGCGTGTTGCTGATCTGGATGATCGTCCCGCTCGTCCTGACGCTGTATTTCTCGTTTCGGAACTACAATCTCGTCGACCCGACGATGACCGGCTGGGCCGGACTCGACAATTACACGTACTTGCTGACGGACCCGTCGTTCCTGACCGTGATCGTCAATACGGTGGTGCTTGTCGTTGGCGTGCTCGCCGCCACCATCGTGTTCGGCACGCTGTTTGCGGTCTTGTTCGACCAGGAATTTTGGGGGCAAGGCGCCGCGCGCCTCTTCGTCATCGCACCCTTCTTCGTCATGCCGACCGTCGCGGCGTTGATCTGGAAAAATCTGCTGATGCATCCGGTGAACGGGCTCATCGCCTATATCACCTCGTCGCTGGGTCTTGGCGTGTTCGACTGGTTCAGCCAAGCGCCGCTGTTATCCGTCGGGATCATCGTGGCGTGGCAATGGGTTCCGTTCGCCACGCTCATCCTCCTGACCGCCATGCAGTCGCTGGACCGCGAGCAAATCGAGGCCGCCCGGATGGATGGCGCGAAAGCAGTGGCGCGTTTCCAGCACATCATCGTGCCGCATCTTTTGCGGCCCATCACCGTCGTGGTGATGATCGAGATGATCTTCCTGCTCGGCATTTTCGCCGAGATCTACGTCACGACGTCGGGCGGCCCCGGCGATGCCTCCACGAATCTGCCGTTCCTCATCTACAAAACCGCGATCCTGAACACGGATATCGGTGGCGGCTCGGCCGGCGGTATCGTGGCCGTCGTGCTGGCCAATATCGTGGCGTTCTTCCTGCTCCGCGCCTTCGCGCGCAACCTCGACTGAGGACGACACCATGAAGGCGACACCGCGCGACAAGGCGCTCATGACGCTGCTCGGCTGGGGCGTGGCGTTCCTGGTTTTCTTCCCGATCCTGTGGATGGGGCTCGCGTCGATCAAGTCCGAGCTCGATGCGGTAGCGACGCCGCCAAAGATCTTCTTTCAGCCGACGCTTGAGAACTATAGCGACATCAACCAGACCTCGGATTACGTCCACTTTTTCTTGAACTCGGTGATCGAGTCGGTGGGCGCGACGATCGTCTGTATCCTGCTCGCCGCGCCGGCCGCCTATGCGATGGCGTTCTTCCCGACGCGACGCACCAAAGATATCCTGATGTGGATGCTCTCCACCAAGATGATGCCGACCGTCGGGGTTCTGGTGCCGATCTACCTCATCGCCATCAAAACGGGATTGCTGGATAGCCGATGGGGCATCGTCATCGTCTATACTCTGATGAACCTGCCGATCGTAGTGTGGATGCTCTATTCCTTCTTCCGCGAAGTCCCGAAGGAGATACTCGAGGCGGCCCGTATGGATGGCGCGACCCCCATGCAGCAGATGTTCGCGCTGCTGCTGCCGCTATCGCTGCCGGGTATCTTCTCGACCGCGCTGCTGTCGATCATCATCTGCTGGAACGAAGCGTTCTGGAGTCTGAATCTCACGGCCGCCAATGCGGCGCCGCTGACCGCCTTCATCGCCCGCTTTTCCAGCCCCGAGGGCCTGTTCTGGGCTAAATTGTCGGCTGCGTCTTTTCTTGCCATTGCGCCGATCCTGGTGTTCGGCTGGCTTACCCAGCGTCAACTCGTGCGCGGCCTCACCTTCGGCGCCGTGAAATAGGATCCTTCGATGGCCACAGTCGCACTCAAGAATGTCAAGAAGAGCTACGGCGATGTGTCGATCATCCAGGGGGTCGACCTCTCGATCGAAGATAAGGAATTCGTCGTCTTCGTCGGTCCGTCCGGTTGCGGAAAGTCGACCCTGCTTCGGATGATCGCGGGCCTCGAGGAGATCACCTCCGGTGACCTGTCGATCGACGGGCAAGTCGTCAACGATGTGCCGCCGGACGCGCGCGGCCTCGCCATGGTGTTCCAGTCCTATGCGCTCTACCCGCATATGAGCGTCGAAAAGAACATGGGCTTCGCACTGAAGCTCGCCGGGGTGCCCAAAACCGAGCGGGACGCCAAGGTCATGGAGGCGGCCAAAATCCTGCAGCTCGAGAAGCTTCTCGATCGCAAGCCGGGGCAATTATCGGGCGGCCAGCGCCAGCGCGTCGCCATCGGCCGCGCCATCGTCCGGCAGCCCCGCGTGTTCCTCTTCGACGAACCGCTGTCGAACCTCGACGCCTCGCTCCGCGTGCAAATGCGGATCGAGATCGCGCGCCTGCATCAGGAACTCGCGACCACGATGATCTACGTCACCCATGACCAGGTCGAAGCCATGACGATGGCGGATCGCATCGTGGTGCTGCGCGCCGGCAAGATCGAGCAGGTCGGCACCCCGTTGGACCTCTACCATTTCCCCGCCAACATCTTCGTCGCGGGCTTCATCGGCTCGCCCAAGATGAACCTGACACCGGCGAAGCTGAAAGCGATGTCGCTTGAGGGCGCCACCATCACGTTGCCGGGTGGTGGTGAGGTGGTGATCCCGGTCGAAGCCACGAATTCGGCGGCGCCGGGCAGCGACGTGACGCTCGGCCTCCGCCCCGAGCAATTGTCGATCGCCGAGGCCGGCCCTCTGTCGGGACATGTCGCCGTCGTCGAGCACCTCGGTGGGGAGACGCTGGTCTATGTCGACGTCGGAAATAAGCTGCTGGTCACGGTCAAGACCGCCGGCAATGCCGCCGTGCAGGTCGGCCAGATGGTCCACCTCGCCGTGGTGACGACGGAAGCCAACCTGTTCGACAAGGACGGTGTGGCGATGACCCCCATGCGCCGCCGCAACGCGGCCGCGAGCCTCACCAAGGGACACTGAGTATGTATCTGGACCTCTTTCGCCTGCAGGGAAAAACCGCCGTCGTGACGGGCGGCGGCGGTGCGATCGGCCTTGCGACCTGCCATGCGCTTGCGGAAGCGGGCGCCAAGGTCATCGTTGCCGACATGCTGGGCGATGCGGCTCGCAAAAGCCAAGCGGAGTTGAAAGCGGCCGGGCATGCGGCCGACATGATCGAACTCGACGTCACGAAGCCCGATCAGGTCCGCAAGGCCGCCGACGATCTGAACGCGACCTATGGCGCTGTCGACATCATGATCGCCAATGCGGGGATCGCGCGGTCGGGGACAAACGGCGAAGACGTGACGGACGAGCATTGGCTGAACGTCATCGACGTCAATTTGAACGGTGTCTTCTGGTGCTGCCGCGATTTCGGCAAGCATATGCTGAAGCGCGGGCACGGCAGCATCGTCACGGTCGGCTCCATGTCGGGTTTCATCGTCAATAAGCCCCAGCCGCAATCTTACTACAATGCCTCGAAGGCGGCGGTGCATCACCTCACCAAGTCGCTCGCGGCCGAATGGGGCCAGCGCGGCGTGCGGATCAATTCGGTGGCGCCGACCTATATCGAGACGCCGATGACGACCTTCGGCGGATCGGCTCCGGGCATGATGGATACTTGGCTCGAGATGACGCCGATGCACCGCATGGGCCAGCCGCGCGAGATCGCGTCGGTGATCTTGTTTCTGGCCTCTGAAGCCGCAAGCCTGATGACCGGGTCGGTCGTGGTCGCGGACGGCGGCTACACGGCCTGGTAGGCCGGGACCTTACAGTCCGAGCATCGTGGGGGCGGGACGGACTACATCACGCCCCAGCAAGGAATGGACGCGGAGCGGTGCCCGCGTCCCGCGGATCGTCACAGTATCGACCGCCATGAAGGCGAAGCGGTCGCCGGCGGCCTTGCGGATTGCGTCGCTGACCAGGATCGTGGTGCCGTAATCCTTGTTCAGGGCTTCGAGCCGCGCCGCGACATTCACGGTGTGACCCAGCACCGTGTAGCTGATCCGGTCGGCCGACCCGACATGCCCGACCACCGCGTCGCCCGTATGCAGTCCGAACCGGGTCTGCAGGGCCGGCAAGCCCTCCTGGCAAAATCTCTCGTTCAGCTCCCCGACGCGCTTTGCCGCGGCGAGCGCGCCGACGCACCCCCGTTCGATATGATCGGCCTGCGGCTCCGGCGCGTTCCAGAACACCATGACGCTGTCGCCGATATACTTGTCGATCGTCGCGCCCGAGGCGATCAACTCGCCCGCCACTGCCTCGAAATAGCGCGACATCTGCGCCATCAGGATCTCTGGATCGAGGCTCTCGGCGAGCCGGGTAAAGCCCGCAATGTCTGCAAACAGCACGGTGACGGGCTGACGCGCTCCTCCGAGCGCGGGGGATGCTTGATCGGCGACGATGCGGCGCACGATCTGGTTCGGCACGTAGCGGACGAAATTCTGAAGCGCGAGATCGAGCGTCACCACCGCCCCGGCGAGGTCTCTGATTTCCCTGATCCGCGATGCATTCGGCCGATGAACGATTGGCCGAAACGCCATGATGCTGGACAGGTCGCGGGTGATCCGGCCGAGTGGCTGGGATAAGCCGCGTGCGGCCACGACCCCGACGAGAGCCGCGACCAGCACGGCGACCAGCCCGAGCTCCAGCGACCGCAGGCGCAATCGGTCAGCCGGACCGAGAATATCGGCAGCCGGGACCGTGAGGCCGAGCATCAAGCCGGTGCCGGGCATCGCGTTTTCGACCCGGCCGACATAGGAGGCGCCATCGACCCGGAACGAGAGATCGCGGCCGCTCCCCTCGCGTTGATAGGCGTCGGACAGTGACGCGAGGCTGGCAGAGCCAAGCGTGGTGAGGCGCGGCATGGCCTCGGGGCTGGTTGGTGGCGTCGGCAGCACGGACCCGAGCGGCGCGGCGCGCGCCACCACGGTTCCGTCGCTTTGGAAGATCACGAGATCCTGCCGGGGCGACGATTGCATCTGGGTCAGAGCTCGATCGAGATTGGCCAAGGTGACGTCGAGGCCGAAAACGACGTCGGAGGCGCCGGCTGCGCGACGCGCCAGCGTGATGCCGATCTGCGGCATGTTGGTGAAGTGGTAGGGCGGGATCGATACGGTCCGGTTCTGGCCCAGGGCCGCCCGATACCAGGGACGCTCCCGCGCATCGAGGCTGGTCGGTGTCGGTTGACCTTGTCGCAACGTCGCTCCGGCATCGTCATAGAGCGTCCAGCGGAGCGTCATGCCATTTGGCGTTCGCTCAACCAGTTCGGCCGAATAGGCATGCGACTGTTCGGCCGCCAGCATGGTGTCGCTGGCGGGACCGTGCTGCACCAGGACCATGCTGCCGTCAGGGCGACCGATCTCGATGGCCATCACGGCGGGCGCCGTCGGCTCGATCGAGCGAAGAATCGACAGCAGCAAAGCAGCGGTTGCATCGGGCGTGTCGTCGGTGTGTGTCGTCAGCGCTGTGATGTCGAGCGCGATCGTCGCGGTCGCGAGGGGCGCCTCCGTTTCGCGCCGGACCTGCTGGGCCAGGGCGCTGAAGCGGGCGCTGGCTTCCTGTCGCGCCAAGGCAGAGACTTGGCGGTGGTTGAACCAGACGAGGCCACCCGCGGTTGCCACGATGATCGAGCAGAAAACCGCCGCGAGCACGACCCGAAGGCCGATCGAGCGAGGGTGTCGGGTGCTTGGCGGAGCATGCTTCTGCAAATCGATCATCGGCCCCTTCGGGGCCGATGTGTCTCAGGTCGAACGCCGCCGCGCAAGGCCGAACGGCTGAACGGTTAAAGCGCGAGCGCGCTCCGCGCCGAGGCGGGCCAAGCGGCGGGATCGAGGCCGTGGGTCCAGAACAGCGCGACCGCGAGCCGATCCATGCCAAAAGCGACGCAGCCGGTATGCGCGACGTTGCCGTCGGCATCCTCGATGTTCCAGGTGGTCCCGAAATGATCGCGATGGGCATTGAAGCTCATGCAGGCGGTGGGCGACTCGACCGATTTCAGCGGCACCACCAGTTCGAACTTCAGCGCCTGGTGCAATTGGCTGAGCGCCATCACCTGACCGATCCGGCCGAAAAACGGATCGCTCGCGGTTTCGACGCGGCAGGGGAGCGCCAAGGCGTCGGCCATCTCGTGTGCGCGGACCATCCAACGTTCCCGGAACGCATTCACGTCCTGCGGCGCGCCGATGCAGACATATTCGCGCATGCGGAAAGACTGTAGCCGGTCGAGATGCGGGGATGGCTCGTGGCGGAAGCAATCGCAGGCGACATCGAAGATCGCGCCACCCGCCGGCAACGGCCCCCGAGCCGCCACGATCGGGTAGACGGGGTAGCAGGCGGCTGGACTCAGCACGAGATCGGACGGCGAGAGCGCGCTCGTCCAATCGCCACCCTGCATGTGGCGGTCGGCAGCGGCCGAAATTTCGGCATCCGTGCCGTGCAGCGCGCAGACGCAGCCGAGCAGGTTGGGGAAGCTCTTCAGGTAACCATGCCGTTCGAGGTCGCGGCGGCTCATCACCGGCGGAAAGCGCAGCACCTCCGTGCCGGCTTCGCGCTGGCTTGAAATATAGGCCGCGAGCCGCTCGACTATCCCTTCATAGAGGCCGGTCCGGGCATATACGCCATCGACGCCCATGGGCTGGAACAGCGCGTCCTTGATGGTGTCCTGCGTTCCCGTCGGGGCAACGAAGCCAAGGTGGCTAGGCCGCAAGGGAGCGTTCATGGGGATCTCCGACATGGATGGATGAAGGGCGTGGCGTTCAGCCGCCGAGTCCGGTGGGGACGGGCGTCATCAGGGTCGCGCTCGACAGGCTTGCGAGGATGCGATCGTTGTTGATCATCAGCGGCGACGACAGAATATCGCGCAGCTGCCGGCTCACAGACGCTTCGCCGTCGTTCCGATAGCCGGACAGGCCGCAAGCGCGGAGGGCCGCCAGAACGGTCGCCACGGCGAGTTCGGACGCGTCGACCTTGAGGAGCGTGATCGCGGTCTGAAACACCATGGAGGTCATGATCGCATCGTCACGGATGGCGTCCTCGTAGCGACGCGCCGACGAGGAGACTAGCGTTCGCAGCATGTTGAGCGTTGAGCTTGCCTTGGTGAAATGCGCGGCCCCAGGCGGCAGTTGACCGCTCGATTGCCGCATGGCCCGGCGGGTAAAGGCCTGTGCGCGCTCGACAGCCGCGGCTGCGATGCCGGCCCAGACGCCGGACCAGACGAGATGAGCGACCGGCGTCATGGTCTGGCCGTGGATGCGGTCGTAGGGCACCGGAAGGATCTGGTCCGCCACGCCCGACGCCATCATGTCGAAACCGACGCTGCACGTGCCACGCATCCCCATCGTGTCCCATCCGCTACCCTGGACGAGGTCGTAATCCGCCTTGAGGAAAACCGCGAGAACCTGATCGGAATGCGCCGCATCCTCAGAGCGGCGCGCCGTCGTCACGATGGCGTCGGCCTGCGCCCCATAGGAGATGACACTGGCATTGCGGTGAAGCGTGATGCGATCGCCGTCGCGGCAAATCGGAGCCACGCTGGATCGGACGTTGCCGCCGCCCTGACCCTCGGTGGTCGAGGAAGCGAACAGCAATTGGTCGGTGGCGAGCCGCGCCAGCACGGCGCGCTGCCAGGCATTGTCGCCGGCATGGCGCACCACGCAGGCGGCCTTCGTCTGGTGCATGGCATAGATCATCGCGGTCGAGGCGCAGGCGCGACCGAGGCGATAGCAGACGTCGACGACGGCGGGCAGGTCGACCTCTTCGCCGCCGAGATCGCTCGGGACGAGGATGCCGAACAGCCGTTGAGTGCGGATCGCCTCGATCGCTTCGGTTGGAAAACGTCCGTTGCGGTCGACGTCGACGGCATGAGCGGCGGCGATTTTGGCGACCGCATCGGCGCGCTGCGCCAGCGTGAGCGCCGGCACGGCGATGTCGGTCGCGGCGACGGGTTTGGTCTCCGGGGCGCCGATCGGATCTGTCACAGCAAGGTCGAACATGGTCATGCCTGGTAAGAATACGGGCCGGCGCCGGCAGGAAGAACCGAAGCTACGGAGCAGCGCTCGCGACGGCCTACCTTAAGGCTTAGAAAATGAGGAAAATCAAATCTGCGCCCGCTTATACGCAACCGATGCTGCTTGCGGTTAAGCAATGCTTATCAAAAGCTGAGCGTGAGCGTGAATCCGCCGCAAGCCGCTCGAGGCCGCTTCAAGCGGGTTTACAGAAACTTAGGCTGAACATGCTTTGTGGTTTGTTCGACGAGCGCGGCGGAGGTAGCCGACAGGCTCTGACCGAAGCGGCTTTGAGGACGTGACGATGGATCAAGCGGTTGAAACGACGGTCGGCCGTGTCGAAGCCGTGGTGGCCCGCATCCGTGCCGAAGGCGGCAAGACCACGCCGGTTGCAATCGACGATCGCCTCGTCGACGCCGGAATGACGTCGATGGATATGGTGTCGCTCATGCTGGCGATCGAAGCGGAATTCGACGTGACCATCCCGCCGAGCGACATTACTCCGGCCAACTTCCGCTCCATCGCGACGATCGTGGCCATGATGGACCGTATCGGAGCCGCCTGACGGATCGCTGCGTTAGCTCTGGCTCAGGGACGCTGGCACGCGATCGGGGTGGGCGTGCAGGCGATCCCCGGGGTCGAACAGGTCGCGGGGCCAGCGGCCGTGGCCGTGCAGGTGACGCAGCTATCGCTCCAGGCCTTGCACTGCGGGTTCTGCTGGCCGAAGGCCTGCACCGAGGTCCGAGGTGCGGCGGAGGTCGCCGAAAATCCATCGCCGAGCACGAGGCCGGGCGGCCCGAACACCATGAAACAAAGCAACGACAGGCAGGGCATCATGGGGATTCGGCCTCGATTGGTCTACCGCGACGTTGGAGCATGATCGGGGCCGAAAGTCAGGCGCTTTCGTCCGTGCTGCTCCTTGGCGATCGTGACGCGAGCCCCCGGCGGCGTGACAGGGTCGTCCCGGCATGCTAGCCGACGGAATGCTCGAAGGTCTTCCCCCCAACAACGCCGCCCACCTGCTTCGTCTCGTCTGCGACGAGCATACGGCGCGCGCCGTGGCCGATGCGGTCGTCGAGACGTTTGATCCCGCCGAGACTGCGGCCGCCGCCTTTGAGGACGAGGGCGACCCGTCGGTCAACAAGGCCTGGACCGTTGAAATCTATTTCGGCCAAGCCCCAGACCAGGACCGCATCCGCACCCTGATCGCTGCCGTGGTCGGGCCGGAGGCGGCTGCAGGGCTGACATTCGGACAGGTCGCCGAGCAGGATTGGGTCGCGGCCTCACTCGAAGGGCTTGGCGTCGTTCGGGCCGGGCGCTTCATCCTTCATGGGAGCCATGACCGTCACCGCGTCCGCGCCAACGACGTGCCCCTCGAAATCGAGGCTGCTTTGGCGTTTGGCACCGGCCATCACGGGACGACACGCGGCTGCTTGCTGATGCTGGACGCGATCCTCAAGCGGCGTCGTCCGCAGCATATTCTGGATGTGGGGACCGGCACCGGTGTGCTGGCGATCGCGGCCGCCAAGGCTCTCCATCAACGCGTGGCGGCCGGCGATATCGATCCGGTCGCGGTTCATGCCGCCTGGGCCAATGCCAAGCTGAACGGCGCCGCGCCCTATGCCCGCCCCGTGGTCGCGACGGGCTTACGCAGCCCAGCGCTTCGCGCCGGCGCGCCTTACGACCTCATCTTCGCCAATATCCTGGCTAAGCCGCTGCGGCTGCTGGCGCCCTCGATCCGGGATGTCGCGGCGCGGGGAGGCGACCTCGTTCTGTCTGGCCTGCTGGCCCGCGACGTGCCCGGGATCCTGTCGAGCTATGCGTCGCAGGGCTACGCCTTGCGGCGGCGCATCGATCTCGAAGGGTGGGCGACGCTGCTGCTCGGCTAAGCGTATGACGCTTAACCGATGCTCATCAGGCTGGCATTGCCGCCCGCCGCCGCCGTGTTGGTGCTGATCGAGACTTCTTCGACCAGCCACTCCAGCGGGAATGTGTCGTTTTGATCGACGAGCATCGTCCGCGACACGGCATGGACCGGCACGATCGCACCGGATTTGTCGGCGATGCTGTGGTTGAGACGACGCAAGTCGTCGCTGTCGCCCTCGAAGAGTACGGCCGCCACGTCGAGGCTCGCGATACTGTCCTTCGCCGCAGTGATCCGCCCGGCTAACGAGGGCGGCAGCGTTGCGAGAACATCCAGCACCGCAGCGGGTGCTGTGACGACAGTCGCGTTGCCGGTCGCCAGGGCGGCCGAAACGGCCGCAAACAATCCGGCTTCCGTCTGGACATGCGCCAATAGGGTGCCGCGCGCCTTGAACCCATAGATGTTCCGCTCGCCCACCGCCCCCGAGAGCTCGACGCGGGTCCCGAGCAGCGACCGCGCGATCGCCGTCGCGCAGCGATCCGCGTCGGCTTTGCGGCCGGTCTGAACGAGCCAGGCGTGAAGCGGCAGAGCCGGATTGCCGGCTCCCGTCTTTGGAGCGATCGGTGGCGCGGCCGGCACATCGGCCAGGAGGCGACGCATGTAGAGAGGGCCGCCCGCCTTTGGGCCAGTGCCCGAAAGTCCATTGCCGCCGAAGGGCTGCACGCCCACCACGGCACCGATCAGGTTGCGATTGATATAGAGGTTGCCGGCGCCGATCCGGTCGGTCACGCGGGCGATCGTTTCGTCGATGCGGGTATGGAGCCCGAACGTCAGCCCGTAGCCGCTGGCGTTGATCCGGTCGATCAACTCGTCGAGATCCTCGCGACGGTAGCGCAACACATGCAAGACCGGCCCGAACACCTCGGGGCCGAGATCATCGATGCGACCGATCTCGATCAGGGTCGGGGCCACGAAGGTGCCACGCGCGCAAGCCTCGCCGAGCGGCAGGGCGTCGATCATGAAGCCCTTCTGGCGCATCGCTTCGACATAAGACGTGATGCCGTCCCGCGCCTCGGCCGAGATTACAGGCCCGATATCTACCGCGAGGCGGTCCGGGTTGCCGACCTGCAGTTCAGCCATCGCGCCTTTCAGCATGGTCAGAACGCGGTCTGCAATGTCGTCCTGCAGGCAGAGCACCCGGAGGGCCGAGCACCGTTGTCCGGCTGAATCGAAAGCCGACAGGAGGACGTCGCCGACGACCTGTTCGGCGAGGGCGGAGGAATCCACGATCAGGACATTCTGGCCGCCGGTCTCGGCCACGAGCGGGATCGAGCCCCCTGAAGTGCTCAACCGATCCGCCAATTGCTTTTGGATCAAGCGGGCCACGGCGGTCGAGCCGGTGAAGAGAACGCCAGCCGCCCGAGGGTCGGCCACGAGCGCCGCGCCGATGTCGCCAGCGCCGGGTAGCAGCTGGACCGTGCCGGCCGGAACACCGGCTTCGCGAAGGATCTCGATCGCGCGGGCGGCAATCAGCGGGGTTTCTTCGGCTGGTTTGGCCAGGACGGGGTTGCCGGCCGCGAGGGCTGCCGCAACCTGGCCGGTGAAAATCGCCAGCGGGAAGTTCCACGGGCTGATGCAGACGACCGGACCGAGCGGCCGATGGGTGTCGTTGGCGAAGCTCGTGGCGGCTTCTTGCCCATAGTAGCGCAGGAAATCGACAGCCTCGCGGATTTCCGCAATGGCGTTGGGCAGAGATTTTCCGGCTTCGCGGACGATGTCGCCCATCAGGCTCGGCATCCGCGCTTCCATCAGGTCCGCGGCCTTGGCGAGGCAGGCGGCGCGATCGCTCGGCGGTGTCGCGGCCCAGATCGGCGCGAAGGCGGCCGCACCCTCAAAGGCTTGACCGACATCGGCCGGGGTCGCGTCGACCACATATCCGACGATGTCGCGACGGTCGGCGGGGTTCTGGACCGGACGACCCACCGAGCCCTGATCCTGTCGGTCCGCGCCGAGCATCGGCATGGCTCGCGACTGCGTTCCGGCCCCGGAGAGCAAAGCTGCTGAGAGCGACGCCAAGCGTTGCTCGTTCGAGAGGTCGAGGCCAGCGGAATTCGCCCGCGATCCGGCAAAAAGGTCGCGCGGCATCGCTATGCGCGGATGCGGCGCACCGACCTGCTCCATATCAGCCGCTTGTGCGACCGGATCGGCCACGAGGTCCTTCACCCGAACGTTGGCGTCCGCGATGCGGTTGACGAAGCTCGTATTGGCGCCGTTCTCGAGCAGACGCCGGACCAGATAGGCCAGCAACGTCTCATGGGTCCCGACCGGAGCGTAAATACGGCAGGGGCGGTTCAACTTATCCTTGCCGACCACCTCGTCGTAGAGCGGCTCGCCCATGCCGTGCAGGCATTGGAATTCATATTGGCCGGCGTAGAAATTCTCGCCCGCCATCGCGTGAATGGTAGCCAAAGTCTGCGCGTTGTGGGTGGCGAACTGCGGGAAAACGGCATCGGGTGCGCGCAACAGCTTGCGGGCGCAGGCGAGATACGACACGTCCGTGTAGAGCTTCCGCGTATAGACCGGAAAGCCTTCGAGCCCGT
Source organism: Lichenihabitans psoromatis (assembly GCF_004323635.1). Taxonomy (NCBI): domain Bacteria; kingdom Pseudomonadati; phylum Pseudomonadota; class Alphaproteobacteria; order Hyphomicrobiales; family Lichenihabitantaceae; genus Lichenihabitans; species Lichenihabitans psoromatis. The sequence goes on from NZ_CP036515.1 coordinate 1,931,045, forward strand.
CGACCTGGGCGCGTTTGATCTCGCTGTCCCAATAGGCGCCTTTCACGAGTCGGATCATCAGCCGGTGTCGGCTTCGACGCGCGAGGTCGATGATGAAATCGAGCACGAACGGGGCGCGCTTCTGATAGGCCTGAACCACGAAACCGATGCCGTTCCACCCATCGAGTTCAGGCGTGAAGCACAGGCTCTCCAGAAGGTCGAGCGACAGCTCCAGTCTGTCGGCTTCCTCGGCGTCGATGTTCAGGCCGATGTCGTAGTGGCGCGCCAGGATCGCCAAAGCCTTCAGCCGATCGAGCAACTCGCTCATGCTGCGCTCGCGCTGGGCACGAGAATAGCGCGGATGCAACGCCGATAGCTTGATCGAGATGCCGGGGCCTTCGTAGATGCCGCGTCGCGCCGCGGTCTTGCCGATCGCGTGAATGGCTTGTTCGTAGTCGCGATAGTAACGGTCGGCATCGGCGGCCGTCGTGGCGGCTTCGCCCAACATATCATAGGAGTAGCGGAAGCCGCGCGCCTCGGCCTTGCGGCTGTTGGCGAGAGCCTCGGCGATGGTCTGCCCCGTGACGAACTGCTCACCCATCATCCGCATCGCCATATCGACGCCCTTGCGGATCAACGGCTCGCCGCCCTTGGCGATCAGCCGCGTCAACGCCGTCGACAAGCCGGTCTCGCTCGTCGTGGTGGTCAGGCGGCCGGTGACCACAAGCCCCCACGTCGCCGCATTGACGAAGAGCGAGGGGCTGCGCCCGACATGGGAATGCCAGTCGCCGATCGAAATCTTGTCCCGGATCAAGGCATCGCGTGTGCCGCGATCCGGGATACGGAGCAAAGCCTCGGCGAGGCACATCAGCGCCACACCCTCAAAGCTGGACAGCGAATATTCCTGCACCAGCCCTTCGACGCCGCCGCGTTGACCCTTGGCGCGCAGAACCTCGACCAGTTTCTTGGCGGTATTCTTCGCCTCTTCGACTTGGCTCTTGGGCAGCGTCGCATCCGCGATCAGCAGCGGCAGGCACTCGGGCTCGGGCACGCGATAGGCCGACGTGATCTTGGCCCGCAGCACGCTCTGCGGTTGCACCGATCGCGCAAAATCGAGGAACGGGCGAGGCGCAGAGCTTCCGGAGAGATCGGCCGGCGCGGACGCACCCTGGTCGTGACGGTCGAGCGCCGTCAGGATCGACTGCTTGATCAAGCCGTGCGAGGTCCGACCCTGGGAGACGGCCGCATCTTTGATCCGCTCGCGCAAAGCCCCGTCGAGTTTCACGCCGATAGTAGTATTGGCCATGGTTTGGATGTCCGCGACTGCGCCGATATCCCGTTTTGTGTGAAGAAGGCGCAACCGTCAAGCGGCGGGGTGCAACCCGGATGTTTGACGGGTCCGAGGTCCGAGATCTGGCAGGTCGTCGGCGACGATTTCATCGACTGTGCAGACGCGATTGCGGCCCCTTTCCTTCGCGACGTAGAGAGCACGGTCCGCTTCCTCGACAAGCGATTTCAGGCTCGTCACTCCGGGGTGGCGCGTCGTGGCACAACCGATGCTGATCGTCAGCACGCCGGTGTCGGACGGCGCATGCGGAATATCGAGTGCGACGATCGACCGCCGCATCCGCTCGGCGAGGTGCCGCGCGCCGACACTGTCGGTTTCCGGCAGCACGACCACGAATTCTTCACCGCCGTATCGCGCTACGATATCGGCGGGACGTCGGACGAGATGGCGAAACGCAAGTCCGACGGCCCGGAGGCATTCGTCGCCCGCAGGATGTCCATAGCGATCGTTGAATTGCTTGAACCAATCGACGTCTACCAGCAGCAACGAGAGGCTTGTGCCCTCACGGTTCGCCTTGGCCCATTCAAACGCGATGACTTCGTCGAAGTAGCGACGGTTGTACAAGCCTGTCAGCCCGTCGCGCGTCGCCTGAAGCTGTAGCCCGTCGTTGGCCCGCGCCAAAACCTGGAACAGACGGGTGATATCGTAAAGTTGCGAGCTCAGCACAGTCAGCGACGTGAAGAGGCTGCCGCATTTGGCGACATACCAGCCGAGAGCGAAACGGTCGGTCCCCTGCAGCGTCAGCCACAAGTCGAAACAGGCCGCCACCATGCCGACCGAGAGCCACAGGTCGGTGGTCGAGGCTCGCGCGTGGCGGAGGCAAAGCCCCAAGGATCCGATATTGATCAGCACGATCGAATAGGGCAGCAGGGTATAGGGCGCTGCAAAAAAGGTCCGCCCGTTCGGCACGACCGGCGGCAGAAGCGACAGACCATTGCAGGCCAGAAGCGTCATTGCGGTCACGACGGCACCGACCACCGCAATATAGGCCGAGATCGGCCAAGCTGGCCGGTTCCGCTTCGCCCGTAACGCGTACCAGCCGATCGACACGACAAAGCCCAGATGCCAGAAGCACCACAGCCACACGGAACTGCCGCTCGATCCGATGATCGAGCCCGAGACGAAGCCGTCACGAAAACTGAGCAGCAGCGGCACGAAGATGACAGCGACGAATAGATAAGCGGTCGCAAGCCGGATCAGGTCGCCGTTCCGCTCGGCCACGCCTCGATTATACAGCAGGGTCGCAAGGAGAAAATTCACCACCACCATGGCGGTGCCAAAAGCCGTCATATAGCCGGGGATGGGTTGAAGCGGCGTGTTGGCAAAGGGCGTCGCCACCGCGCTTGCAACAACCAAGCCCACCGAAACCACCAACGCGAAAGCGGTTTGCGATCGTCGTGGTAAACTGAGGAAGGATCGAGCGCTTGAGATCTCGCTCCGCGCGGAGGCGCTGCGTGCGTAGAGATATCGCGTCGTGTCGTCAGCCTCCATCAGAATCCACCATCTGTGACACCGACGATCAGATTTGGATCGAACGAGAACCGGTCGAATCGAGGCGGCCATGATCGCCTCGCTTGTTTAAAGCCGGATTAACGCGGTGTTAAGTCGGATCGAAACGGGTCGCTGTCTCGGATGATCTTGAACGCTGCCGTCGCTTTTTTGAGGACCATATCGGTATCGGGCGCCGCGCCGGACAAGACGCCCGCCGCGAACATGATCCGCGGACCGGCCGCATTGGCCGGGTCCCATCCAAGACATTCAGCATGGAGCAGATCGTGTTTGGCGTCATGGTCGTGCAGGAGACCGAGGCTGGCCTGCAACTCCTCCAAGCCACGTTGCAGGCCCTTGTAAGATTTCGATCCCTTGCCGACGCCGGTGACCTCCTCGAAGAACTCCAGCGCATACCGCAATTTCTTGGCGCGGATGCGGATGAGGTGACGCTCATGCGGCGGAAGCTCACCGAGGCCGCGCCCCTTGCGGACCAGTGACCTCCAGCGGGACCGCAGACGCTGCCGGGCGAAGTCCGCCAGAGTCTCCTCCGGCGCGGAGGGATCGGCTGCGGCATGGTGCGTGATCCAAGCCCCGTCGGCGATCCAGGCGATCAGATCGGACAGCAAACGCCGCCAGCGCGGTGAGCGAAGACCCTCGGCGAGTGCCGCATGCGCGTTCCGTTGCTTCTGCCGCATGTGATCCGCGAGATCGCGGGCCCCGAGGATCGCGGGATCTTCTGCAGCCGGGTCGAAGATTTCGCTCTGGAAGACATCGCAGTCGCGCGCGACGCCGAGCAGATCGGACAGCCACTTCAGCTCGAGGCGCAACGGCTCGCGTTTGGCATCCTCGGTCCGGCTTTCGAAGAGCGTCATGGCAGCGCGAAGCCGCCGCAGCGCGACGCGGCCCCGATGCACCGCCTCGATATCGCCGCCGGGCGCGAAAGCCGCGAGATTGAGCAGCAGGTCATGCAGGCACGCCTCGAGCAAGGTCTGGACGGCCGCGACTTGCGTCATGTCGGCATCGAGCACGGGACGCGCCGCCTTGACGGGATGCCCCCAGGTCCTGTCGAGCAAGCGGAACCCCCGTTCCGACTTGCTAACGAGGCTGAGCGTCAACGCAACGTCGTGCACGAGATGCGACGCAAGATCGAAAAGGTCGGTGGGGCGGCCCTGTTTGAGCTCGAGTTCGATTTCGCTGATCGGAATATGTCGCCCGTCGGCCTCGACCTCGCCGCGATCGATCGCGACTTCGATATCAGACTCGCCCCAGCGCAGCATTTTGGTGGTCCGCTCGACCGTCACGGTGAAGACCGGCGCGATCCTGTCCTTGAGATCCACCTCGTGCTTCAAAGCGCCGAGAGGCGTCTCCTGCAGCCGTTCGAGACTCGGGACGATATCGTCGGTCTCGAACTCCCACTCGCCACGATCGAGCGTCGATGCGCTGGTCTGCTTGACCGTCTCGACCTTGGCGCCGTTCTTATCCCGGATCCGAAGCGTCAGGCCATGACGGCGGAGCGTCTGATCGGGCGTATCGAAATAGGTCGAGACCAGTGTTGCCGATGTCGGGGCCGATCGACCCAGCGCAAAGGTCGGATGGGACGTCAACGCCGGCACGGCGTCGGGTGCGATCGAAAACTTCAGTTCGTACTCTCGTTCATCCGGCAAGAGTGGCCTCGTTCGATCAAGCCGGCGTCGAGACGACGCGGTCATTCCGCAGGGGCATGCGGTCGGACGTGGCTTTCTGGTCGTCGGCCAGGATAGAAGCCCGGTCGTTTCGCGCAAGAGGCACGATCGAACGGGCGTCCGCGGTCAGACTTTGGCTCAGCCGCTGGTTCTCAGCCGAGGATGCCGGGCAGATCGAGGCCCTTCTCACGGGCGCAGTCGATGGCGCTCTCATAGCCCGCATCGGCGTGACGCATGACGCCGGTCGCCGGGTCGTTCCACAACACGCGCTCGATCCGCTTGGCGGCTTCGGCGGTCCCGTCCGCCACGATCACCATGCCGGCATGTTGCGAAAAGCCCATACCGACGCCGCCGCCATGATGCAGCGACACCCAGGTCGCGCCGGAGGCGCAGTTCAGCAGGGCATTCAGCAGCGGCCAATCCGACACCGCATCCGACCCGTCGCGCATGGCTTCGGTTTCGCGGTTGGGGGAGGCGACCGAGCCGGAATCGAGGTGGTCGCGGCCGATCACGATCGGGGCTTTGAGTTCGCCGGACGCCACCATCTCGTTGAACGCGAGGCCGAGCTTGTGGCGATCGCCGAGACCGACCCAGCAGATGCGCGCCGGCAAGCCCTGAAACTTGATCCTGGCCCGTGCCATGTCGAGCCAGTTATGCAGATGGGTGTTGTCGGGAAGGATCTCCTTCACCTTGGCGTCGGTCTTATAGATATCCTCGGGGTCGCCCGACAGGGCGCACCAGCGGAACGGACCGATGCCGCGACAGAACAGCGGCCGGATATAAGCCGGAACGAAGCCCGGAAAATCGAACGCGTCGGCGACGCCATCCTCCAGCGCCATCTGCCGAATGTTGTTGCCATAGTCGACGGTCGGCACGCCCGCCTTATGGAAGTCCAGCATGGCCCGGACGTGGGTCGCCATCGAGTGTTTCGCCGCTTTGGTGACCTCGGCGGGGTTGCGCTCACGCGTGCTTTCCCACTGATCGAGCGTCCACCCTTTCGGCAGATAGCCGTTGACGGGGTCGTGGGCGGAGGTCTGGTCCGTCACGCAATCCGGGCGCACGCCGCGCCGGAAAAGTTCGGGGAACACATCGGCTGCATTGCCGAGTAGCGCGACCGAGATCGCCGTCTTGTCGGCCTTCGCTTTGTCGATGATCGCGAGCGCGTCGTCGAGATCCTTCGCCTGCACGTCGACATAACCGGTGCGAAGCCGGAACTCGATGCTGCTCTGGCGGCATTCCACCGCGAGGCAGGAGGCGCCCGCCATGGTCGCGGCGAGCGGCTGTGCGCCGCCCATGCCGCCGAGGCCGGCGGTCAGGATCCAGCGTCCCGCGAGATCGCCGCCGTAATGCTGCCGGCCCATCTCGACGAAAGTCTCGTAGGTGCCTTGAACGATTCCCTGCGTGCCGATGTAGATCCACGAGCCGGCCGTCATCTGGCCGTACATCATGAGGCCCTTGCGATCGAGGGCGTTGAAATGGTCCCACGTGGCCCAATGCGGCACCAGGTTCGAATTGGCGATCAGTACGCGCGGCGCATCCGCATGGGTGCGAAACACCCCGACCGGCTTGCCGGATTGGACCAACAGGGTCTGGTCGGCCTCCAACGTGGTCAGAGCCGCCACGATCCCGTCGAAACTCTCCCAGTCGCGCGCCGCCCGGCCAATGCCGCCATAGACCACGAGCTCGCCGGGCCGCTCCGCGACATCCGGATCGAGGTTGTTCATCAGCATCCGCAGCGGCGCTTCGGTCAGCCAACTTTTCGCCGTCAGGGTCGTGCCGTGGGGCGAGCGGATCGTGCGGGCATTGTCGATGCGGGTCATGGTGGACCTTTGTGGCGAACGGGAAGGGCGTCTCTCAGTCTAGGCGGGTTCGGTTCAGTCGGCGAGATCGGGCAGCGCGATCGAGGCGGCTGTCGCGACCGCACCGCTACGCACCAGCGCGATCGCCTTTTCCATGTCTGGATGGATATGCCGGTCGTCGTCGAGCCGAGGCACCTCGGCCCGCAGCAGCGCCCGCACCGCGTCCAGCCCGGCGCTCGAGGCGAGCGGCGCGTGGAAATCGCAGCCTTGCGCGGCAGCCAGAAGTTCGATGCCGATCACGGCGGTGGCATTCTCGACCATCGGGATCAGCCGTCGCGCGCCATGCGCCGCCATTGAAACGTGATCCTCCTGATTGGCCGAGGTCGGGATGCTGTCGACGCTGGCCGGATAGGCGCGTTGCTTGTTCTCCGACACGAGCGCGGCGGCCGTGACCTGCGGGATCATGAACCCCGAATTGAGGCCGGGTTTCGGGGTCAGGAAGGCCGGGAGCCCCGACAACGCGGGGTCCACCAGCATGGCGATCCGGCGCTCGGCGAGCGAGCCGATCTCGCAGACCGCGAGCGCGATCATGTCGGCCGCGAAAGCCACCGGCTCCGCGTGGAAATTCCCCCCGGACAAAGCCTCGTCAGTGTCCGGGAAGATCAGCGGATTGTCGGACACGCCATTGGCCTCGGTCAGCAGCAGGGCGGTGGCCTGACGCAGCACGTCGAGGCACGCGCCCATCACCTGGGGCTGGCAGCGTAGGCAATAGGGGTCCTGCACGCGCTCGTCGCCGACGAGATGCGACTGGCGGATGGCGCTGCCGGCCATCAGGGCGCGGAGGGCGTCAGCGGTTTCGATCTGTCCGCGATGTTTTCGCAAAGCGTGGATGCGCGGATCGAACGGCGCGTCGGAGCCCTTGGCGGCGTCGGTCGACAAGGCGCCCGTCACCAGAGCGGAGCGAAACAGGATTTCGGCCTCGAACAAGGCCGCAAGCGCGTTGGCGGTCGAAAACTGGGTGCCGTTGAGAAGCGCGAGCCCCTCCTTGGCGCCGAGCGTCACCGGCCGGAGTCCAGCTTGGTCCAGCGCCTCGGTCGCGGGCAAGCGGCCTTTCGGGGTGAAAGCCTCGCCGACCCCGATCATGACGGCCGTCAAATGGGCCAGAGGCGCGAGATCGCCCGACGCACCGACCGAGCCTTGGGCTGGAACGACCGGAATGACGTCGCGCGCCAGCATGGCCGCGAGGAGATCGAGCGTCGCGGGCTGGACGCCCGATGCGCCCTGCGCCAAGCTCGCGAGCTTAAGGGCCATCATCAAACGCGCGATCAACACCGGCATGGGCTCGCCGACGCCCGCCGCATGCGACAGCACGATGTTGCGCTGGAGCGTCGCGAGATCGGCCGCGTCGATGCGGACGCTGGCGAGCTTTCCAAAACCCGTGTTGATGCCATAGACCGGCTCGCCCTTGGCGACGATCCGAGCCACCGATGCGGCGCTGGCCTCGACGGCGGCCCGGCAAGCCGGATCGAGCGTCGGCACCGCGCCCCGATAGATGGCGCGCCAATCCGCAAGGCTCGCGGCGCCGGGTTTGAAAGTGATGCTGGTCATTGGCCACTCCGGATGCGGGCGTGTAGCGGGTTGAAACCCATCCGGTAGACGAGCTCGGCCGGGCGCTCGATGTTCCAGATCGCGAGATCGGCCCATCGGTCCACCTCGAGTGTCCCCGTCTCACCAAGCAGGCCGAGGGCGCGAGCCGCCTCGCGCGTGACGCCGGCGATACATTCGTCCACGGTCATGCGGAACAGCGTCGCGCCCATGTTCATGGTCAGCAGCAAGGACGTGAGCGGCGATGTGCCGGGGTTGTTGTCGGTCGCGAGCGCCATGGGCACCCCGTGACGACGAAAGAGGTCAATCGGCGGCCGTTGGGTTTCGCGGATGAAGTAGAAAGCCCCCGGCAGGATGACCGCGACCGTGCCGGCTTTCGCCATCGCCATGGCTCCGGCCTCGTCGGTATGTTCGAGGTGGTCGGCCGATAAGGCGCCGAACCGCGCCGCCAGAGCCGCGCCGCCGAGGTTGGACAACTGATCGGCATGCAGCTTGACCGGAAGCCCGAGGGCTTTTGCCGCTTTGAACACGCGGGCGATCTCGTCGGGCGAGAAGGCGATGCCCTCGCAAAATCCATCGACCGCGTCGATCAGCCCCTCGGCCGCGAGAGCCGGAAGCATCTCGCCGATCAGCGTGTCGAGATACCGGGTCTTGTCGCCCTCGGCCTCGGGCGGCAGCGCGTGGGCGCCCAGGAATGTCGCGCGGACCGCGACATCGCGCTCGTCGGCGAGGCGGCGCGCCGCCAGCAGCGATTTGCGTTCGTTGGCGAGGTCGAGCCCGTAGCCGGATTTGATCTCGATCGTGGTGACACCTTCGGCCATCAGGGCGTCGAGCCGGGGCAGGGCCTCGCGGACGAGATCGTCCTCGCTGGCGGCCCGCAAGCCTCTCACCGATGAGACGATGCCGCCACCCGCGCGGGCCACGTCTTCGTATGTGGCGCCATTGAGCCGCAACTCGAACTCATGCGCCCGATTGCCGGCGTGGATGAGATGCGTGTGGCAATCGATGAGGCCGGGCGTGATCCAGCGACCGTCGCAATCGATGACATCGGGCGCCTGTCGCAAGGCTGCGGGCAGATCGGATTCGGGGCCGGCATAAGCGATGCGCCCATCCTTGACCGCGATGGCTCCGGCCTCGACGATGCCCAGACCGGGCAGGCCGGGTGCCATCGTGGCTAGCCGGGCGTTGCGCCAGAGCCGGTCATATCGTGTCTCGGTGTCGCTGTCCGGCATCGTCTCGTCGTCCTTCGGTGCTTTTCGGCTAGCGTCAAATGTATAGACATAATAAAAGCGATGCAAGCCGCGTGGCCGGAGCCGTCAGGGTAGGGGATCGACATGGGTGTCTTCTTTGCGGCGCAAGCTCTCCTGGCCGACGGCTGGCGCAACGACGTCCGCGTCACGATCGAGGCGGGTGTCATCGAAGCGATCGAGCCAGATGCTACCCCGCAGCCGGGTGATGAACGTCACGCCATCCTGCTGTCGGGCATGCCCAACCTTCACAGCCACGCGTTTCAACGCGGCATGGCGGGACTCGCCGAAACGCGCGGACCCGCCGCTGACAGCTTTTGGAGCTGGCGGGAGACAATGTATCGCTTTGCCCTGACGATGACGCCCGAGGAGGTCGAGGCCGTCGCGGCGCAGCTGTATGTCGAGATGCTGGAAGCCGGCTTCACCCGGGTCGGCGAGTTTCATTACCTTCACCACGATCGCGACGGGACGCCTTATGCCGACATCGCCGAGATGGCGGGCCGCATCGCGGCGGCCTGCGCCACGACCGGCATCGGTCTGACGCTCCTGCCGGTCTTCTATGCCCGTTCGGGCTTTGGCGGCGGCGCGCCCGGCGATGGCCAGCGTCGCTTCACCAACGGCCTCGATGGATATGCGTGGCTGCTGGACCGGTGCCGCGTCTCGGTTGCCGGCCTGGATGGCGCCATCGTGGGTCTTGCGCCGCATAGCCTCCGGGCCGCGACGCCGGAGGATCTCGCCGCCATTCTGCCGCTCGCCGAGGGCGGCCCCGTTCACATCCATATCGCCGAACAGATGAAGGAGGTCGAGGATTGCCTCGCCTGGTCCGGGCAGCGCCCCGTCGAGTGGTTGCTTGATCACGCGCCGGTCGACGATCGCTGGTGCCTCATCCACGCGACCCACATGACCGAGGCCGAGACGCTTCGCATGGCGGCGACCCGCGCCGTCGCTGGCCTCTGCCCCATCACCGAGGCCAATCTCGGCGACGGCACCTTCGAGGCCCCGACCTTCACGGAAGCCGGCGGCCGCTTCGGCATCGGATCGGATTCAAACGTTTTGATCGGCCTCTCCGACGAATTGCGTCAGCTCGAATATTCCCAACGGCTCGCGCATCGCGCCCGCAACGTCATGGCGGTCGCGGGCGGCTCCACCGGGCGGGCGCTGTTTGAGGGCGCCTTGCGCGGCGGAAGCGCAGCGCTCGGTGTTGCGGGCGGGGGGCTGGTGGTGGGGGCGCGGGCCGATCTGGTCTCGCTCGACGCCGCGCATGTCACGCTGGCAGGGTGCACCGGCGACGCGATCCTCGATGCCTGGGTCTTCGCCGGACGCGACACCCTGGTTGATTGCGTCTGGGTCGCCGGCCGTAAGCTGGTCGAGGCCGGCCGCCATCATGGCCGCGACGCCATCGCACGCGACTTCCGCGCCGTCGTGGCCGGCTTGCGGGCGGCGTGACCGGGACCGGGCCAACCAGGCACGAGGCCATGCCGCCGATGTCGTTGCATGCGCGGATCCTGACCGAGATCGAGGAGCGCATTCTTTCGGGGGAATGGCCGCCGGGGACCCGGATCCCGTTCGAGCACGAGCTCACGGCGCAGTATCAGTGTTCGCGCATGACGGTCAGCAAGGTGCTGACGCAGCTTGCCAATGCCGGGTTGATCGAGCGTCGGCGCAAAGCCGGCAGCTTCGTCAAGCGCCCCCATTCGCAATCGGCCGTGCTGGATATTCACGATCTCGAAGCGGAGGTCTTGGCGCTCGGCCTGCCGTATCGCCACGAGATCACGCTCTGCCGCAAGCGGCGGAGCATGCGCGCCGAACAGGAGCGTCTCGGGCTCGCATCGCCCGGCGAGGTGCTGCATATCGTCTGTCGCCACTTTGCCGGACCGCGACCGTTCTGCCTGGAACGGCGGCTCATCAATCTCGCGGCCGTGCCCGAGGCGGCCGAGGAGAGTTTCACGATTGTGCCGCCGGGCGCGTGGCTGATCGAGCGCGTGCCATGGTCTGCCGCCGAGCATAAGATCCGGGCAACCGCCGCGGACGACGACGTGGCGGCAGCGCTCTCGATCGCGGACGGATCGGCGTGCCTGACGATCGAGCGGCGAACCTGGAACGCCGACAACCCGATCACGATCGTGACCCTGACCTACCCGGGCAACGAGCATGAACTCGTGGCGCGATTCACGCCCTCGCAGGGTTGATCGCCAGGAGCCGTGTCACGCCCGGGGCGCAAGCCCTCGTCCGGCGAACAGCCGGCCTCCGAGCAGGCGATTGAGCCCGATCACGAGCGCGATCGCGACCACATGCACCGCGATATCGGTCGCACCCGCATCGAAATCATGGAAAAAATTGAGCAGGGTGGCGGCACCGGCCGCAACCGCGAGGCCGCCAATGGCCGCCGTCAAGTTCGGCCGCAACGGGCAGGCGCGCCGCACCATCACGATCATGACGATCGAGAGCGGGATCGACAGGCCGACGATGAAGGCGAAGCAATGCGGTGCCTCCGCCATCGGGGCCGCCGGCACATCGGGGATGATCCAAGACCGGAGGCAACCCATGCCGGTGGCCGCGACCCAGAGCACGACGCCCGGGAGAGGCAGCAAAGCCCAGGTCGCCTTTCGATCGGGCATGCTCATTTCAAAAGCCGCGACGGCGGCCAGCACCATCGTCATGGTGGAGCCGAGAACCGCGAGCCACATGTCCGGCACCATTCGCAGCCGGTGCAGGACGGCGGGCAGATCGGCGACACTTGCGAACGCGACACCGATCGCGGCCACCACCGCGACCCATCCGGCGGCGCGGATCAGCGGCGAAGCCAAGCGATGGACTGGCGTGAGATCGGCACCGAGATCGTCGATGAGGGTCTCGAGATGGGCCGCCATCACTCCTCCCCGCCGAAACGCGCCCGCAGGCTCTTCAAGGCGCGATGCATGTTGACCTTGAGGGCGCCCTTGGTTTTGCCCGTAAAATCTGCGGCTTCGTCGAGCGACAGCTGGCGCAGTGCCAGCACCTCGATCGCTTCGCGTTGCCCGGTTGGCAGTCGATCCAATGCCGCCATCATGGCATCGTCGGGCGCTTCGCCGCCGCGGGTCTGGCGCGCGTCGGCAGCCGGGTCGGCATGGTTCTCGTAATCGATCGGAGCGAAGACCTCCCGCCGATCCTGTCGCCCATTGCGCCGCAGCGAGTCGATCGCCCGACGCCGCGCGATGACGCCGAGCCAGGCCGAGAAGCTTCGGGTTGGATCATAGGTCTGCCGGGCGCGATGCACCGTGATGAGCACGTCCTGGATGACGTCATCGAGCCGATCCACTTGAACGCCTTGATGCCGCGCCACCCGCCGGATCAACGGCATGGAGCTCCGCAACAGACGCTCGTAGGCGGCTCTGTCGCCGGCTTGGGCCGCCACCATCATGGCCGACCATTCCGCGTCGAGGCGTGCCGCATTGTCATTGGATCCGCCAGTCATGGAGCGCGCGCCTGATCCCTTCCGGCTTACCGGAGGGTTCTAGCGCATGGCCAGGCAAGCTCCAAACGGCGCGGGGCGGCATCGACAAAACTCCAGGGAAAGATCGGCACATCAGGTGTTCGTCGGTGCCCCGCCCAGCGTTACAGGTCGCCACGTATCCCGGGCCTGCGATCGGGCGCGATGCTCGACCAAAAGCATAAGGGCGCGGCGGTCTCCCGCCGCGCCCTTATCAGACGGCCAGTTCGATCAGTTGGTGGACGGGGCCGAGGCGACCAGAACCGGCTCAGGCCGATACAGGGCGGGGTACATGCGCTTCAACGCTTCCACCTTCGGCATGTCGTTGATCGCGATATAGGGATAGCGCGGGTTCCGGGCCAGGAAGTCCTGATGGTGCTGCTCGGCCGGATAAAAGGCGCGATCCGGCTCGATCGTGGTGACGACCGCCGCGTCATAGACATGCGCTGAATCGAGCTGCGCCGTATAGGCTTTGGCGACACGCGCCTGCTCGGCGCTCGTCGGGAAGATGGCCGAACGATATTGCGTGCCCGAATCGGGACCCTGGCGGTTCAGTTCCGTCGGATCGTGAATGGCCGAAAAGTAGATCTGCAGGATCTTGCCGTAGCTGATCTTATGCGGGTCGAACGTCACCTTGACGGATTCGGCGTGGCCCGTCGTTCCCGTGCTCACCTCATCGTAAGTGGCGGTTCCGGCGGCTCCGCCAGCATAGCCCGAGACGGCGTTGCTGACGCCGCGCACATGCTGGAAGACGCCTTGCACGCCCCAAAAGCAGCCGCCGGCCAGCACGGCCGTTTCGCTTGATCCTGTAGCCGGCTCGTCCATCACCGGTGCCGGCACGGCTCGCGCATCTTCGGCAAAGGAATGCGGCGCGAGTGCGATCACGCCGCCGGCCGCCAACAACCCGACAGCCAGGAAAACCGGGCGGGTGCCCCGAAGCATCGTCGATTTCAACATAGGAACTCCTTGTCGAGCCGAGCCCGCAGCGAAGGGCTGCGGCCGGGTCCATGAGGATCGTTTCGTTCGTCGGACCGCAAAAGTTACCGTCTCGGCTGCGTGGCCGATAGGGGCGCCTCCCCGACACGATGACGCGTTCTCTGGCGGGTGTGGGTGTCGCGTGACGGCGGCGAATGTCTCCTATCATGAGGCCGTCATGCGACACGGCTAGGCAAGAACCATCCGATCGGTTCATCATGGCCCGTAGCCATGTCCAGCCTGGACACCACGTCCGCGCCACCAAAGGATCTTGCGATGAAGCGTTCGATCACCGCCGCGTCGGTTGTGCTCATGGCCTGGGTCACCGCCGCGCTGGCGCAGGACGCGCCTTCAGGTCTCGTCCACCTCCAGCCGGAACCGAGCGCCGCTATCGCGCCCTACATGGTGGATCCGGCGCAGGAGCCGACGCCGTCGCGCGATGCCCTGATCGCGGCGCTTCGGAAGAAGATCAAATATGTTTTCGTGATCTTCAACGAAAATCACTCGTTCGATAATGAATTCGGGACGTTTCCAGGGGCTAACGGCTTGTTTTCGGACGGAGTAAAGCCGCGTGACGCCGCCCATACGGCCGGCTTTGTCCAGCATTACACGGACCAGACGGGCGCAGCTCAGACCCTGCAGCCGTTTCGCATCGGTCCCGAGCAGAATGCGACCTTCGTCGATAGCGTCGACCACAGCCACAAGGGCCTCGCCAAGAAACTGGCCTTGAAAGACGGGCTGCCGACGATGACGGGTTTTGCCCAGACCGAATTTGGCCGTTTCGTCGCGAGCGGCGGCGCGTCGAGCGCATCGCTGGCGACGCAATATGCCCGGCTCGTGATGAGCTACATCGATTGCGACACGATCCCGTTCCTCTGGAGCTACGCGAGTCGCTTCACCTTATTCGACAACATCTTCGCAACGGAGGATACGCCCTCGACCCCGAACGCGATCGCTATGATCGCGGGGCAGGCAGGCGAAACCCAATGGGTGAAGCATGGCGCCGAAGGCAAGAGCTATGCGGCCGGCGAGAACCACGGCACGACCCAAGGACCCCCGCTCGTGAACGATCCGCAGCCCTTTTACGGGTCGCAATTCGACACGACTGCGTCCGGACGTCAGCCCGCCGGCGGCGGCGGTGAAAATTATAAAAACAGCAACATCGCCTCGAACCTGACCTTCGCGACCGTGCCGCTCACCCTTGCGGGTCGCGATGCCTCGACAATCGCCAAGGAGGATTTCAACCCGGATTTCGATCTGCCGGACATCAAGCAGGACATTCCCTTCATCACCTCGCGTGGCGGCAAACCGGTGGCGTGGCGCTGGTACGAGGAAGGCTACGACCATGAGCCGACCGATCACGAGGGCGAGGCCTCGCATGCGAGCTACGTGAGCCACCATTCGGCGCCGCAATATTTTGGCTATCTCGTCAATAATCCGACCTACCACAGCAATATGCGCGGCCTTGGCGACTTCTTCAGCGACATGAAAGCGGGCGATCTCCCGCTCGATGGTGGCGTGATCTACGTCCGAGGCGGTTTCGCGGCCGTCAGCGGGCAGCATCCGCCGATCCAGAACAAGGCCTATCCCAATCCGGCCGGGCTGACGCCGAGCGAAATCGCGACGATCGACAGCAACAAGGGGGGCGACGACGACCATCCCGGCTACAGCGATCGACAGCTCAGCGAAGCTATGGCGGCTCGGGTCGTCAATGCGGTCGCGAGCCGTCCTGAGATCTGGAGCGAGAGCTTGATCGTCCTCACTTACGACGAGTCCGACGGTTTCTACGATCACGTGCCGCCGCGGATCCTCTCATATGGGCCGGATCAGTTGCCGCTGGCGCGCGGGATCCGCGTCCCGATGATCGTCATGTCGCCCTATGGGCGCGCCCATGCGGTCTCGCGCGCGGAGGGTGACCACAATGCCGTGATCGAGACCATCAGCGCGATCTTCGATCTTCCGCCGCTCGCCTCGTTGCCCGACGAAGTTCAGGCGCTTTACGCCGGGGAGGACGCGACGTTCAACGGGCCGAACGGCTTCGTGCAGCATCACCTCGGGCCGCGCGACCTCAATACGCCCGAAACCGACGATCTCTTGTCGGCGTTCGAGCCGAAACGCCTGACCGGCGAGATGCCGCCCTTGCCGGCCTCTTATGCGATGATCCCGGAGAAGGATGTCGAGACGCTGCCGCATTTTGGCGGCCAAGGCTGCTCCGCGATCGGCATCACGCCCGAGGACAAGCGGCAAGGTCTCTCGACCGCGATCCCGCCGGGGTTCAACAGCCTGCCGATCACCTTCCCGGCCTATAATTGAGAGAGGTCGCGTGATGAGGCTTCCTGGGGTCGCGATCGTTGCGGCAGCCGTTGCCATCCTGGCCGTGGCATCGCCCGCGCGCGCCGGCGCCGTGCTCGATCGTGTGAAACAGCAAGGCATCCTGCATTGCGCCGCGACCGAGCGCCCAGGTTATGCGGCGATCGAGGGCGATGCGCCTACAGGCCGCGCCGCCGACCTCTGCCGTGCCGTCGCCGAGGCCGTATTGGGCCATGACGGCCGCTTCGCCCTCCGGTTGCTCGACCTCGACGATGATTTCGATCGCGTGCGGCGGGGCGATCTCGATGTCGTGTTTCTCGAGCCGCGTCTCGTGACGGAGCATGGCCTTGCGGCCGCTTTGACGCCCGTGGCCGAGGCTTACCGCGATAGTTTCGCCGTCATGGTTCCGCAAGCCATCGCGCCACAGAAGACCGCGCCACAGACCACCGCGGCGCAAGCACCACACCCGCTCGATCTCGCGAGCCTTGCGGGTCACACCATCTGTTTCATGATCGGCGATCCGGTCTGGCCGCTGCTCGAGACGGGGCTCAAGAGCCGCGGCATCGCCTTCCGCCCCTTCGGCTTCAGCGAAGAGGTCGAGATGAAAGATGCGTATAATGTCGGGCGCTGCTCCGCCATGGCGGGGGTTGCCTCGACGCTCGACGAGCTCAAGGCCGATGGCGGCGTCAACCACCTGCAGAGCCGGTTGATCGATGACCGACTCGGCGCAGACCCGGTTGTCGCGATGACGCCGACGAACGACGCCGCTTGGGCTTCGTTCGTTCGGCCGATCATCGCGGCGGCGGGACCGTCACGAGGACCCTGACGCGTTCAGGTAGCGGAGCGGCGGCTGCTATTCCGTGTCGCGTCGCGGCCCATTCGGCTGGCCGGTGGCCCCGATCAACTGACCCGGTGCAATATCGGTGACGCGCTTCCAGGTCTGCGAGCCGCAGAGATAATGCAGGAAGCAGCCTTTGACGCGGACTTCGTTCGGCTCCTCAGCCCAAAGGGTCACGTCGTAGCTCTTACCATTATCCGCGTCGTAGATCTTGCCGGCATAGCGGTCGTCTTCGTTCGGCTTGAGGCTCAAGATCAACTCGTGACCGAGCAATTGGCGAGTCCGTTTCTTGGTGTCCGGATTTTTCTCATCCAGCCTGATCTTACCGTCGTCGTCTTTAATCGACTTCATCCAGACCACGAACCCACAGATCGTGTCGCTGCCCGGCTTGCACAGTTCGATCCGGATCCGGCCTGCATCGTCTTCAGTCAGCCATGTCCCAATCACGCTTTTGGGTGCCGCATAGGCGGGCGCCAAAGCCATCAGGTATCCGGCCGCGAGGGCCACCAGGCACTTTCGGATGTTCATACGTGACCTCTCTCGGATGCGAGAACATGCTCATCGCCGATGTGGGTCGGCTTATCCATCGGACAAGTCGCGCCTGCGACAGCGATCGTGTGTTTTAAGGGCTGGACGGCCCGACCGAGCGTGACCGGCAAGGAGACGACGCCGCGAAGGCCGCTCGATTGGCGCCAGCGGAGCGTCTCGATCGGAGCAGCGAGGCTCACATCGGGAAAGCGTTGGAGCAGAGCGTTCAAAGCGATCCTCGTCTCGAGCCGAGCCAGCGAAGCGCCGAGGCAATAATGCAAGCCGAAGCCGAGCGCCAGATGCCGCTTATCGTTTCGCGTCACGTCGAGCTTGTCGGCATTCACGAAAGCCGTTTCGTCGCGGTTGGCTGAGGCCTGCAGCGCCATGACCATATCGCCTTTGGCGATCGTCACGCCGGCGATCGTCACCTCCTCGAGGGCGAACCGCATTGTGCCATATTCGACCGGGTTGGTGTAGCGCAGCAGCTCTTCGACGGCATTGTCCATCAGGTCGGGCTTTGCTTTGAGGAGCGCGAGCTGGTCGGGATGTTCGAGCAGGGCCAAGAGGCCATTGCCGATCAGATTGACCGACGTCTCATGCCCGGCGAACAGCAGCAGGAAGATCATGCCGATGAGTTCGTCGCGGCTGAGGTGATCGCCTTCTTCTTCGACCGCGATCAATCGCGTGATCAGCTTATCGTCGGGCTCCCGCCGCCGAAGTTCGATCAGATCCTCGAAGAATTTGAGAAGCTTCGGCATCGCCGGAAGCCAGCGAATGGCGCGGCGGATGGGCTGATCGTTGACCTCGATCAGCCGCACGACCTGATGGTGGAAGGCGAGCCGCTGAGCTTCCGGAATGCCGAGCATTTCCGAAATCACCTGCAAGGGCAGCGGCAGCGCATAGACATCCATCAGGTCGACGGTGCCCTGCCGCCCGGCCGCATCCAGCATGGGCCCGACGATGCCGTTGATCCAGGGCTCCATATCGGCGACGGAACGCGGGGTAAAAACTTTGGAGACCAGCCGCCGCAACCGCGCATGGGCGGGGTCGTCGACCGAAATCATCGCATTGCCGACGAGCTTGATCAGCCGCGGAGCGTAACGGCCGCCGAACCCGAACAGCGGCGGGTTGGACGAGTTTCGCGCATCGTTGGAGAAGCGCGCATCCTTAAGCACCTGCAACACGTCGTCGTAGCGGGTCACGACCCAGCCGGTTCCCCGCGTCGGGATCTTGGCCCTGATCACAGGTGAGTTGCGTCGCAGATCCGCATAATAGGCGTAAGTGTCCCCATGGCTGGAGGGGTCCCAGCGGACAGCTTTCAAGTCATCGTCCTTTTTGGAGGGCCGCTACTCGTGATGCGGGCTAGCGGCGTTCGCGCAAGGACGTCGCGGTTTATTACGGCCGAAGCAAGACCGCCGTCGCTGCCAAACGAGAGCGGGACGATGCGTGCGTTACATGCCATGCAGCACGTGGGACGTGTTGCCAACCTTCATATTGCGATAGCGAGCCATGGCCCAAAGCGGGAAAAATTTGGCGTAGCCCATGTAGCGGAGGTAGAAAACACGGGGAAACCCCGTCGCCGTGTAGCGTTCCTCGTCCCACAAACCATCGGCGCTTTGATTGGCGGCCAAATAGGCGATGCCGCGGCGCACGGCCGGGCTGTCGATCTCGCCCGCCGCCATCAGGCCCATGACGGCCCAGGAGGTTTGCGATGCGGTGCTGGGGGCGGGGCTGAAACCCTTGTAGTCGAGCGCGTAGCTGCGGTCGTCCTCGCCCCATCCGCCATCCTGGTTCTGGATGGTTTCGAGCCAGGCGACCGCGCGACGGATCGCCGGGTGATCCGGCGAGAGATCGACGGCGTTGAAGCAGCAGAGCACCGACCACGTCCCATAGACGTAGTTGAGCCCCCACCGTCCAAACCAACTGCCCTCGGGATGTTGCTCATCGAGAAGATAAGCGATCGCGCGGTGCAGGGGGGCGCTGGTGGCCGGACGCTCGCCGAGTTGCGCCAACATCGACACGCAGCGAGCCGTCACGTCGGCGGTCGGCGGATCGAGCAGAGCGCCGTGATCCGCAAAGGGGATGTGATTGAGATAGTAGGAGGTGTTGTCGACGTCGAAGGCCGCCCACCCCCATTGGCGCTCTGCATTCCGAGCACCCATTCGCGCGCCCGCGCAATCGACTCGTCGAAGCGGCGGGTGCCGGTCTTGCTGCGAACCCGATCCATCGCCAACACGACGACCGCCGTATCGTCGAGGTCGACATAGTGAGGGTTGCGATATTGAAAGGCCCAGCCGCCCGGGCGCAGATCGGGCCGCTGATAGGCCCAGTCGCCCTTGACGTCGAGCACCTGCAGAGGCTTGAGCCAATCCAGTGCGCGCTCCACCTCCCGCATTGTCTCGGGCTCGGCTTCCATCATGGCATGGGCGGACAGCACCGTATCCCAGACGGGCGAGAGGCACGGCTGGCAAAATGCCTCGTCGCCATTATGCGCCACGAGCTTTTCGAGGGCGGAGCGGGCCGTGATCACGTCCGGATGGCTATCGGGCATGCCCAACACCTTGAACATCATCAGCGTGTTGGCGATCGACGGATAGATGGCGCCCAGGCCGTCCTCGCCATTCAGCCGTTCCGTGACGAAGGCCACCGCCTTCTCGATGGCGGTCGCCCGGGTCTTCTTGGGAAAAAGGGGCTCGACCCAATGCAGAACCTTGTCGAGAGCCGCGAAAGCCGCGCCCCATACCCCAACCTGATTGACGGTCTTGGGCCAGCGGCGCACTTCATGCGGCGGTACGATGAAGAGTTCGTCGATCGATAGATTGCGCGGGTTCTTTGCGCGTGGCTTCAAGGCCATCAGAACCAGCAGCGGCACCAGCGTGTCACGCGCCCAATAGGACAGCCGGTAGATGTGGAACGGGAACCAGCCCGGCGCATGCATGATCTCGACCGGCATGACCGGGACGGCTCGCCAGGGCACGATGCCGAACAAAGCGAGCGTCGTCTTCGTAAACACATTGACGTTCACGGCGCCGCCGGCCTTCAGGATCGCCTCCCTGGCCCGGACCATATGGGGCGCATCCACGGCGTCACCGGCCGCCTTGAGCGCGAGATAAGCCTTCACGCTGGCCGAAATGTTCATCTCGCCCGCAGCCAGCATCGGCCAGCCGCCATGCTGCTCCTGTCGGCGGCGCAAATAATTGCCGGTCTTCCGCTCCATCTCGGGGTCGAGTTCACCGAGAAAATGCTTGACCAGAATATATTCCGACGGGATCGCGGCGTCGGCTTCGAGGTCGAAAGCAAAATGACCATCGTGGCGTTGTTCGCTCACCAGCGCGTCATTGGCCCGCGATACGGCGGCATCGAGGGCCGCAAGGTCAGTCTGTGAGTGGTGAACGGCGGGATCGACTTTTTCGGCAGCGAACGACATCAAACGATTTATCTCGGCTCTGACAGGGGCACGACGACCAAAGGCGATCGACATACGACAGCAATGCAATGATCGAGGCCGGGTGCTTGTTTCAGCCAAAGGCTTCGTCGGCGCTACTCATAGGCCGGATGAGCCCGCCGGGCCAAGCCTTGACATGGTCGAACGGTTTGGTCCGTGCCGAGCCTCAATCGACGTGCGGCCTTCAACGCGACGCGCGATCACGCTCAGTGATGGCGCGGCTTGCGGGTCGAGATCGGCCTACCGGCGCCCTTTTTTCTTGTCTGGCCTGACGACCTTTCCGAATGGGAGTTGCGTCACGGCGTCGGCGCCCTGGTCGGGTTGCTCGGCCGCGCGCGCGGCCGGAACGGGCTTTGCGGCCTTGCTGGTCTTGCGGCCTTCGCCAGGGTCATCCTCGAACTTGATCGCCATCGTGTCTCCGGTCGGTTAGAGCTTCGTGAGCCGATTGAACGAAAGCACGAAATGCCCCCGATCACCTACCATGTCGTCGTGCCTTTCGATCGAAGTCCCGAAGGCGACCTCGTTCCGGGCGAGGCCAAGGAAGCGCCGAACGGCGATCGCGCCAAGCGAATGGCGCAGGCGCTTGCGGCGACGCATGCCGGCGCTCTCGCGTTCAGCCGCAACGGTGATCCCGATAGCGGCGTGTTCGACGATGCCGTAGTGACGGCTATCTTCGGCGCGGTCGATACGAGTGCTCTGCAGGGTTGAGACCTCCTCCTCAAGAGCGCCGATAGGCTGACCCGTCCTTCTGGGTGAAGCCTGCGCGCTCGTTTAAGCGCTCCATCAGGTCGATGGCGGCCTCGGCAATGACTGTGCCGGGCGGAAAGATCGCGGCGACGCCGGCGGCCCTCACGGCGGCGAAATCCTGCTGTGGCAAGACGCCTCCGACCACCAGCAGGATATCGGACCGTCCGAGCGCATCGAGAGCGGCGCGGATGTCGGGCACGAGCGTCAGATGGCCCGCCGCGAGCGAGGAAATGCCGAGAATGTCGACATTCTCATCCGCCGCCTGACGCGCCGCTTCCTCGGGCGTCGCGAACAGGGCGCCGACGCTGACCGCAAAGCCGAGATCCGCAAAAGCCGAGGCAATGACTTTCTGGCCTCTGTCATGGCCGTCCTGGCCGACCTTCGCGACGAGAATGCGGGGTTTGGAGCCCTTATCCTGGGTGAAGGCCCGCGTCATCTCAGCGGCGCGCCGTATGGCGTCATTGTCTTTGCCGGACGCCTTCAAATAGACGCCAGACACGACATCCGTTACGGCCGCATGGCGGCTCCAAGCGCGTTCCAGCGCAGTCGACATCTCGCCCACCGTTGCCTTGGCGCGCGCGGCCGCGATGGCGCGGTCGAGCAGATTTCCGATGCCGGTCCGAGCCGTTGCCTCGAGCGCGTCGAGTGCCGCCAAGACCGGCCCGTCATCACGCTCGGCCCGGAGCCGCGCGAGCTTGGCGATCTGAGCCGCGCGGACTTCGGCATTGTCGACCTTGCGAACCGCGAGCGGTGGCTCGTCGCGCGGGGCGAAGCGATTGACACCCACAATCACTTGCTGGCCCGTGTCGATGCGGGCCTGGGTGCGTGCGGCAGCTTCTTCGATCCGGCGCTTCGGCAGGCCCGCCTCGATCGCCTTGGCCATGCCGCCCAACGCTTCGATTTCTTCGATATGGCTCCAGGCGCGGCTCGCGAGATCGGCCGTCAACCGCTCGACGTAGTAGGACCCGCCCCAGGGATCGATGATGCGGGTGGTTCCGCTCTCCTTTTGCAGCACGAGTTGCGTGTTGCGCGCGATGCGGGCCGAAAAGTCGGTCGGAAGCGCCAGGGCCTCGTCGAGCGAATTGGTGTGCAGCGATTGCGTGCCGCCCTGGGTCGCCGCCATGGCCTCGATGGTGGTTCGCGTGACGTTGTTGAAAACGTCCTGCGCGGTCAGCGACCAGCCGGAGGTCTGGCAATGCGTCCGCAGCGCCAGCGATTTTTCGCTCGTCGGCTCGAAGCGGGCGACCAGACGCGTCCAGAGCAGGCGCGCGGCGCGCAGTTTCGCCACCTCCATGAAGAAGTTCATGCCGATCGCGAAGAAGAAACTGAGGCGCGGCGCGAAGGCATCGATCGCGAGACCGGCCGCGAGGCCGGCGCGGATATAGTCGACCCCGTCGGCGAGCGTATAGGCGAGTTCGAGATCCGCCGTCGCGCCAGCTTCCTGCATATGATAGCCAGAAATCGAAATTGAGTTGAACTTCGGCATGCGGCTCGACGTATAGGCGAAGATGTCGGACACGATCCGCATCGAGGGCTCGGGCGGATAGATGTAGGTGTTCCGCACCATGAACTCTTTGAGAATGTCGTTTTGGATCGTGCCCGAGAGTTTCTCGGGCGGCACGCCCTGCTCCTCGGCCGCCACGATATAGAGCGCCAAGATGGGAAGCACGGCCCCATTCATGGTCATCGACACCGACATCGTGTCGAGCGGAATGCCGTCGAACAATTCGCGCATGTCGAGAATGCTGTCGATCGCGACCCCGGCCATGCCGACATCGCCAGCGACGCGGGGATGGTCGCTGTCATAGCCGCGGTGCGTCGCAAGATCGAACGCCACAGACAGCCCCTTCTGACCGGCTGCGAGGTTGCGGCGATAGAAGGCGTTCGAGGCTCCCGCCGTGGAGAAGCCGGCATATTGCCGGATCGTCCAAGGCTGGGTGACGTACATGGTGGGATAGGGACCACGCAAAAACGGGGGCTGTCCCGGGACGCTGTCGACCGCCGCAATGCCCTCGCGATCACCCGAGCCGTAGACGGGTTGGATCGAGAGGCCCTCTGGCGTGGTCCAACTCTCGCGGTCGTCGGCGACAGGCGTCCCGGCGGCGGGCGCAAAGGCGATAGCACGAAAGTCAGGGATGCGGCTCATCGGGCGCTTCCCTGTTGGTCGAAGAAGGCCGTCTCGCGCCGTGCCGTCAGCGGAACGAAGCGCGTGGCGTCTATCGTCAGCGGATCGATCCGGTCGCGCCTCGAGACCGGCAGGACCGCAACCGAGGTCTCGTCCGCGGCCGTGAACGCCGTCGTGCCGACCACGCATCGGGTCCCGGCCGTGAGATCCGATTGCCGCCGCTGTCTGGCCGTCTCGATCCGCTCCTGCCACGCGCCCGACGCGAGTGCGGCGACCATGCCGCCTTCCTGTTCGATTGTCTGAAACAGGCGCCAAGCGTCACGACTGAGCTGATCGGTCAGCGCCTCGAAAGCGCCGGATCCCGCTGCCGGATCGTCGACCCGTCCAAGATCCGCTTCCTGCATCAGCACGAGCGGCATGGTGCGGGCCAGCCGGCGCGCAAAGCCATCCGGCAGGCCGAGCGCACTTGTGTGGGGCAAGACCGACACGCTATCGGCGCCGCCGAGCAGCGCCGCCGAGCAGGCCAAGCCATTCCGCAGCAGGTTGGTCCAGGGATCGCGACGCGTCAGCATGCGGGTCGCCGTTTCGGCATGCAGGGCGATCGGGCGAGGGGTTAGGCCGCAGGCGGTCTCTAGACTGGCCCAGAGCCGCCGCATCGCGCGGAGCTTCGTCAAGGACAGGAATTCGTCGGCATCGACCGAGAGCGTGAAACTCAGCGTCATGTGGGCGTCTTCAAGCGATGGGCCGTCGTTTTCGATCGCCCGGAGATAGGCGACGCCGGTCGCCAGCACGGCGGCGAGCTCCTGCGCGTCGGTCGCGCCCGCGGCATGGTGAGGACGCCCGTCGGCCCGGAGCACCGGCGAGACAAACCCCTTCTGCCTGATGGTCGCTACGGCTTGTGCGGTCGAGCGGGCCAGCGATCCCCACGCTTGCGGCATGCCGCCCGCATGGGCCATGACGCCGATCGGATCGAGGCCGAAATCGATGCTCGATGCACACGATCCTGGGTCGATCAGGCCCGTCACAGCGTCCCAGGCCAGCGGTGGGGTGACGGTCGCGACCTCGAAGCGCACCGCGATCGCGTCGAGGCGAATGCCGGCCAGCAAGGATGTGGCATCGGTCGCGTCCGCGATCTCGAAACCGAATCCTTGCGCGGCCGGCGCCCCGGCCAGCACCAGAGCGAGCCCGCTCGCGCCGCCGTCAAGATCGTCGAGCGCAAGTCCGTTGGCGATCGTGAGATCGGGATGATCGACACGCTGAACGACGTGGCACGGCTGCCGTGTGTCGCGCCAAACAGGCATGCCGCGTCCGGCCCGATATAGCGGACCGATCGGCAGGTCGTCGTCGCTGCGGGACACGAGAGTATCGAAGCCCGCGCCGTTCAGGGTTCGATCGACCGCCGCCCGCCATTCAGTGTAGGCGCCCGAGAGCGGAATATCCGGATCGGTCATCGTTTTTTGCGCCTTTCAACTGTGATCGCGGGGCCAGCGGCACATTCTTGTCTCAGGCGGTGCGTCGAACATCGGCCAAGTCTCCAAGAACGGGCCGGCACATTAGCAGTGCCGCGGCACGCGGCGCCAGCAAGTGCCTTCGATCAGGCGGCGGCATCGAACTGGGCGCGCGCCAGCCGGATATCGCCGTGATTGCGCTCCGCCCAATCGATCAGGCTCGCCACGGGTCCCAAGATCGAGAGGCCCAGCGGCGACAAGCGATATTCGACGCTTGGCGGTTTGGTCGGGAAGACGTGGCGGGTCACCATGCCGTCCCGCTCGAGCGCCCGGAGCGTCTGGGTCAGCATGCGTTTCGAGATGTCCGGGACGGCGCGGCGCACGGCGCTGAAACGCAAGGGTTCCGCCGCGAGCGACATGAGGATCAGGGTCGTCCATTTGCCGCCCATATGATCGAGGACATCGCGCACCGGGCAGCACCCAGAGTCAAAGCTGGCGGTCCGCCATACATCTAAATAGGCCGCTATATCTGTGCGCTCGATCATGGGCGGTTCCCTTGAGGTCACCAGGGGTTGGAAAGCTGCCTCCTTTCTTACCAACGACTCGGTCTCTATTCTAGACATGGATCCACAATCGCCATTAGGAGCCCTTCATGTCCAACGCATCTCTTCGTCTTCTCGTGACCGGAGCGAGCGGCCAGCTCGGTCGCCTCGTCATCGACGATCTTCTCGCCACGGGGCCATCGATCAACGTCGAGGCCATCGTGCGCGATGCCGGGGCGGTCGCGGCTTTGACGGCGCGTGGCGTCGCGGCCAAGATCGCCGATTACAGCAAGCCCGAGACGCTCGACGCTGCTTTTGCGGGGGTCGATCGTCTCCTGCTGATCTCGTCGAATGCGCTCGGCGAGCGGGTCGAACAGCACCGCAACGTGATTGCGGCGGCCAAACGGGCCGGCGTCACCTTGCTGGCCTATACGAGCGTGCTTCATGCCGACACGTCCGCCTTGGCGCTCGCCGAGGAGCATCGCCAGACCGAGGCCCTGCTACGCCAATCCGGCGTTCCCTTCGTCATTCTGCGGAACGGCTGGTACACGGAAAACTACACCGCCTCGATCCCGGCGGCTCTGGCGCATGGCGTGATGCTCGGCAGTGCCGGACATGGCCGGATCGCCTCGGCGTCGCGCGCCGATTATGCCGCTGCGGCGGCCGCCGTTCTCACCGCGACTGTGCCGCAAGACGGGCGCATCTACGAACTCGCTGGCGACGACGCCTATACGCTCGCCCAATTTGCGGAGGAGGTCGCCCACGTCTCGGGGCAAGCGGTCGTTTACCGCGATGTTCCCGAGGCCGAATATAAAGGCATTCTCGTCGGAGCCGGTCTGCCGGACCCCATCGCAAGCCTGCTATCCGACTCGGATGCCGCCGCCGCAAACGATGCCTTGTTCGATGATGGGCGCCAACTCAGCGCCTTGATCGGGCGGCCGACAACGCCATGGTCCGAAACCATCGCGGCCGCCCTGAAAGCCTGAACACGGCACCGACGTCATGGAGCGGTCACGGGTCGAGGCTAGAGCAAGCTTTTCGATGTGAGGCTTTGACCCATGGTGCCGCTGCCGGGCAGGTTCGATGTCGCCGTGGTCGGTGCGGGCATTTGTGGCTTGGCCCATGCGCTCGCGGCGGCCCGGCTCGGCAAGCGCGTCGTCGTGATCGACCGCGATACGCAGGCCAACGGCGCCTCGATCCGCAATTTCGGCTTCATCACGGTGACGGGTCAGCAGCAGGGCGCGTGCTGGCAGCGGGCGATGCGGTCGCGCGACGTGTGGGTCGAGATGGCCGAGGCGGCGCAGATCCCGATCCTGCAGCGCGGCTTGCTGACGGTCGCGCGCCGCCCGGAGGCCCGGACGGTCATCGAACAATTTCTCGAGACCGACATGGGCGCGGATTGTAGCCTCGTCGAGCCCGCCGACCTTGCGGATCATGGCGCCGGTCTGCGCGAGGCCGGTATCGCCGGCGCGCTTCACAGCCCACACGAGGTCCGGGTCGAGTCGCGCGAGGCCATCCCGCGCCTTGCTGCTTATCTCGGCGAACGCCATGGCGTCGTTTTTCTGCGCGAGACCGTCGTGCATAGCGCCGCCCCACCGCGGCTCGAGACCAGCCGAGGGTTGATCGAAGCCGAGACCGTGGTGGTCTGCCCCGGCGACGATTTCCGCACGCTGATGTCGGACCGGATCGCGGCTTATGGCTTGACGCGGTGCAAGCTGCACATGATGCGGTTGATGCCAGAAAAGTTCGACCCTTCGCTGCCCGCCGTCATGTCCGACCTCGGTCTGATCCGCTATCTCGGTTATGCCGAGCAGCCGGGAGCGGCTGCGCTGCGTAAACGGCTCGATGTGGAGCAACGCGAGCATGTCCGGCATGGCGTGCATCTGATCGTGGTTCGCAGCGAGGATGGCTCGGTGGTGGTCGGCGATTCGCATCATTACGCTGCGACGCCCGACCCGTTCGCGCCCACCGGGATCGACGATCTCATCCTCGACGAATACGCGCAGGTTTTCGCCGGCGCGATCCCGCCCGTGGTCGAACGCTGGACCGGTACCTATGCGTCGGCGCCGGACCGCCTGATGCTGGTCGATCGGCCATCCGACGCGTTGCGGATCGTGCTGATCACCAGCGGCACGGGCGCCAGCACGTCTTTTGCCATCGCCGAAGAGGTCATGGCCGAGCTCTACGGATGATCGATCGGAAGCCCCCGCCATGAACCATGTCAAAGCCATCGTATTCGATTGGGCCGGTACCGTCGTGGACCATGGCTCGCTTGCCCCCATGGGGGCCTTTGTCGAAACGTTCGGCGAGTTCGGCGTCACGATTTCGATCGACGAGGCTCGCGGGCCGATGGGCATGGCCAAGCGGCCCCATATTGCGGCCCTGATGGCGCTGCCGCGCGTCGCCGAGGCTTGGGCCGCAGCGCATGGCCACGCACCCGCCGACCCGGATATCGATGCCGTCTATGCCGTCTTCGTACCGAAGAACAAGGCGGTGGCGGCGCGGTTCTCGGCGGTTATCCCGGGTGTCGCCGATGTGACGCGCAAGCTGCGGCAAGCCGGGCTCAAGATCGGCTCGACCACCGGCTACACGCGGGACATCATGGCCGAGATCCTGCCGGTCGCGGCCGAAGGCGGTTTCGTGCCCGACAGTCTCGTCTGCACCGGCGACACGCCGGACGGTCGCCCGACGCCGTTCATGCTCTACAAGAGCTTGCTCGACCTCGGTGTCTGGCCAGCCTGGAGCGCCATCAAGGTGGATGATACCGAGGTCGGCATCGCCGAGGGCCTGAATGGCGGCACATGGACGGTCGGCGTCTCGGTCAGCGGCAACGTGTTCGGCCTGTCGCAGGCCGACACTGCGGCGCTCAAGCCTGCGGATTTCGCGCGCATGCGGGCCTCCGCCATGGATCGTCTGACGGCGGCCGGCGCGCATTACGTGATCGACAGCGTCGCCGACCTGATGCCGGTCGTTGCCGCCATCGAGGGGCGGCTCGCGCGCGGCGAACGGCCCTGATGGTTGCGGCAAACGCGAACGAGCCCGCGCCGAGCGAGGGCGATGTCAACCGCTCGCCGCTGAGGGCGGCCTGGCGTGCGGGGCTCAACTCGGAAACCCGACAGCTTCTCGACGACGACGAGCGCGTCTTTCTACATCAGTCGCTGTCGACCCCCTGCCTCGATGTGATCGAACGGGCCGAAGGCGCAACGCTGATCGATGTCGAAGGACGCCGCATTCTCGATTTTCACGGCAATAGCGTGCACCAACTCGGCCATGGCCACCCGCGCGTCGTGGCGGCCATCAAGGCCGAACTCGATACGCTGCCATTCTGCCCGCGCCGCTACACCAACCGCTCCGCCATCGCATTGGCCGATCGGCTCGGACGCTTGGCACCCGATCCGCTCGCCAAGGTCCTGCTGGCGCCCAGCGGCGCCGCCGCTGTCGGCATGGCGTTGAAACTCGCGCGTTACGCCACCGGGCGGCACAAAACGCTGTCGTTCTGGGATGCGTTCCACGGTGCCAATCTCGACACGATCGGGGTCGGGGGCGAAGCGCTATTCCGCCAGAATCTCGGCCCGATGATGCCGGGCGGCGAACATCTGCCGCCGCTGCATCTCGCATCGCGGTTCTTCGGCGACGACCGGCCCTTCGAGCGCTTCGCCGACTATATCGATTATGTGCTTGAGCTTCAGGGAGACGTCGCGGCCGTGCTGGCTGAGCCGATGCGATGGACCACCGTCGAGCCGCCCCCGCCGGGATTTTGGGCGCGCGTGCGCGACAGCTGCTCGCGCCATGGGGCGTTGCTGATCTTCGACGAGATCCCGAGTTGTCTTGCCCGAACCGGCACCATGTTCGTCTGCGAGCAGGCCGGCGCCACGCCCGATATTCTCGTGATCGGCAAGGGGCTGGGTGGGGGCATCATGCCCATGGCGGCCATCATCGCCGATGCGACGCTGGATTGCGCCCCACAGGCGGCTCTCGGTCATTATACGCATGAAAAGAGCCCCGTCGGATGCGCCGCCGCGCTGGCGACGCTCGACGTCATCGCCGATGAGGGGTTGGTGGCCCGCGCCAATGAACTCGGGCGCATCGGCCTCGATCGGCTCAAGGGCTTGATGAGCCGCCACCCGATGGTCCGCGACGTGCGGGGGCTCGGCTGTTATTTCGGCCTGGAGATCGGCGGCCCCGATGCGGCTGCGACCGCCGATCGCCTGCTTTATGCGTGCCTGCGGCGTGGACTAAGCTTCAAGCTCGGCGGCGGAACGGTCGTGACGCTCTGTCCGCCCCTGACCATCACCGAGGCCGAGTTCGAGCAGGCTTTCGCGATCCTGGATGATGGGCTCGCCGAGAGCGCGACCGCGTGATCGCGGGCCGCAGGTGTTAGCGGCGCATCATTTTGGCAAAGACCGAGAATACCGCCTGCGAGACCTCGTCCTGCACGGCATATTCGGGATGCCATTGCACCGCGAAAATTGGGGCATCGCGGGCCGATACCGCCTCGATCGTCCCGTCCGGCGCTTGCGCCTCGATCTGTAAAACATCGGCAAGCCGTTCGATACCTTGATAGTGGACGGAATTCACCTCTGCGGTCGAGCGATGTAGCGTCTCCTGCAACACGCCGCCTTGTCGGAGGGCGACGGAGTGCATCCACTCGAACATCGCATCCCCCTCGATCTGGTCGGGTGCGTGGTGAGCGACCGATCCGGCCGCGTCGCCGATGCCATGCCGCAAGCTTCCGCCAAGAGCGACATTCACCTCCTGCAAGCCGCGGCAGATGCCCAGCACCGGCGTCTTGAGCGCGGCGGCGGTGCGGACGAGCGCGAGAGCGGCGTCGTCGCGGGCCGGATCGAACGGCCCGGTCGCGACATCCGAGCCATAATGCCGTGCCTCGACATTGCTGGGGCTGCCGGTCAGCACCACACCATCGAGGCGGCCGAGCAGAGAGGCGAGATCGCCGTGCCGGCAATTGGTCGGGAGCAGCACAATGTCGCCCTCGAGAGCGCGATCGACCGCGTCGATGTAGCGGTTGATGACCGTCTGCGCATTCTGGTTCGACACCGTATTGGTGCAGCAGAGAATGCCGATCAAGGGCCGGGACGGGACGGGGCGGGGCGACATGGCGAACCTCGATCTTTTCCGAATGCGGGCGTTAAACGCCTAGCCGATCCCGCAGGCCGTACCACCAGGCACCCAGGGCGGTGAGGGGCACCCGAAAGGTCGATCCGCCCGGAAATGGGTAATAGGGCAGGCTGCTCCACACATCCAACCGTTCGGCCTGGCCCGCGACCGCCTCGCCCAGGATCTTGCCGAGCAGGTGGGTCGTGGTGACGCCGTGACCGCTGTCGCCGTGCGAAAAATAAACCGTCGGCGTGAGCTGTCCCACATGCGGCACACGCGTCAGCGTGAGGGCGAAATTCCCGCTCCAGGCATAGTCGAAGCGAACGCTTGCGAGACGCGGAAACGTCTTGGCGAGTTGCGGCCGCAGCCGCGCTTCGACGCTGGCGGGGTCGCGGCCGCCATAAACGACGCCACCGCCGTAGAGGATCCGATTGTCGGCCGTCCGGCGATAGTAATCGAGGATGTAATTCATATCCTCGACGCAGTAATTCGCCGGCAGAAGCTCATCGGCCAAAGCTGCGTCCAGCGGCTCGGTCGCGATGATTTGGCTCGAGACCGGCATCATTTTGTCGCCGATCTCAGGCAGCAGCTTGCCGAGATAGGCATTGCCGCAGACCAGCAGCACCTTGCAGGCGACCGATCCTTCGGCCGTGCGGGCCAGAGGGGCGGCGCCGGTCTCGACCGTGACGACGCTGGAGTGTTCGAAAATGCGTCCGCCCAGGCTCTCGAAAGCCGCCGCTTCGCCGAGCACGAGATTGAGCGGGTGGATGTGACCGCCATGCCGGTCGACCATGCCGCCGACATAGCGGTCGCAGGCCACGATGGCCGGAACGTCGGAGCGGTCCACCATCTCGAGGCCGTCATGCCCATGCGGCTCCCACACCCGCTTCTGATGTTCGAGCTCCTTCATCTGCTTATCCGTAAAGGCGGCGAAAAACGCGCCGTCCACGAGGTCGCAGGCGATGTCATATTTGGCGATGCGGCTGCGGATAATGCTGGCGCCTTCGAGCGACATCGCGCCGAGCGCCGTTGCGGCGGGTTCGCCGTAGCGTTTCTCGATCACGTCGAGATCACGGCTATAGCCGTTGACGATCTGGCCGCCGTTGCGTCCCGACGCGCCGAAGCCGATCTGCACGGCTTCGAGCACTACGACCGAAAAGCCCCGCTCGGCGAGTTCTAGCGCGGCCGAAAGCCCCGTGAAACCGGCCCCGATCACGCAGACATCGGCGCGAATGTCGTCCGTCAGGCGAGGCCGAACCGTCTTGTCGTTGGCGGTGGCGGCATAATAGGACGGCGCGTGGGTTTGACGCGCTGCGGTCGACGGGCTCCGCGACGCCATGACAGTATGCTCCGATGCGTGAGAGGCGGTTAAGCCGGCCTGCGGGTCAGACGATCTCGAGATAGGCGCTGAATTCGTAATCCGTCACCTGCTCGGCGAAGCCTGCGATCTCCTGACGCTTGCAGGCCACCAGCATGTCGCGCAGAATCGGATCGAAGATTTGGGCCGCGATGTCGCCGCTTTCGAACGCGTCCACCGCCTGGCCCCAATCGGATGGGATTTTCGGTAGGCTATCGGTCCCGTAGGTGCGGCCGGGGATATCCGGTGTCGGCTCCCATTCGTTGCGAATGCCGACCAGCGCCGCCCCGAGGATCGCCGCGATCGACAGATAGGGGTTAGAATCGGCGCCGGCGACGCGGTGCTCGATGCGCCGGGCCACGGGATTGCCACCGGGAATGCGGATCGCCGCCGTGCGGTTCTCATAGCCCCAGGCGATCGTGGTCGGCGCATGCGTGTCGGGCCGGAGGCGGCGGTAGGAATTGAAATGCGGTGCGAACAGCAGGGTCGTCTCGGCCATGCCGCGCAACATCCCCGCAACCGCATGTCGCAGGATCGGCGAGCCTTCCGCCGTTCCATTGTCGAAGATATTCTTGCCGTCGCTGTCGATGACGCTGCAGTGGCAATGCATGCCATTGCCCGAACGGGTGCCGTAAGGCTTGGCCATGAAGGTCGCGGCTAAGCCGTGGCGGCGCGCGACACCCTTCACGATGCGCTTGAAGAAGATGGCGTCGTCGGCGGCCTTCAAGGGATCGTCGCTATGCAGCAGGTTGATCTCGAATTGACCGATACCGTTCTCGGCGATGGCCGCATCGGCCGGCACATTCTGGCGGGCGCATTCCTTGTAGACGTCGGACAGGAACTCGCCGAAATCGTCGAGCTCGTCGATCGAGAGGATCGCGTCGGAATCGAGGCGCTTGCCCGTGTAAGGCGAGATCGGCGGAACCGCGCTGTCAGGCTCGGGGTCGATCAGATAAAATTCCATCTCGGTCGCGACGACCGGGCGGAGGCCGAGGGCGCTATATTGGCGCACGATGGATGCCAGCGCTTGACGCGGGTCGGCGAGGAATGGCGTTCCGTCTTCGAGGAACATCCAGAGCGGCACCAGCGCGCTCGGCCGTGACGTCCAATTGACCGGAAGCGCGCCGCGCCCCGTCACGCCGCAGATCCCGTCCATGTCGCCGCTGGCAAACACCTGCTCGTTGCCGACGATATCCTCACCCCAGACGTCGACGCCGACGATCGACAGCGGCATGCGGATGCCGCCACCCAGAACCTTGGCGGCCTGCCCAACGGGAACGCGCTTGCCGCGCATGATGCCGTTGAGGTCGCAGACCACGGCTTGGATGCTCTCGATCTGCCCGTTCTCTTCAAGCCAAAGCTTGAACGCATCAGGATCGTGGGTCTGGACAGACATGTCGGAAAACTTCATTTGTGATCACAATCCCGAGGCTGTGCCACTTTTTACGGTCACGATCAAGGTTGCGGGCGTGGTCGCGACCGCTTGGTCACCAGGGAAGGCGCGGGGTTTGGAGCGCAAGCGATTGAACGAGCTCGTACTTCCCGCACTGGCAAAGCCGGACGGGATGACAACCCACGATCATGTCCACGCTCGCCTGCGGCAGGCCATCATGGTCGGCGCGGTGCGCCCTGGCGCGGCTCTCACGATCCGCGGTCTCGCCGCTGCGCTCGACAGCAGCCCGACGCCGGTTCGCGAGGCGCTGCGTCGGTTAACCTCCATCGGAGCGCTGAATTTTCTCGAAAACCGCCGCATCGTCGTGCCGCTCGTCACGCCAGAACGGTTCGAAGCGTTGATCTCTCTCCGTATCGCGCTCGAACAGCATGCCGCGCAACGGGCGATCGTTTCGATGACGGACCAGCAGATCGACCATCTCCTCGTCATGGATCATGATATCGACGATGCGATAGCGCGTGCCGATCAATCGGCGGCCTTGCTGGCCAATCAGCAGTTCCATCGCGCGATCTACCGGGCCAATCCGGATCAGATCGCGATGCCGATGATCGAGAGCGTCTGGCTGCAACTCGGTCCGGTGCTCGGGATCGCGATGGAGCATGTGGCCGAGCTCTATGTGG
The DNA here is from genome assembly GCF_004323635.1 of Lichenihabitans psoromatis. Taxonomy (NCBI): domain Bacteria; kingdom Pseudomonadati; phylum Pseudomonadota; class Alphaproteobacteria; order Hyphomicrobiales; family Lichenihabitantaceae; genus Lichenihabitans; species Lichenihabitans psoromatis. Next base: position 1,965,168 of record NZ_CP036515.1, read on the forward strand.
TCGATCGGCATCAGGAGATTATCGGGGCGCTTCGGTGGCGCGACCCCGATGCGCTCGCGGCCGCCATCAGCGCCGACGTTCGGGAGGGAATCGGGGGCTTCGATCATCATGCCATCGCCCGATTGTTGACCCTGGCAAAAACCGAGACGCGACCACACCAGCACCTGCCGTAGCGGCGTCACGACAGCTTCATCCGAAAGTCACATCGCTTTCATAGGCGGCGCCTACCGGTTCTTCATTCTGACCGGGGATCCATTCCATGAAGGCCATTCTTTCGGCAATTCTGCTTGCCGCGACCGCACTCGCCACGCCGGCTTGGGCGGCATCCGACGTCGTCACGATCTACGCGGCCGACGGCCTTCATGATGGCAAGGGGAGCTGGTTCGAGACGCAATTCGACGCCTTCACCAAGGCGACGGGCGTCAAGGTGCAATATATCGAGGCAGGGTCCGGCGGTGTCGTCGAGCGTGTCGCCAAGGAGAAGTCGAACCCGCAGGCGGATGTGCTCGTCACCCTGCCGCCCTTCATCCAGCGTGCCGAGGCCGAGGGTCTGCTGCAGACCTTCAAGCCGGATGCCGCCTCCGAGATCGACGGCGGTAGCGCCACCTATCAGCCGCTCGTCAACAACTACATGAACTTCATCTACAACGCCGCCGTGCTGAAGCAGGCGCCCAAGACCTATGCCGATCTGCTCGAGCCGTCGTTCAAGGGCAAGATTCAATATTCGACGCCAGGTCAAGCCGGTGACGGCACCGCCGTGATGCTGCAGGTGATCCATGCCTTCGGCAGCAAGGATGCGGGCTTCGAATTTCTCAAGAAGCTGCAGGACAATAACGTCGGCCCCTCGGCCTCGACCGGCAAGTTGACGGCTCTCGTCAACAAGGGCGAGCTGCATGTCGCCAACGGCGATCTGCAGATGAACATGTCGCAGATGGCGCAGAACCCCAACATCCGCGTGTTCTGGCCCGCCGGACCGAACGGCGAGCGCTCGACGTTGGCGCTTCCTTACTATGTGGGCCTCGTGACGGGCGCGCCCGATGCCGAGAACGGGAAGAAACTGATCGACTTCCTGCTCAGCAAAGAGGCCCAATCGACCGTGTCGTCCATCGCGATCGGCGTTCCGGTCCGCAAGGACGTGACCCCGACGGACGCCAACTTCGCCAAGCTGCACGAGGCCATGCAGGGCGTGACGGTGTGGACGCCCGATTGGGCGGCGGTGCTCAAGGATCTGCCGGGTGACGTGGCTCGCTGGCGCCAAGCGACCGGCAGCTGAGCATGTCGGTTTCGGCTCTGGCCGCGTCTGATGCGCCAGCCGCAGCTGTCGCCGTCCGGGGATCGAGCGTTTCCTTCGACAAGGTGACGGTCGCCTATCGCGGCGCGGTGGTGCTGAAGCCGATGACGCTGGACATTGCGGCCGGCGAGATCCTGGCGCTGATCGGCCCGTCCGGTTCCGGCAAGACGACCGCGCTCCGTGCGGTTGCGGGCTTCGTGCGGCCGGTCAGCGGCCGCATTCGCATTGGCACGACGGACGTCACCGACCTGCCTCCCTACGAGCGTGGGCTCGGCATGGTGGTGCAGAATTACGCGCTGTTTCCGCATATGCGGGTCGAGGGGAATGTCGCGTTCGGGCTTCATGCTCAAGCCGCACCGAAGGCGCTGGTGGCCGAGCGGGTCGCCGATGCGCTGCGGATCGTCGGCATGGCCCCCTATGCCAAGCGCTATCCGCGTGAACTCTCGGGTGGCCAGCAGCAGCGCGTCGCAATCGCGCGCGCTCTCGCGGTCCGCCCCCGTGTTCTGCTGCTCGATGAGCCGCTCTCGGCCCTCGACGCGCAGATCCGTCGCTCGATGGTGGAGGAGATCGCGCGCCTGCACCGTGATCTTCCCGATCTGACGATCCTCTATGTGACCCACGACCAGAGCGAAGCGCTGACGCTCGCCGATAAGATCGCGATCATGAAGGACGGCGCGATTTCGGCCCATGGAGCGACCGCCGATCTCTATCGCCGCCCGCCCAACCGCTTCGCAGCGGAGTTTCTCGGTCGCGCGAACCTGCTCCCCGTGACGGTGCTCCACCCCGGCACGTCGAATGGCTTTGCGACCGTCCGGTCCGGAGCGGTGTCGTTGGTGGCTGCCGGACAGGGCGAAACCGCCGGGACCGAGCGCCTGCTTTGCGTTCGACCGCAACATGTCACGCTGACGCGCGAAGACGCTCAATCCAACTGTATCCAGGGGGTGCTGCGCGAGGTCCATTGGCAGGGCGAACTCACCCATCTCGTGCTCGAGATCGACGGAACTCCAATCCGCGTCGTCGCGACTCGGCTGCCGGCGCTGCCGCGTCCGGGGACCGCAATAGACCTCTTCTTCGCGCCGAGCGACGCGACCCTCATCGCCGACAATCTCAATGGCTGACGCGGTTGTCTCGACGCCGCGATCGAAACCGCTGACATTCGGGGGCGCCTGGATCGTCCCCCCGGCGCTGCTGCTCGCGGTCTTGTTCTTCTATCCGCTCGCCTTGATCGTCCGAACGGCGTTTCTCGACGAGAGCGGGGCTTTCACGGCACAAGCGGCGCTGCAGGTCGTCACCTCTCGCTCGTTCGTCGGCGCTCTGCTCAACACCATGACGATCGCGGTCGCCTCCACGGTCGGCTGCGTCGTGCTTGGCCTCGTGCTGGCGCTGATGCTCGCTTTCGTGCCGTTTCCGGGAAGTCGCTTCATCGCCCGGTTGATCGACACGTTCATCGCGCTGCCGACCTTTCTGATCACGCTGGCGTTCACGTTCATCTATGGCTCGGCCGGCATTCTGAACGAAGCGCTGGTGCAGGGCTTTCACCTGACGGCGCCCCCCGTCGATTTTCTCTATTCGGCATGGGGGGTCGTGCTGGCCGAGGTGACGGTTTACACGCCCTTCGTGTTGCGTCCGCTGCTCGCCTCGTTCTCGCTGCTCGACCGCAGTCAGATCGAGGCCGCGAGCATTCTCGGCGCACGCCCATGGCGGATCGTTACGCAAGTGATCCTCCCGGCCGCGGTCCCGGCGTTGATCGCCGGCGGCAGCCTCTGCTTGCTGCTGACCGTCAACGAGTTCGGCATCGTGCTCTTCATCGGCGCCAAGGGCGTCATCACCCTGCCGTTGTTGATCTACGACAAGGCCATCCAAGAATCGGATTATCAGACCGCCTGCATCATCGCGGTCGTCAACGTGGCCTTGTCGCTCGGCTTATTTGGGCTTTACCGTACGGCCGCGCGCCGGTTTGGGGCCTGACCATGCTGGTCTGGTCGCGCTCGGGCCGCATCGTCATCTGGATCCTGGCCGCGTTGCTGCTCGGCGTGCTGTTTCTGGCACCGCTCGCCGTCATCGTAGTGGCGAGCTTTTCGCAGCAATGGAGCGGCGTGCTGCCGACCGGGTTCACGGTCGAGCATTATAGCGATGTGGTGTCCGGCGCCTCGCGCGATGCCATCTGGGCGAGCCTCGCGACCGGGCTCGTGGCGAGCCTCGTGGCGCTGGTGGCTGGGACATGGGCGGCTTTGGCCTTGCGACTGCAGGGAGAACGCTGGGGCCGACTGCTGGGTCTGCTGTTCTTCGTTCCGAGCGCGGTGCCGTCGGTCTCGGTCGGCCTTGGCTTGTTGGTCGGATTCAGCCAAAAGCCGTTCCTGCTCAACGGCACAGTCGCGATCGTGCTGATCGCTCACTTCGTGCTGGTGTCGGCCTTTACGTTCGGCACCGTCTCGGCTGGCCTGATGCGGCTCGCTCCGGATTATGAACAGGTCGCCTCGAGCCTCGGCGCGCGACCGTTCTACCAACTGGTCCACGTGACGCTTCCGCTGATCGCACCCTATCTCGTGGCCGCTTTCGGGCTCAGCTTTGCCCTCTCGATGGGCGAACTCGGCGCCACCGTCATGCTGTATCCGCCGGGATGGGTGACGCTGCCGGTCGCGATCTTTGGTCAGACGGACCGCGGCGATATCTTCTCGGGTGCCGCGCTGACGATGGTTCTGGTCGTCACCACGCTGGCGTTATTGCTTGGCCTGGAGCGACTTCCGCTCAAGGCCGCCGCGAGCCGATAGCAAACTCGCCAAGCCGCAAGGGCGCGGTGTCGGCCGCCACGGCCTTAGCCACGTCCGTTGCGTTGGGCGCCCCCCGCGCGCGACAGACGCTTTGCCAAAACATCCGGATCGACCGCTTTGCCGAACCAGTGGCCCTGGCCCACCTGGCACCCCATCGCTCGAAGCATATCGGCTTGCCGTTTTGTCTCGAGGCCTTCGGCGATGACCGTGACGTCGAAGTCCAACCCCATCGAAACGATCGCCCGGACGATCGCGGCATCGTGCTTATCGGTCAACATGTTGCGGACGAAGCTTTGGTCCACCTTGAGAGAGGTCAGGGGAACGCGCCGCAGCGAACTCAGCGACGCGAAGCCGGTCCCGAAATCGTCGAACGCGATCCCGATTCCAATGTTCCGAAGCTCTCGAAGCGGTTCGAGCATAGCATCGTCGTTTTGCAACGCGATCGTTTCCGTCACTTCGAGTTCGAGATAATCCGGCGTCAGGTCATGACGGGCGAGAGCCTCCGTCACGACCTTCGCGAGATTGCCTGACCGGATCTGCGCTCCGAACAGATTGACGCTCATCTTCATCGGAGGAATTCCGTCCTGTCGCCAAGCGGCCGCTTGACGACACGTCTCCTCGAGCGTCCACCAACCCGCATGCAGAGCCAGCGAACCCTCCTCGAGCCCATGCATGAACGCTTTGGGCAGGAGAAGGCCGCGCTCCGGATGTTGCCATCGCATCAAGGCTTCCACGCCGACGATCGCGCCTGTCGTGAACGAGACCTGCGGCTGATAGAACAGGCGCAATTCATCTTGTCTGATCGCGCGGCGCAAATCGTCCCGAAGCATATGCCGGGCCGCGACGCGATCGCGCATCGGGAATTCGAAGAGGCGGAAGTGACGACCGCCGTCGTTTTTGGCGCGATAAAGTGCGAGATCCGCGCTGGCGATCACCTCATCCCGGTCTGAACCGTGGTTTGGCCAGATCGCACCACCCACACTCGCGCCAATGATGACGTTGTTGCCCGACACGTCGAATGGCTTGGCGAAGACATCGAGAAGTTTCGACGCTTGTCGGCCGAATTCGACCGGATCCGCCAAATCCGGAAGCACGACCAGGAACTCGTCGCCGCCCCAGCGCGACAGGAGGGCAGCTTGATCGAGTGCCGCCGTCAGCCGCAGCGCGATGGTCTGGAGGAGCGTGTCGCCGGCCGCGTGACCGATGTGATCATTGACCTCCTTGAACCGGTCCAGATCGAGCATCAGCACCGAAAACCGCGTCTCGGAGGCCATTAAGCCGTCCAGGTATTCGTTCAGGTGCCTGCGATTGACAAGCCCCGTGAGGGGATCGTGATGGGCGAGCCGCAAGAGCCGCATATCTCGCTGCCGCCGCTCGGTGATGTCCCGCATGACCGAGCCCATGCCGAGACCCGAAGGGCTCTTCCACTGGAAAAACGAGAATTCGATCGCGATCTCGTGGCCATCGCGATGGACCGCCGGCAGCTCGATCGTCTTGCCCGCCAGTCTGGAGGGCGCGCCGTCTCGTAGCTTGGCCATTGCATGGGCGTGATCGAGCCTGAACCGCTCCGGGATGATGAGGTCGACGTTGCGACCGACAATCTCGGCGCGGGGGTAGCCGAACAGAAGTTCGGCTACCCTGTTGAGGAACACGACCAGGCCGTGCCGGTCGGTCGACAACAGGGCGAGGTCGGTGGTGTCGGCGAATGCCGTCATCGTGCCGCTCACGAAGGCGTCGCGGCGATTGTCGATCAGCCTCATGGTTGTTTGCGAGGCTTGACGGAGCAGATGGCATTCGCGTTCTGACAAGGGCAGTCGCGGCTTTGTATCGATGATGCAGATCGAGCCGATTCGAGATCCGGCCGCCGTAATCAGCGGTGCCCCCGCGTAAAATCGAATGTTTGGGTCGCCAATCACATAGGGGTTTTCGGCGAACCGAGCGTCGAGCCGTGCGTCGGGAACCACGAGGATATCGTCGGACAGAATAGTATGGCCGCACAAGGAGAGACGCCGCGAGAAGCTCGACCCGTCGATCCCCACAGCGGCCTTCAGCCACTGGCGCTCGCTTTCGATCAAGGACACGAAGGCGATCGGGACATCGAAGATCCCCGCGACGAACCGGACGATAGCGTCGAACTCGGCTTCCGGCTCACTATCGAGGATGCGGAAACTGTCCAATTCGCGCAGACGGGACTCCTCCTGTGAGTCTCCGTAACCGCGGCGGTCGTCAGGCGCCGGCACAGCCGCTCTCTTTTGCTTGGCGACTAGCGCTGAGGGTCGGGTCGGACCACACCATCTTGAGGGCTCGACATTGTCTGTCTGCCGTCACCATCGTACCCGGAAAAGACCCGGTCATCGTCAAATTGAAGCTCCGTCGTGAGGGCCTTTTGATAAGGACAATCACCCGCAAGTCTGCTCGCGCAGACATTAATGAATTATACCGTATAGCGGATATATATTGCTGCGTCGATCAAGCCAGCGTGGCCTGTGATCAATCGCCACCGTCGACCGTTACCAGTATACGGGAATGCGGCACGTCGCGTTGGCGTCCGTGGTGATAACGCGCATGAGGTTGACCGATTGAATGGCTGAGATGGAGGATGAGCGACACCATCCATCCGATCTTGGTTTGCTGCTATAAAGTCGCGGCACCTGCACGACGGTCACGGATCCTGCTACGCTACCACCGAATGACGGCTCGCAACCGTTACGGCCATCTCGGTGCTCGTTCGCCGGAAAGGACCAGCCGTGTCACCATTCTTAAGCCGTTTGCTTCTCTGCTGGGTGCTGTCGACGACCGGCGTGTCGGCGGAAACGCTGGCGCTTCCGACCCGGCTCATCGATCTTTCGTCTGATCAGGGGGAGGCTCTGCTTCTCGAGACGAAGCCTCTCGATGCCTACCTGCCGATCAGCGTCGCCTTCGAGACGCAAAAAACGCAGGCCTATTGCGGTGTCGCCAGTATCGTCATGACGCTCAACGCGCTGAAAACGCCCGCGCCCAGCAGCCCGCCCTACCAACCCTATGCCGTCTTCACGCAAGATAACGTGCTCGACCAAAGGACCGAAGCGGTGCTGCCGCGCGACGTGCTGGCCCGCCAGGGTATGACACTCGATCAACTCGGCGGCCTCTTGGCCCTGCATCCCTTGCTCGTCGAGGTGCATCATGCGGTGTCCGGCGGCCTCGACACGTTTCGCAAAACAGCCGGCGATTATCTTTCGACCAGAGGGCATGTGGTCATCGTCAACTATTTGCGAAAATCGCTGGATCAGGAGCGGGGCGGCCACATTTCGCCACTGGCGGCTTATGACGCGAAGGCGGATCGCTTTCTCATCTTGGATGTTGCGCGCTACAAATATCCGCCCGTATGGGTCACGGCATCAGACCTGTTCGACGCCATGAATACGATCGATGCCGATAATGACGGCAAGACCCGAGGCTATGTGCTCGTGGCGAACGGAGCCGGGGCGCAGCGCTGAGGGCATTTCGACGAGTATCGCCTCCGCTCAGGTCGACATGAGTTGCGTCAGCAACCGCTCCTCGAGATCAAGCGCCTCGACATGCCGGGTCGAGCGCGGCCGCGGCGCAGCGTTGAAAACATCGAGCGTGACGGCGCCATCTTGCAGCACGATGATGCGATCGGCCAGCCGAACAGCCTCGGCCACGTCATGGGTCACCAGCACGGCCGTAAAACCCTGTGTGGTCCAGACATCGGCGAGCAACGTCTGCATTTCGAGCCGCGTCAAGGCATCGAGCGCTCCGAGCGGCTCGTCCAGCAGCAGCAGGCCAGGGCGGCTGACCAGCGCCCGGGCTAGCGCGACCCGCTGCTTTTGCCCGCCGGAGAGAACGGTTGGCCAATCCTGGGCGCGCGCCTCGAGCCCGACCGCCCGGAGTGCGTCGATCGCGAGGCTTCGGCCGGCCTGCCGCGGGACCTCGGCCTTGAGGCCGATCGCGACATTATCGAGCACGCGAGCCCAAGGCAGCAGGCGCGGCTCCTGAAACATGATGCGGGCGCTGCCGGGCTGGGCGGGGCCGCCGTCGAAGGTCAGCCGTCCTGTGGTAGGCTGATCGAGCCCGCAGATCAGTCGCAGCAAGGTGCTCTTGCCCGAGCCGCTGCGTCCGACGATGGCCAGGAACTGTCCTGCCGGAACGTGCAAGGATAGCCCCGACAGGACATGGGTACCCTCGAAGCTCTTGCCGATCCGGTCCACCGCGATCGACACACCCTTGGTGGACGAGGCGATAACTGCCTCCTGCCGTGGAGCAAGGCTCATGGCGCGCTCGACGCGGACGAGGCGCGCCACGGCATGCAGAGGCGCTCGACCAGTGTTGCGGCCTCGTCGGCCAGCTTGCCCAGAAGCGCATAGATCACGATCGCCATGACGACGATGTCGGTCTGCATGAATTCCCGCGCCTGCATGGCCATGTAGCCGAGGCCGGATTGAGCCGCGATGGTTTCGGCGACGATCAGGGTTAGCCACATGATGCCGAGGCCGAAGCGGATCCCGACGAAGATCGAGGGGAGAGCGCCGCGAAAAATGACGCGTCGAAACAGCGTCGGGAGCGACATGCCATAGCTCCGGCCCATCTCGATCAATTGCGGATCGACCGAGCGGACACCATGGAGCGTGTTCAGGTAGACCGGGAAAAAGACCCCGAGCGCCACCAGGAAAAGCTTAGCGGATTCGCCGATGCCGAACCACAGGATGACCAGCGGGATCAGCGCCAGATGCGGCACGTTCCGAAGCATCTGCAGAGTCGTGTCGGTGAGCCGATAGCTGAGGCGGGATAGGCCGTTCGACAAGCCGAGTATGAAACCGATACTGCCGCCAACCACGAATCCCGTGATGGCTCGCAGAAAGCTGACCGCCATATTGGCCGGAAGCTCACCCGTCAGGGTCGTCTTCCAGGCCGTCATGAGTACCGCAGAGGGGCGCGGTAGGATCGTTTCGGGCACGAAGCCGAATTGGCTGGCGAGCTGCCACGCGAGGAGCAGCACGGCCGGGACCAACCAGCCTTGCAGGTGCGACGCGACATTCCCGACCGCCAACGGAACGCCTGAGCCGGATTGGCGAAATGGCCTCACCTCGATCACGCCAAGAGCCCTGGACCTGTTGCTCATGCCTCATTCACCCGTCGTCAAAGCATTTCTATAAGTTGACCAAATTACTAGACATTGCAAGTTCCAGTTGGGTCTTGGGTGCTATGCTGTAACGGATGGGGACTTTTCGATGCTCGGACATGTGCGTTTCGTCGCCGCGATGGTGGTTGGAGCCGCTACTCTGCTCTGCGGGGTTTCGGCCCATGCCGCCGATCCGGTGGTGCGGATCGGCTATCAAAAATATGGAACGTTGATCCTGCTGAAATCGAGGGGTGAACTCGATGCGAAGCTGAAGGCGATCGGCTACGGCGTGACCTGGACCGAGTTTCCAGCGGGACCGCAACTGCTCGAAGGGCTGAATGCGGGCGCGATCGATATCGGTGCGACCGGCGAGGCACCGCCCATTTTCGCGCAGGCCGCCGGTGTGCCGATCGTCTATGTGGCGAGCGAGCCGCCCGCGCCATTGGGTGAAGCGATCCTGGTTCCGAAAGACAGCACGATCCGCGCCGTCTCGGATCTCAAGGGCAAGTCGGTGGCGCTCAACAAGGGGTCGAACGTCCATTATCTGCTGGTCAAGGCGCTCGAAAAGGCCGGCGTCGCCTACACGGACATCAAGCCGGTGTTCCTGGCCCCCGCCGATGCGCGGGCCGCTTTCGAGCGCGGCTCCGTCGACGCCTGGGCGATTTGGGATCCCTATTATGCGGCTGGACAGGCCGGCACGGGCGCCAGGACTCTGGTGACCGGGACCGATCTCGTCCCGAACGCACAATTCTACCTCGCGTCGAAGACCTTTGCGGCCAACAACGCGAAGGCGATCGACGTGGTGATCGCGGCTCTCGACGACACCGACCAATGGGTGAGTGCGCACCAGGCCGAGGCCGCGGCGCAATTGAGCGACGCGATTCATATTCCGGCTTCGATCATTGCGACTGCGCTTGGCCGACAAAGCTATGGCGTCGCTCGCATCACGACGGGAGTCGCGGCCGAGCAACAGAAGGTGGCCGACGCCTTCGCGATATTGGTGTTGCTGCCGAAGTCCGTCAGCATCGCCGACGCGATCGCGACGCCGGTTCCTTGAGGGTCGCGGCTGGCGCGGTCGGCTACTGGCTCGACAGGGCGCGGAGCAATGCGCTCGTCGGGTTGCCGTCCGGCACCATCTTGACGCGGGCCTGTGCCAGCCGGATCGTGTCCCGCAAGGCAAGACTGATCCGGCCTTCGCGGTTATCGACCGGAAAGCCGAGAGCGACGAGGCGCGTCTGAAGGGCGATCCGATCCGGCCGCGACATGGGTACGGCCGTCGGCCAAGCGGCCTTGATGGTCGCGCCGCCCTCCATGCGGTCTGCCAATTGCGCGACGCTCAGCACATAGGCGTCGGAGAAGTTATAGGTCTTCAGCACCTCGAAATTCTCGGTCACGAGGAAGGCGGGTCCCGATGCGCCCGCCGGAAAGAACAAGACGGCGTCGCCCGGGCTTTGGAGCGGCGAGCCGTCGGCGCGCGTGACGCCGCGCGCGGCCCAGTCCGCAAAGCTGCCTCGGCCGATCGCAACATCCAGCCCCTGCGGCAGCTTCACCTCGAAGCCCCAGGGCCGGTCGGGTCTATACCCCTGCTGACGCAGAAAATTTGCGATGGAGGCGAGCGTATCGGGCACGCTCCCCCAGATATCCCGGCGGCCGTCGCCGTCCTGATCGACCGCATATTTGACGAAGCTCGAAGGCATGAATTGCGGTTGCCCCATCGCACCGGCCCAGGATCCGACGAGATCCTGCCGCCGCACGTCGCCCTTTTGGAGCAGGTCGAGGCAAGCCAGCAGTTCGGCCCGATACAGTGTCGGCCGGTAGTTCATGGCCGCCAACGTCGCCAGCGAACGCACCACATCCTTGCGCCCGGTCGACGCGCCATAGTTGGTTTCGAGGCCCCAGACCGCCACCAGAATGGATCGCGGTACACCGTAGCGGTTCTCGATCGCGCTGAGATCGCTGGCCCAGCGGGCCCCCTCAGCGTTGCCGGCCGCGACCCGCGCTGGCGTGACTTGCGACGCGAGATACGCGCCGATCGGTTTGGCGAATTCGGGTTGCGAGCGGGTCAGCGGTGCCAGCGCGGCATCCGGCGTCATGGCCGCGAAGGTGGCGTCAAAAACCGCGCGCGAAACACCCCGGCTCTGAGCCTCCGGCCAAATTCCCTCGAGAAACGCCTGAAAGGTCGTCGAGTCGATTGCCACTGTTGCGGGTTGCGCCATCGATGCGGCTGCGGCCACGCCAGCAAAGGGAAACAGCAGGGTCAGTGCACAAGCGGCCACGAAGAGGGGTGTCTCGCGAATGAGGCGGCCGGTTCTCTGTCGCATCGATGTCCCTCTGTCACGCGTGGTCGCGCAGCCTTACTCGAACGGGTCGATCGAGGAAACACGAGCGTTGGTCGAGCGCTGCATGGACGGTGGACTTCCCGCGCCTCGTCCTGACATAAGGTTTCGGGACAAGATCGCAGCGGGAGACGACGTCTTTGAGCACGAGCATGATGGTAGTCGGCAGCCTCAATCGTGACACGCCGTATTTCGGCACCGCGGCTGGCGTCGGATTGTCCGTGTTCCGCTTCGATTCGGCGGTCGGCACGGCCGAGTTACTCTGCGAGGAGCGTGGGATCGACAATCCGACCTACCTCTCCGCAAAGGCCGCCACCGGCTGCATCTATGCCGGTTCGGAAGTGTTTGGCTGGCACGAGGGAACCGTCACGGCTTTCCGCTTCGACGCGGAGACTAACCGCCTCGATTATATCAACAAGCAACCGAGCCTTGGGAGCACCACGGCGCATACCGGCCTCGACCCGGACGGGCACCATGTGCTGGCCGCCAATTATGCGCTGGCGCCAGCCGGGGAAGGGCCGGATCGTGCCGTTGTGATATTCCCGGTCCGCCCGGATGGCGGCCTCGGCGCGCCGATATCCAGCATTCGCCATGTGGGGCAGGGGCCGAATGCCGAGCGTCAGGAGCGGTCGCACGCGCATTGCATTCTGCCGAGCCCGGACGGCCGTTTCGCAATCGTGGCCGATCTCGGTCTCGATCGTCTGTTCTCCTATCGGCTATCGGAGGGACACTTGTCGGAACCGGCCGCCGCGAGCCTTGCGCTGACGCCGGGCTCCGGGCCACGCCATTTCCTGTTCCACCCCAACGGGGGCATCGCGCTTCTCGTCGGCGAACTCGACTCGACCCTGACGTCGCTGCGCTACGAGGCCGAGACGGGCACGTTCCAGACGATCGAGACCGTGCCGATGCTGCCGCCCGATTTTACCGGGCCGAGCGACGCCGCCGATCTGCAACTGCATCCGGCCGGTTTCGTCTATGCGTCTAACCGGGGCCACGACAGCATCGTCATCCATAAGCTGGACGCGGATACCGGCGATCTCACTAGTGTTGGCCACCATCCGTGCGGCGGGCATATTCCGCGCAACCTCGCGATCGACCCCACCGGGGAGTTCCTTCTCGTCGCCAACCAGAAGAGCGACCGCATCTCGATCTTCCGCATCGATGCAGCGAGCGGGACCTTGTCGGATCATGGCTCCCTCACGCACGGCACGCCGATGTGCATCAAGTTCATGGTCTAGCCGACGCTGCGTTGAGCCGGTCCATTCTCGATGAGGCGAACACGATGATCGAGCGATACAGCGACCATGCGGCCAACGAGCGAACGTTTCTGGCCTGGGTCCGAACCGCCATATCGATCATGGCGTTCGGATTTCTGGTCGAGAAATTCGACCTCTTCCTTGAGATCGCGAGCAAGTCGTTGGCGGGCCGCCCCCTTTCGGTGAGCGGCCAGGCTACCGGCAACGTCGCGGGTCTGATTCTGATCGCGCTCGGCGGCGCGACCATGATCCTGGCGACGATCCGCTACCGGAAGACGGCCCGCGACATCGACAGCGCGGACGTCCGGCCGGGGAGCGGAGCGAGGCTCGATGTCGCGCTCGCGGCGATGCTCGTGTTGCTCGGGGCGACCTTGTTCGTCTACCTCGTCTACACCGTCGTGGTGTGACCCCATCACCTCAGGTCTGCGGCGCGGCCTTGCCGGTCCGGTCATCCGGAGAACTCGGCGGGTCGATCGGCATGCTCGAAGCTGCCTTCGGATCGACGGGCCGCATCACGATCGCGCACTGGCCGGGAATATGCCAGCCTTTCGCGGTCTCGACGTCAGGGGTGCCTGTCCCTCCATAAGCAGGGTCTTCGCTCGACCACTGGACCGCCCAGGCCTTGCCGCGCGGAGGTGCCACGAGCGGTTCCGAAAAGCCCGGCCGGTTGAGGTCGCGGCCGAGATTGACGATCATCAGCCGGTCGTCTCCGTCCCGCTCCAAAAAACGCACCAGAAAAGCATGGGGGGCCAGAACGGCGCCATCGGCCGCCGGGCGGTGATGCGAGTTGAAGGCCCGGTCGTCGCGCCGCAGCCGCAACAGGTCGCGGTGCATGTCGAGAATTTCGGCATTGCGCTCCACCTCGCTCCAATCGAGCTTGCAGATCTCGAAGGTCTTCAGCGATTCTGGATCGGGCAATTGGGCCTGACTGGCCGGCGTCGCGAGGCTTGGAAACTGCGCCAGATACTGATGCCGTCCGGCCCGCACCAATTTGGCGAGGTCGGGATGGTGATCGGCAAAATAGCGAAACGGCGCCGAGGCCCAGAATTCCTGCCCTTGAAATAGCATCGGCGTGCCGGGCATCAGGATCGAAAAAGCCGTGATGGCGCGGGCCGTGGCCGGGCTCGTCACCTGATGCAGACGCAAACCACGAGCCGAATTGGCGACCTGGTCGTGGTTCTGCGTGAAGGTCACGAAGGCGTCGGGGTTGAGGTCGAGCGCCGGGGTGCCCCGCGCCTCCCCGGAGGCGCCGTAGATCTGGCCTTGGAACAGATAACCGTATTTGGCGGCCGAGATCAGCTCCTGCGGACTGCCCTCGTAATCCTTATAGTAGAATTCGCTCCGTCCCGTGGCCGCCACCATCGCCGAATGATGCAGATCGTCGTTCCACACCGCGTCGAGCCCGAAGCCGCCCGCCTCGGCGGGACGAACAAGATCGGTGTTCTGCGGCTCGTTCTCGGCCACGATGATGATCGATCGTGATCCGGCCGCGGACCGGGCCGCTCGACCCAGCGCCGCGACGACGTGATCGGCGGAATCGTCGTAGATGTTCTGTGTCGCGTCGAGGCGAAGACCGTCGAAATGATATTCGGCGATCCAATAGGCCGCGTTGCTGATCGTGAGATCGCGCATGCCATGGGCGTTGGGTCCGTCGTAATTCAGCGCTTCGCCCCAATCAGTCTTATGCCGATCCGTGAAGTAGTCCTTGGCAAAGGTGTTGAGGAAATTCCCGTCGGGTCCGATGTGGTTGTAGACGACGTCGAGGATCACGCCGAGGCCGATGCTGTGCGCCGCGTCGACAAACGCTCTGAGGTCGTCGGGCTCGCCGTATAGACGGGTCGGCGCGAACAGGTCGACGCCGTCGTAGCCCCAACCGAAGCGGCCCTGAAAGTCGTTGACCGGCATCATGTTGACGACCGTGATGCCGACATCCTTGAGGAACGGCAGCTTCTTGGCGGCGGCGGCCCAGGTTCCCTCTGGCGTGAAGGTGCCGATATGCATTTCGTACAGCACCTGACCATTGATGGTCAGGCCGGTCCACGCCTGATCGGTCCAGCCGAAAGCTGCGGGATCGATGACCTGCGAGGGTCCCGTCGGGCGCTCAGGCTGAAAGCGCGAGGCGGGATCGGGATATAGCATGGCATCATCGTCGAGCCGGAACCGGTAGCGCGCGCCAGCCGCGAGGCCCGCGAGCGTTCCGGCAAAGTAGCCGTCCTGGTCGGCCGCGAGCGGATGCTCGCCACCATCGAGCACCACCGACACACGCTGGTGCGATGGCGCCCAGACCCGGAACGACACGCCATCCGGCACGAGTTCCGCCCCAATCGGAAACCGTCGCGGAAGGGGATGAGTCATGGAGAGGTCCTCGGTTGGGCTGGAGGCTTATAGCTGTGCCTGAGCCACAACCGAATGACCATGCCCCGTCGCGAGTTCCCGCCGCGCGTCGATCGGCACGACAAACAACATCGCGGACGACGCGTCGTTTACAATCGTTGCTTCAGCCCCTCGGCCAAGGCACGCAGCAGCAGCCGGCAGGAGGCCGCGCCCGCATCGTGGAAGCCGCGCGACCGTTCGCCGAGGCGGCTGGCCCGGCCGATCTTCGCCACCATGTCGCGGGTCGATTCAAAGCCCGCATCGGCGGCCGTCTCGAGCGCCGTGAGGCAAGCCGCGAAGGTCTCGCCGCGCGCCGCCGCCGCATCGAACGCGGCCGAAGCCGGGGCGAGCACGTCCACCAGCGATTTGTCGCCCGGTTTGGCTTCGCCGAGATCGGTCACGGCCGCGATGCCCTTGTGCAGCATTCGCCCGAAGTCGTCCCGGTCGAGGCTCGTCTTGCCCTTCAGGAAGGTCGACATGTCGAGGAAGAAGCTGCCGTAGAGCGGCCCCATCGATCCACCGATCTCGTCCAGCAACGTTTCGGCCAAGGTCGCGAAGCCATCGCCGAGGCTCTGCGGCGATGCCGCGAGCTTCTGGCCCGTCATGCGGAAACCCTTGCTCATGTTGACGCCATGGTCCCCGTCGCCGGTCGCCCCATCGAGTTCGCTGAGATAGGCCGCATGGGCCACAATGGCCGTGACCATATCGTCGAGGATGGGTCCGGCGGCTTTGAGATCGACGCTGTCGGCCATTATTGAGCTCCTGTCACGGTCAAGCCGATCGAATGCGCCGGGGCGGCGATCAGGCGGTCGAGTTCCGCATCGAGCCGCGTCACGGTGATCGAGGCGCCCATCATCTCGAGCGAGGTGAAGTAATTGCCGATGAAGCGATGCCGGATCGTGATCCCATGGCTCGCCAGGATTTCGACGACGTGCCCATAGAGGATGTAGAGCTCCATGACGGGCGTCGCGCCGAGGCCCGAGACCAGCACCGCAACCTCGTCGCCGCGCTCGAACGGTAGGTCCGGCACGATGGTGTCGAGCATCAGGGCCGCCATATCCTTGGCGGGCTTGGTCGGCATCACCGCGATGCCCGGCTCGCCATGATGGCCGATACCGACCTCCATTTCGCCGTCCTTGATGATGAAATTCGGCTTGCCAGCGGCCGGGATCGTGCACGCCGACAGGCCGATGCCGACGCTGCGGGTGTTGTCGATCGCCTTCTGGGCGACCGCGATCACGGCGTCGAGATCGGCGCCCTCAGCGGCCAGCGCCGCCGCCGCTTTCCACATGAACACCTCGCCGGCCACGCCGCGCCGCTTTGATCGCTGGTCCACCGGGGCCGAGGCCGCGTCGTCATTGGCCACGACGGTCTTGACGGTCAGCCCCTCGCGTTCGGCCAGCCGTACCGCCATTTTGACGTTCATGTTGTCGCCGGCGTAATTGCCATAGAGGCAAGCGACGCCGCGCCCGCCATCCGCCGCCTTGAAGGCAGCCTCGAAGGCGCGGGCGGTCGGGGATGCGAAAACCTCGCCGATCGCGACGGCATCGACGAGCCCCGGGCCGACGAAGCCGACGAAAGCGGGCTCGTGGCCCGATCCGCCGCCCGTCACAATGCCGACGCGGCCCTGCTGCGGGACCGCGACGGCGCGGATGACCCGGTTATGGCTGGTGCGGGCGAGAAGATCCGCATGCGCTGCCGTGAGGCCGACGAGCGCATCCTCGACGACGTTATCGGGATCGTTGATGATCCGGTTCATGCTGAGGTCCTCGTTGTCATTGGATGGTGTAGCCGCCGTCGATGGCGAGATCGGCGCCATTGATCATCGCGGCGGCCGGGGTCGCGAGATAAAACGCCGCAAGCGCGATCTCTTCCGGTTGGGCGAAGCGGCGAGACGGAATGAGCTTCTTCATGGCCTCGCCGATGTCACCGGCCCAAGCCTTGCGCCCGAGTTCGGTCTCGACGACGGTCGGGCTGATGGCGTTGACCGTGATGCCCTTCGGGCCCCATTCCAAGGCCAGCACTTTGGTCATGCCGACGATCGCGGCCTTGCTGGTGCAGTAGGCCACATGGGATTGCAGCGCCACCGAGGCGGCCTGTGACGCCAGATTGATGATGCGGCCGGAGCCCTGCTTCAGCATGTGCAGGCCCGCCGCCTGCGAAAACAGGAAGGGCGCCGTCAGATTGATCTGCATCGTGAGATCCCAATCGGCGCGGGTCGCCTCCTCGGCAGGCGCAAGGCGCGCGACTCCGGCATTGTTGACGAGGATATCGATGCGGCCGAACTCCGCCGCGATCCGATCGATGCTCTGCTTGGGCGCGCCATCCTCCGCGACATCCGCCTCGATCCCAAGATGACCGTGTCCTACGAGCGCGGCGGCGGCGGCGGCGACCTTTGGGTCACGGTCGATGAGGGCCAGCCGCGCGCCGCGTTCGGCAAACAGAGTCGCGATCGCGAGACCGATGCCGCTCGCGCCGCCGGTCACGACCGCGGTCTTGCCGGTCAGCGAAAAGGCCTTGTCGAAGGTGAAGTCGTCGGACACGAAGTTTCCTTTCTGGTTCGGTGACGTGGTGGAGATGTCAGGCGCGGGTGATCAGCACGGCACGACGGTCAGGTTGACCTTCTGGTCGCGAAGGCGTTGTCGCTCGGCCTCCGGCAGTCCATCGTCGGTGATGACGTCGTCGAAGGCGTCGAGACCGATCAGCCGGTTCAGAGCCGTGACGCCGAACTTGCTGCTATCGACGATCAGGACCCTACGGTCGGCGACGCTCATCAAGGCGCGTTTGATCTTCAACACCTCATCGTCCTGATGAAAGACGACGCCGCCAAAAACGGCGGAGGTCGACATGAAAACCGTGTTGGCGCGCAGCGTCGCGATGACGGTCTCGCAGGTGAGCCCGAAAAACGCGTTCAGCCGCGCATTATGGGTTCCGCCGAGCGCGATCAGCTTGATGCCATGCGCTTCCTTCAGCCGGTCGATCATGGCGAGGCCGTTGGTGATCACCGTCAAGGGCGTCAGGCGGGACAAATGCGGCGCGATCATCAGGGTGGTGGTCGATTCGTCGAGCAACAACGTCTGACCGGGATGGACCAGCGCGGCCGCCGCGCGAGCGATGGCGGTCTTCTGCCGCTCGGCGAGATGCGAGCGATAGCCGAAACTACTCTCGACCGAACTCGACTCGTGCAGCGTCACGCCGCCGTGCTGTTTGCGAACCATGCCTTGTTCGGCCAGGGCATCGAGGTCGCGATGGATGGTCATGCGGCTGACGCCGAAGCGGGACGCCAATTCGTCGACCTGCGCCGAGCCCGAGCGGATGATCTGCTCGAGCATCAGCTTGCGCCGGTTCTCGATCGCGCGTGCGCCACGGGCCGGGTCGGAGGTGAGAGGGTCCGCCGCGCTCGTCGGCAAGGCTAGCTCCAGTTCAGGTCGGCACCGGGGACACAGAATGCGCCCCCGGCTAGGCTAGTGTTTACTGGTTGGCATAGTCGCCCGAGGCGAGGTTCTGCTTCACCAGCTCCGGCAAGCCTTCGATGAACTTGTCGGAATGGTCGAACAACTGGTCGTAATACTTATCCACCGAAGCCTTGGTGATGCCGGGCATTTTCAGCATCATGAGGGCCGGCGGCTTCTTGCCATTCAGGTAGTCGATCGCGACCTGCATGGCTTCGCCGAGTTCGAGCGCGCCATTTTGCAGATTGGTCTGGACCATGTCGCCCGAACGGAGGGCGCGGAGGCCATCCTTGATGCCGTCGACGCCGGAAACGGGAATCTTCCCGTTCATGCCCTTTTCCTTGAGGGCTTGCACGGCACCGATCGCCATATCGTCGTTTTCGGAGATCACGCCATTGATGTCCTGGCCATAGCGCGAGAGCCAATCCTGCATCAGCTTATAACCCTGCGTCCGGTCCCAGTTGGCGGTCTGCATCGCCAGGACCTTGATGCCGGTGTTCTTGGCCAGGATGTTCTGCACGCCGGTTGTGCGGTCCGTCGCGCCGGATTGGCCGATGGGGCCCTGCAGCACCACGACATTGCCCTTGCCCTTGAGCGCGTCGACGACCGCCTGAGCCTCCTGTTCGCCGGCTGCGACATCGTCCGGCCCGAGATAGGCGACGAGCTGCTTGGCGGCCGGACCCGAAATGCTGGCATTGGTGGCGAAGACCGGAATGCCGGCCTTGACGGCCTGATCGATCTGCGGACCGAGCGTGGAGGAGTTCACCGGAACGATGACGATCGCATCGACCTTTTGGTTGATGAACTGCTGGATCTGCGAAATCTGCGTATTCACGTCGTCCTTCGCGCTCTGCCACAACAACGTCGCGTTGCCGGCTTTGGCGACGGCCTCGGCGCCTTGTTTGCCCCAGGCGATGAAGGACGTCATGTTATAGACCGTGAAGCCGATCGTGGGGTGAGCTTTGTCGGCCTGAGCCGGCGCGCCCATCAGGGTCGCCACGCCCGCCAGAAGAAGCGCGGCCAAGCCGCTGCGCCTTGAATGCGTCATTCGATGTTTCCTCCAGTGTTTTTTTGGGTCGTCCACGGTCAGACGATCAGTCGTCTTTCCGATTCAGGGTGGAGTCGATGAAGACCGCTCCGATGATGATCACGCCCTTGATGATGAGCTGGTAGAAGGGCGAAACGTTCAGGATGTTCAGGCCATTATCGAGCACGCCGATAATCATGAAGCCGAACACCGTGCCGAAGATGCTGCCGCGACCGCCCATGAGGCTGATGCCGCCGATGACGGCGGCCGCGATGGCATTGAGCTCGTAACCCGCGCCGGTGGTCGAGATCCCGGCGGTGGCGCGCGAGGCCAGCACGACGCCGGCTAACCCGGCCAGCAACCCCGATAATGTATAGACCGTCAGCCGGATACCGCGGAGATCGACACCCGCGACCCGCGCCGCCTGCGGGTTGCCGCCGGTCGCGTAGATGTGCATGCCAAGGCGGGTTCGCGACAGCAGGATCCACGAGCCGAGCACCGCCAGGATCATCAGAAGCACCGGCACGGGGAACCCATAGATGTCGCCGCTGACCGCAAGGAACGGGTCGGACAGGCCGGAAATCGGCTGGCCGTCACTCAGGACGTAGGCGATGCCGAGCGCGATCGTCATCGTGCCCAGCGTCGCCACGAAGGCCGGTACGCGGGCGACCGCCACCAGCAAACCATTGGTGAGGCCGATCGCGCCGCCGGCCAGCACGCCGGTCAGCACCGCCGCCACCGTGAAGCCGACGCCATCCCGCTGCGCCACCAGGGCGGCCGCGACGCCCGCCATCCCGACGACGCTGCCGACCGACAGGTCGATGCCTCCGGTCAGGATCACGTAGGTGGCCCCGGTCGCCAGCAGCGCATTGGTCGAAACCTGCAGCAGAACGACGTTGAAGTTCGAGAGTGTAAAGAAGCTGCCGTTCGAGACGCCGAGCACGCCGACGAAGACGATGAGGATCAGCACGAGCGCGTAGCGCAGCAACAGGTCGCGCAGGTTGAAGCGCGACGGCGGCGCCATGGGGACCGTCAGGGCGGCCGTCGAAACGGGAGCGTCGCTAGGCTGCATGTTTGGTCTTTCCCATGGCGAAACGCAGGATGGCTTCCTGGCTCACCTCGTCGCGGGACAACTCGCCCGCGATGGCGCCGCCGCGCATCACCAAAATGCGATGACTAAGATTGATGAGTTCGGGCATGTCGGAGGAGGCGAGCAGAACCGCGACACCACTATCGGCAAGTTCCTGGACGAGTTTGTAGATTTCGCTCCGGGCTCCGACGTCGATGCCGCGCGTCGGCTCGTCGAGGATCAGCAGCTTCGGCGTACCGGTCACGAGCCAGCGCGCGATCGCGATCTTCTGCTGATTGCCGCCGCTGAGATGAGAGAGCGTCTGCGTCAGCTTGGAATATTTGACCCGGGTGCGCCCCAGCACGTCCAGCGTGCGGGTACGGCGCTCCGCATGGTCGACGAAACCGGCCGCGTTGGTGAACCGATCGAGATGCGGCAGCGTCACATTGTCGAGGATCGACAGCGACGTCAGGACGCCTGCGAGCTTGCGATCCTCCGGCACCATGGCGAGGCCGCGCCGGATCGAGGCCGCGGGATTGCCGAGCCCGAACGGTTGGCCATCGACCGAAACCGAGCCGGTGGCGCGCCGCAGCCCGAACAGACCTTCAAGCAATTCGCTGCGGCCGGCGCCGACGAGGCCGCCAAGGCCGACGATCTCGCCCGCCTTCACGCTGAACGAGGTCGATGCGCCGTAACCTGCGACCCGCAGGTCCTGCACCTCCAGAACCGTACGGTCGGAGCGTGAGAGCTTACGGTCCGGAAACAGATCCGGGACGTCGCGCCCGACCATGTCGGCGATGATCTGCCGCTCCGTCAGGGCGCTGGTCGGGTCGTGCCGGATGAAGGCCCCATCCCGCATGATCGCGACCGTATCGGAGATCTGCTCGATCTCTTCCATGCGATGGCTTGTGTAAAGAATACAGGCTCCGCGTGAGCGCATGACGCGGATCACGCGAAACAGCTGCTCGGTTTCGCGCGTGCTGAGCGAGGAACTCGGCTCGTCCATGAGCACGATGCTGCTGTCGCGGGAGGTGGCCTTGATGATCTCGATCA
The DNA here is from genome assembly GCF_004323635.1 of Lichenihabitans psoromatis. Taxonomy (NCBI): domain Bacteria; kingdom Pseudomonadati; phylum Pseudomonadota; class Alphaproteobacteria; order Hyphomicrobiales; family Lichenihabitantaceae; genus Lichenihabitans; species Lichenihabitans psoromatis. Next base: position 1,986,915 of record NZ_CP036515.1, read on the forward strand.
TCTGGGTCGAGGCCACACCGAGGCGCCGCATCGAGGCCTGCGGGTCGATGTCGAGACCGAATTCCTCGAGCAGACGACGCGCCTCGGCCACCATGTCGCCGCGACGCAGGAAGCCGAACACAGACGTCTTCTCGCGCCCGATCATCAGGTTCTCCCACACCTTCATGTCTGGGATGGGCAGCAATTCCTGCGGGATGATGGAAACGCCGAGCTGCTGGGCGTGGCGCGGATCGAAGACGTAGACCGGCACGCCCTTGATGGTCAGGATCCCCTTATCGGGCGCGAGTTGGCCCGATATGATCTTGAACAGGGTTGATTTGCCGGCCCCGTTCTCGCCCGCCAGCACGTTGACGGTGCCCGGCTCGAACCGAGCCGTGATGTCGCGCAGCACCGGGATTCCGTCGAAGCCTTTGAACAGGCCATTGAACGCCAGCGCCGGACCAGACGGGAGCGCGTCCGGCGTGGCGGCGTGAGAGGTGGGTCGTTCCTCCTGCTTCGGCTGATCGGCTGATCGCTGATCCATCACAACGTTTCCTCGCTGGCATCGTCATCTGGTGTGACGTTTTTCGAGCCAGAGTGTATAAATCACATTCTCTAGGACAAACGTAACATTGCGATGTTACACGTCAAGCAAAATACACCGTCGCGCTCGTCGGGCGATATAAGTGATTTGGTCGTCGGGAAAGGGGAACGCATGCTGCTCGGGCTCGATTGCGGCTCCACCGCCATCAAAGCGGTCCTGTTTGATCCAGCGGGCCGGACGGTCGCGACCGGGACCGGGAGGACGGATCCGCGCACGCCTTTGCCGGGTCACGTCGAGCAGGACATGCCGAGCCTGTGGGCCGCTGCGGCGGGAGCCATTCGAGATGTGTTGCAACAGTCCGGCATCGATCCGGGCGCAATCTCCTGTGTCGGCGTCACGGGTCATGGCGACGGGCTTTACCTGATCGACAGAGCGGGCACGCCTCTCGGCGCCGGCATCCAATCGGTTGATAGTCGGGCGCATCGGATCGTCACCGGTTGGGAACGCGATGGTCGGCTTGAGGAAGCCCTGCGCCTGACGGCGCAACGACCGTCCTGCTTTGCGGCGACGGCCCTCCTGGCCTGGATCAAGCGGCATGAGCCGGAACGCTACGGCCGGATCGGTCATGTCTTGTTCTGCAAGGATTGGCTTCGACTGTGTCTGACCGGCGTCGTGGCGACGGACCCGACCGATGCGAGCACGGCTTTCACCGATCCGCTCACGCAAGCCTACGACCCCGCGATCCTCCATCTGTTCGGGCTCGATGATCTTGGCGGAGCGCTTCCCCCCATCCTGCCGAGTTGCGGCCGCATCGGTGTGGTCACTCAGGAGGCCGCCGCCATTACCGGCCTCCTGGCAGGAACACCCGTGTCGGGTGGGTTGCACGACGTGACGGCGGGAGCGGTCGGGCTCGGCAATCTCGAGGCGGGCGTCCTCTCGATCACGGCCGGCACCTTCAGCATCAACGAAACGCTATCGGATCATCTCGTCTCCGATCCGCGCTGGTCGGCCCGCGCCGGATTGCGGCTCGGCCAATGGATGAACATGTCGATCTCGCCCGCATCGTCCAACACGGTGGATTGGTTTCTGCGCCAAGGCTACGCGGCGGAGCTTGACGCGCGGCTTGGGGGGCCATCGATCTGGACCCGCCTCGACGCCGATCTCGCGGTCGCCGCGACGGCGGATGCGCCGCTGTTTCATCCCTTTCTCTATGGATCGCCCTATAACGGGCCGGCGAGTGCCAGCTTCTTCGGCCTGCGCTCCTGGCATACACGGGCCGATATGCTGCGTGCCGTGATGGAGGGTGCCGTGTTCAATCACCGCTTTCACGCCGATGCTCTGGCGTCCCGTTTCCCGATCCACCGCGCGGGTGTGACCGGCGGCGGATCGTCAGTCCCGCGTTTCGCACAATTTTTCGCCGATGTGCTCGGTCTGCCGGTCGATATCGCCGAAGCACCGGAGGCGAGTGCGCTCGGTGCCGCGATGGCGGCCGGCGTCGGCGTCGGGCTCTATGGATCGCTGCCGGAGGCCGCCATGGCCTGTTGCCGTACCGCCGCGCGTTACGAGCCGCATCCCGAACGGCACGCCCTGCTCAGCCAGCGCTATGCGCGCTACAGCGCCTTGGTTGAGGCCGTTCGACCACTCTGGGCCGAGATGGCCGGCAGCGCCGGACCGATGACCTCCAGCCGAGACGGTCGCTCATGACCCACCCTGATCCGCATGCGGTCCGTGCCGAGACACTGCGCCGTTTGACGGCCGATCCGAAAGTACCGGTGCTGATCGTCGGCGCCGGGATCAACGGTGCCGGCACATTCCGGGATCTCGCTCTGCAGGGCGTCGATTGCCTGTTGGTCGACAAAGGCGATTGGTGCGGCGGCACCAGCGCGGCGCCCTCGCGCCTTATTCACGGCGGGCTGAAATATCTTGAAACGGGCGAGTTCCGGCTCGTCGCTGAATCGACCCGCGAGCGCAATTTGCTGCTCCGCAACGCGCCGCATTTCGTCAAGCCGCTGCCGACCATGGTCCCGATCAGGTCCTATGCGGGCGGCCTGCTGCCCTCGATCAAACGCTTTTTAGGGCGCAAGGCCAAAATGGCGGATCGAGGCTTATTGATCGTGGAGGTCGGGCTGGCGATCTACGATTGGCTCGGTCGCAAGCACCGCGTCATGCCGCGTCATGGCGTGATGCTCCAAGCCGCGGCACGGCGGCGCTTTCCGAAGCTCGATCCATCGATCGTGGCAGCCTCGACCTATTACGATGCGAGCGTCACTCAGGCCGAACGGCTCTGCTACGAGCTCGTGGTCGATGGGCAGAAGGCTCATCCTGGTGCGCGGGCGCTGAACCACGTGGCGGTCACGGGGCTTGCCGACGGTCGCATTCTCCTCACCGATCAGGTCACCGGTGCCGCCAGCGCGGTCGAGCCGAAGGTCGTGGTCAATGCGGCCGGGCCGTGGATCGATCAGGTCAACCACGCGGTGGGGCTCAACAAGGCCTATATCGGCGGCACCAAGGGGTCGCATCTCGTCGTCGACAATCCCGAACTGGTCCGCCAGATCGACGGTCACATGATTTATTTCGGCTCCTCCGATGGCCGGATCTGCCTCGTCTATCCGTTCTTCGGCCGCGCGCTGATCGGCTCGACCGACATCAAGGCCGATAATCCGGACGATGTCGTCTGTGACGATAGCGAGGCGGATTACATGCTCGGCATGCTGGGCGAGGTGTTCCCGGATTTGTCTGTCACCCGAGAGCAGATCGTCTACCGCTACACGGGCATCCGCCCGCTGCCGGCGGCTCAGGTCGATGATCCGGGCGAGATCAGCCGCGATCACTCATTGGCGCGCGATATGTTGCCCGGCGGCAGCGTTCCGGTGCTGTCGATGATCGGCGGCAAATGGACGACGTTCCGCGCCTTCTCGGCCGATACGACCGATGTCGTGCTCGGCTTGGTGGGACGACAGCGACGTCGCGACACGACCTTCGAGCCGATCGGGGGAGGTCGGGACTATCCGATCACGCCATCGGCACAACGGGGCTGGATCGCGGGCGTTGCGGCGGCCTTCCGGATCGGGCCGGCGCGCGCCGGCGTTCTGCTGGACCGTTATGGCACCACGGCGGAGGCCATGCTGGCATCGTTCGATGGCTCTCCGGAGATGCCGCTGGCGAGCCTTCCCGGCTATACCGAGGCCGAAATTCGCTGGATCGTTCGGCACGAACAGGTCGTGACCCTCGACGATCTCGTGTTTCGCCGCCTGCCGATTGCCTTTTCCGGGCGCCTCGACATCAAGGCTTTGACGGAACTCGCCACGGTGGCGGGTGACGTCCTGGGATGGAGCGCCGACGAACGGGATGCGGAGATCGCGCGCGTCGCGCGCGTCGCCAAGCATCGGCATGGCGTTCGACTTTAAGCCGCGCTCAGGAGCCGATCGCCCCGGCAGCAATTTCGACCGTCGGCTTTGGCGCGATACATCGCCTGGTCGGCCGCCGCAATGAGGATGTCGCTGTCTGTACCAAGCGTCGGCTGACAGGTCGCGATCCCGATGCTGACCGTCGCTGTTTTGTTGCCCGATGCGACATGCGGGTGCCGCAGCTTTGCGATCGATGCGCGAATGTTTTCCGCGACCTGAAAGGCGCCCGCTGCGTCGGTGGCCGGAAGAATGATGGTGAATTCCTCACCCCCGTATCGGGCGGCAAGATCGGCCGGCCGTCGTAAATTGCTCGACATGCAGGTCGCAAACTTCTTCAGCAATTCGTCGCCCGCTTGATGCCCGAAGGAATCGTTGAAGTCTTTGAAGTGGTCCGCATCGATCATCAGAAGCGACAGCTCAGAACGATCCCGGATGCCGCGTCGCCATTCGATATCCAGCGCTTCGACGAAGCGCCTGCGATTGGCCAATTGGGTCAACGGGTCCGTTGCGGCCAGACGAGCCAAGGTCGTTTCGACAGCCGCACGACGCGCGATTTCTCCGTTGAGCAAGATCAGAAGCGCCAGGCAGCCGATGCAGAGCAGCGCCAGGATAGCGCCGATGATCAGCGCCTTTCGCCACCATGCCGCATAAGCGGCATCGCCCGGGATTTCGACGACCTGGATAAGCGGCAGCGAGCCGATCCGGTGAAACGACACGATTCGACTCTCGCCGGCGATGGGCGACAACCCCTCGAAATGTCCCTTTTGCGCCGAATTGAGAATCGCAAAATTATCGGCATTGCGGATATTGCGGCGAATTTCAGCGTTCACGAAAGGTTCGCGAAGAATGATCGTGCCATCGGTTCGGAGCAGCGTCGAGGCCCCGCCAGGACCAAGGTTCAATCCTTGGTAGAGCGTGGTGATGTAGCTCAGCTTGATGTAGCCGACCACGACACCTCCAAAGCTGCCATCGGCATGATCGATGCGGCGGCTGAGAGCGACCATCCATGTGGCCGTGAGACGACTGACGAAGGGCTTGCTGACAAACAGACCAACATCTCTCGTGCCGCTGTGGACTTGAAAATATTCTCGGTCCTGAAACGAGCTCGTCGCGCGGATCGAAGCCTTGGAGGCGGCGCGAATGAAACCCGTGTCGTCGAGAACAGCGATCGAGACATTCTCATCCGACGCAAGCCAGCTATCGAAGAGAACGAGGTCGCGCAGCTTCGGATCCAAGTTCTGGACGGCTGGATTGCTCCACAATTTGGTGATCGACAGAAGGCCGTCGTCGATCAATTGAAGATTGCGATCGACATCGCTCGCGACTGTCGATGCCAGATTTCCGGCGGCATTTTGGATCTCATTGCTGACGTCGCGGCGGGCATCGTGCATGACGAGACCAAAGACAAGACAGATCGCCAGCAATCCAACAGCCAGGATGCCCATCAGCAATCGACGCGCGGCGATGCTCTCGCCTAATCGGCCGAAAGCCTTGGTGGACGTCGATTCTGCTCGCTGCAGCATCACCGCTCCCTTGAGCAGGATCGGATATGGTCGAGCCACATGGCGGCTCGACCCCGAGAAGACTGCTCGCCCTTTGAATGAGAAGCGCTAACGACACGGCGATCGCACTCTCGAGATTGGTGCGATGCATAGCATAACTCTTCGAGCGAGAGATTAACGACGCTCGCCGAGGCGCGGCACAGTCGACATGATGCCGCTGTCGATTTTCGTTCGCATCATCCAGTCATCGCTGTTCTTGCGACGTGTCGCACCCAAGCCACGCGCCTCGTAAGATGCCGATTACTTTCTGTTATCTTGCAATTTGATGCGTCATCCAATAGAGGCTGTCTGCAAGCAAGGAGAAATCATTGGCCAACCTCGATCGACACCAAGTCCTTGAATGGACCGCAGATATCGTTGCCGCTTTTGTGAGCAACAATGCAGTCCACGCGGGAGATGTTTCCGATATCATCACCACGGTTTATGCGTCGCTGACTGCGATTGCGTCGCCGAAGCAGCCGAAAGAGCCTGTGCAGGATTTGGTACCTGCTGTCTCCATCAAAAAATCGGTAACGAACGACTATCTGATCTGTCTCGAAGATGGAAAAAGCTTCAAATCGTTGAAGCGTCATCTACAGAGCGCTTACGGCCTCACGCCGGATCAATATCGCGCCAAGTGGGGCTTGCCGCGCGATTACCCCATGGTTGCGCCGGCCTATGCGGCCGCACGGTCGTTGCTCGCGAAGGAAAGCGGTCTCGGCGTTCCGCGCAACGGCGAGACGGTTGCTGCCGCTCTCGAAACGATCCAGGCGCCGGCAAACGACGCGATGTCGACCGAAAACCGTGACGGTCGTGTCGAGAAGCGTCGGGGACGGCCGAAGAAAGCCGCCTGACCACGCCGTCAGCCACGATCATCGAGCCTCGTGCTTCGGTCGTGGCCTCCATAAGATCGACAACAGAAAGCCAGGTCGACGCGAGTCGCCTGGCTTTCTGTTTCATCGAATCGCTGCGGCGTCGCGCCCAAGGGCGTCGCCGCCGCGTGTCGGCATTCTGTTTAGATGCGAATGCCGGTCTTGACGGCTGCTTCGATTTCGCCGCGCGACAGACCGATGTCGTCCAGTTCGCGATCGGTCAGGCGATGCAATTCGGTGATCGCATCGCGGCTGCTGCGCCAGTTCTTGAAGGAAACGTAGAGGGCCTTGATCATGGTTCTTACTCGTCTTGCCGGACCTCGGTCTAAACCGTCTGGTCCGATTGTTCTGACCCTATGTAAGCCTCATTGGTGCGGCGCAACACAGACGAGTTCTCACACCAGTTATGATGATTTAGCATGACGTTTTTCATATATTTTCAACATTATGGCACTTCATACAGCGTAAAGAGCAATAATTAGGCACTAATTTTAACTGCATGCTTTTTAGGCGAGCATGTTTTCCAGGCCAAAATGCTGCAAACGCATGACAGAGCGAGCTCCGATCATCGTCGACAGCGCGGATGTCACCTGATCGCGCGCACTGGAGTCCGGCCGCTCTTCGTTCAAAAGAGAGAATCATGGGAGTGTGAAGGATGCGGCCGACGGAAACCGCTTCATCACGGTCCGGTCGATCGCTCATGCCGCGCACACCAATGACGCCCATCGCCCTCGATCAGTCGCTCGCGCGCCGCATATGGCTTCACGCGCAGAGGCTTGATGGTCCCGCTCCGTTCGGCTCGGGCGCTGCAGCGACTCAGGCCGCGATCGACCATCTCGGTTATGTGCAGATCGATACCATTCACGTCATCGAGCGGTGCCATCACCACATTCTGTGGAGCCGGATCCCGGATTACCGGCGCGGGCACCTGCATCGAGCGCAGACGATCGAAAAAACATCATTCGAATATTGGACCCATGCCCTGTCCTATGTGCCGACAGCAGACATGCGGTTTTTCGTGCCGGCGATGAGGCAGCACAAGCGGGACCCGAAAACCTGGTTTGAAACGGTCAGCCGGGAGGACATGCGGAAGGTTCTGACCTTGATCCAAACCGGCGGCCCCCTGACGATCCGCGATATCGAGGATGATGTCCTGGTCGAGAAGGATCATGCCTGGGCAAGCCGAAAACCGTCCAAGCGGGCGCTTCAGATGGCCTTCTACGCCGGCGATCTGACGATCAGCGAACGGGTCGGCATGCTGAAAACCTATGATCTGACACCGCGTCATTTTGGCTGGGATGCCTTGCCGAAGCCCGCCACAGAGCGTCAGATCGCGGCTTATCTGCTCGACCGCGCGCTTCGGTCGCAAGGGCTCGTCAGCCTCGAGTCGATCTGCCACCTCGATGCCAAGCGCAAACCAGAGATTGCTGCCCTGATCGCGGCGCGAGTCAAACGGCGCACGCTGGTGCCGGTTGTGATCGAGGGCGAGGGCAAAACCCAGCATTGGGCCGAACCAGCCGCGCTCGAGCCGCCTCGTCCGGATCGAGACCTCACCCACATCCTCTCGCCCTTCGACCCGCTGATCATCCAGCGCAAACGACTGAAGCTGTTCTTCGGCTACGATCACCGCTTCGAGGCTTATGTGCCGAAGCAGAAACGCATCTTCGGCTATTTTGCTCTGCCGGTTCTGGTCGGGGACGAGGTCGTGGCCGTGATCGATCTCAAAACCGACCGGGAGCAGCGAGCTTTGTTGATCCAGCAATGGACGTGGGTCGGCCTGGGCTCGCCGCAACGCCACAAGGCGCTTGTCGAGGACGCTCTGGGGCGATTCGAGACTTTCCAGTTTCGTCCGGCCGTCCTCGACTGAGATGCCCGACAAGGGTCACGCCGCCGCCGCAAGATCGCTGGGACGAGACCATGATTCGGACAAGAAACGCTGCGACATTCTGACTGTTGATCCGGGCCCCTCTGGCGTATGTCGAAGTTTCGACTGCGCGATGTCGGATCAGACTGCGCGAAACCCGCAATCGGGTTTGCCAATCTGCATCGGGTCTGGCGACATCTTTCCCATGACTTGACCAGATTGGTTCTTTAGCGCGGAAACTCGTGCTTCCATGGAGGACTTGTTTGTCAGAGATCTTGAACAAAGCAGGCAATGGCCGCGATCATCAATCGGTCGCAGCGGAAGCGGCCCTGTCGCGGGCCGCCGATCTGATGGAGGCGCTCGTCGCCGCCTACGCGCTGATGGCGCATGCCGACGGTGAAGTTGCTGCCGCCGAACGGCAAAGGATGTTTTCGATCCTGCGAGGCAACCCGGCGATGTCGATCTTGTCGCGCCACGATATCGCCGACGAGGCCGCTGTCCACGAAGCGAATTTCAGGCTCGATCCGGAAGTCGCCCAGCAGATCGCCCGCGAAAAACTGATGGCTGTCGCCAATCGCCGCGACGCCGTCAGCACGATCATAGCGGCCTGTCGCGAGATCATTCCGGCTGACGGCGTGGCCCACCCGGCCGAGTATCGTCAACTCGCCGAAATCAAGTCCATGTTGGGGCGCCCCGACGAGGCCCGGCTCGGACGGTCCTGGCACGATGGCGGAGCCGATGACCGTTGACCGCTAACGATCTCGACCGGGGCCACGCGGTGGCCCCGGTTTCTGCGTCCCCCGTCGGCTTTCAGTCGGAGGTTGATCCGGACCGCAGCCCTGCAACGGATTTGTCGGCCGCCTGGGACGACCGGGTCAGCCGCTCGCTCACGCTGCTGCCGGATCGTGTCAGGCGAGGCGTCGAATGGCTCCGTGTGCCGTCGCGGCGCTGGCTGCGTTTGGTCGCTGGATGTTTGTTCATCCTCGGCGGGTGTCTGTCGATCCTGCCGGTTCTCGGGCTCTGGATGCTGCCCCTTGGCTTCGCGCTTCTTGGAGAGGATTTCCCGCCCTTGAAGCCGCGCCTTGAGCGCGTTGCGCTGTGGTTCGAGCGGCAGTGGAGCCGGATGCGATCGCGCTAAAATGTGGGCTGGCGCTCAGGGCAGGGCGTAGAGGCGCATGAACAGGGCTTGCGACCGCGGGAATGTGCCGTCGTCGATTTGGCTCGGCCAGGCGCCGCCGGCGATGTCGAAATAGATCGCGAAGGCGATGTGGGCTTGGTTCTGGCGGAACCAGTCCGTCATGTGCTGCACGAAAGAGGGGTTATCGCCGGCCTGCCCGACGCCCCATTCGGCATAGCTCATGTCCTTGCCGTGTCGTTGCGCGAAATCGCGTTGCCAGGTCAAACCGAACGGGGCCTCCAGCACGCTTGCGGTCCAGCGTGCCTCGGGACTTTTGTGGTCGGCGTAATCATAGACGTCGAGCCCGATCGTATCGACCACGTCATCGCCTGGATAGGCCAGGTCGGCCGCCATATCTTGCGCCCCCCAACTCGGACACCAATCGAAGCGAAAGCGGGGCGAGACGGCGCGAAATAACGCGACCACATGGCGGAAGGCCGCCACATAGGCTTGCGGATCCGGCCCGGCAAACCACGCGGTCTGCTTGTCGTTCATCTCCCAGCCGAAGCGGATCACGGCGCTGGGTTGTGCCGCAGCGATCGCCATGGCGGCTTGCCGGAATTCGGGATCGTGGAGCCCCGCTGCGACATCGGAAAGCGGCGTTCCCTTCATGGTCAACGGCACTGACCACACCATCCGGCGGGTCGGATTGGCGGCTTTCCAGAGGGCCGGCAAGAAGGCCGTCTCGCCGAAGCTGTCCCAGGTGGATTTGCCGAAATAGTCGAGCGCCGGCACCGATGAAAGTGGCCGATTGAGCCGCGCTTCCCACAGCGCCATATTGCTTTCGCGACCCTCTGGTCCCCAGGCCACGAAAGCCCCCGCGAGTTTCCCGGGGAGGGGTATCTCGGCTCTCGCAATCGAAACGTCGAGCGCGAACCAGACCAGCGCGACCGCGATCGTGACTAAGCCATCGGTTCGTCTCATCGGAGGAGGCTTTCCAGCGTGGTGATGCGGCATGCGTTTCGTAAGTCGTCTCGGCTCGATATTGAATTGCGCGGCGGCTGTCGAGGATGGTCGTCGATCGACTTGCAGCCCCGCATCGCATCCTCCACACACAAAGTTGACAAGCTTTATAGACTGATCGCAAGTGAGGAACGATCGATATGCCATCGCTGGTCGCCAAGGAGATTTCGATGCTGACGAGACGCCGCCTTATCGCTGGAGCGGGTGCGATTGTTGCGAGCGCTCACGTCGGCGTTCCGGCCTGGGCCGCGCAGGACGTCAAGTTGCTCAACGTCTCCTATGACCCGACCCGCGAACTCTATAGCGTCATCAACGAGGCTTTCGCGGCTGACTATAAAGCCAAGACCGGCACGGTGGTGACGATCGAGCAATCGCATGGCGGCTCGAGCAAACAGGCGCGCTCGGTGATCGACGGCCTTAAGGCCGATGTCGTGACGCTCGCGCTCGATTGGGACGTGACGGCCATGGAGCGGGCCGGGCTCATCAAGCCGGGCTGGCGCGACCGGCTGCCCGACAATGCCTCTCCCTACACGTCGACCGTTGCGTTTTTGGTCCGCAAGGGCAATCCGAAGGGCATCAAGGATTGGAGTGACCTGACCAAGAGCGACGCGCAGGTCGTGACCGCCAACCCGAAAACAAGCGGTGGCGGACGGTGGGCCTTTTTGGCGCTGTGGGGCGCTGTCGCCAAGGCCAAGACGCATGACCTGTCGACCGTGGCCGGCAACGACGAGGCGAAAGCCGCAGCCAAGGCCGCGACGGCCTTCCCGGTGCTCGATGATGCCACGGCCCGCACCGTCATCACGACTTTCTACAACAGCCACGTTCCGGTGCTCGACACAGGCGCGCGCGGCTCGACCGTCAGCTTTGCCCAAAAGCAGATCGGCGACGTGCTGGTCAATTGGGAGAACGAGCTTTGGCTGGCGCTGGAGGAGTTCGGCGCCGACAAGTTCGAGATCGTCTATCCCTCGGTCAGCATCTTGGGCGAAGCGCCGGTCGCGGTCGTCGATGCCGTGGTGGATGCAAAAGGAACCCGTGCGGCCGCCGAAGCCTACCTGCAATATCTCTACACCAAGGACGCGCAGGACACGATCGGCCAGCTTCATTACCGCCCGCGCGACATCGAAGCTCTCGCGCGCTACAGCAAGGATCTGCCGCCCATCAAACTCTTCACGATCGACGAGACCTTCGGCGGCTGGACCAAGGCGCATGCGACTTTCTTCGCCGATGGCGGGGTGTTCGATGCTCTCTACAAGCCGCTGAAGTAAGGTCGGGCAGCCCAATGACAGCGCTTGACGGCTTGTCCGCGGTTCGCAAGAACCGATCGTGGTCGAGCCAAGGCTTATGCGTGACGACAAGGCCAATAAGGATCGGTAGACCCCTCCGCTGTGAGCGGCGCGCATGAGCGCGACGCCGCGCGTCATCCCGGGCTTTTCGCTCACTCTCGGTTACACGCTCTTTTATCTGTCGCTGCTGGTGCTGATCCCGCTCGGGGCGTTGGTGTTCAAGACCACGCAACTGACATGGGCGGAATTCTGGGGAACGGTCAGCGATCCAGTGGTGGTCGCGTCATACCGCCTGACGTTCGGCGCATCGGCCATCGCGGCGCTCGTCAATGCCGTGTTCGGTTTGATGGTGGCCTGGGTGCTGGTTCGCTACAGCTTTCCCGGTCGGCGCATCTTCGATGCCTTAATCGATTTTCCTTTCGCGTTGCCAACCGCCGTTGCCGGTCTCACGTTCAGCAACCTCTATCTGAAGACCGGCTGGATCGGCGGTCTCGGCGACAATATCGTGGGCGCGCTGAACCGGCTCGGCAGCTTCGTCGGGCGGCCCGATTTGCTGCCGGCGGACGCGCTATCGGGGCTCGACTTCGCCTATACCAACACCAATGTCGGCGTCGTGCTGGTGCTGATTTTCGTCGGCCTGCCGTTTGTGGTCCGCACCGTGCAGCCGGTGCTGCAGGAGTGGGACACCGAATATGAACTTGCGGCCCGCAGCCTCGGGGCGAGCCCGTTCACGATCTTTCGGCGCGTCATCTTTCCGGAGATCTTCCCGGCTTGGCTCAGCGGATCCTCGCTGGCCTTCGCGCGCGCCGTTGGCGAATATGGCTCGGTGATCTTCATCGCCGGTAACATTCCGGGCAAGTCGCAGATCGCCCCGTTGCAGATCGTGACGAAGCTCGATGACTTTCATTACGCGCAGGCGACCGCGATCGGCGTCGTTCTGCTCGGGGCGTCGCTGATGATCCTGCTGGTCGTCAACGGCTTCGAGGCCTGGGTGCGCCGACGGAGGATCGCTTGATGGTGCGAGGATTGGTCTAGATGGCAGCCGCACCGGTGCTTGGGGGTGCTCTGGCGGGTCCGGTCAAAACCGGCATCGAGGAACCGCGCATCGTCCGCGTCACGCTGATCGCCCTTTCGATCGCGTTCCTGACGCTCTTCATCGTGCTGCCGGTCGCCAATGTGTTCACCCAGGCGTTCAGCAAGGGCGTCGACGCCTATGTGCAGACGTTCGGCACGGAGAGCGGCGGCCCCCCGCCGAAGACGATCCTCGACAAGCGCCGCGCGGCGATGAAACGCGCGCAGGTCGAAAAGACCTGGGGCGCCATCAGGATGTCGGTCGGCATCGCGGTCGTCGTGGTCCCGCTCAACATCGTATTTGGCCTGATGGCGGCCTGGTGCGTCACCAAATTTCGCTTTCGCGGCCGCGCGTTATTGGTGGCGCTGATCGATCTCCCGTTCTCGGTCTCGCCGGTCATCGCCGGTCTCGTCTTCGTGCTGCTGCTCGGGCGGAGCGGGCTGTTCGGCGCCTGGGCGACGGGTTTCACCTGGCCCGACCCCACCTCGCTGACGTGGCAGGGCTTTGCCGGACACGTCTGGCCCCTCACGTTTTCGCGCAGCTATGAGGGCGTCATTTTTACGCCGCTCGCCATCGCGCTCGCGTCGATCTTCGTGACGTTCCCCTTCGTGGCCCGAGCGGTCATCCCGCTGATGCAGACGCAAGGCTCCGACGAGGAATTGGCCGCCCTCTCGCTCGGGGCGAGCGGTTGGCGCATCTTCCGAACCGTCACGTTACCCAATATCCGCTGGGCTTTGCTCTATGGGATCATCCTGTGCACCGCGCGGGCCTTCGGTGAGTTCGGCGCCGTCTCGGTCGTGTCGGGCAACGTCGATTCCAACGACACGATGCCGCTTCGCATCGAGAAGCTGTGGAACGAATATGATAATCAGGCCGCCTTTACGGTGGCGTCGCTGCTGGCTTTGCTGGCGGTGGTGACGCTCGTGATCAAGACCGTCATCGACATCAAGGCGGCGCGCGGTCGCGCGGTGGTGCCGCTCGCCCAGCAGAACGAGACGATTCGATGAGCATCGAGGTCCGCGGGATCACCAAGACCTTTGGGTCGACGCAGGTTTTGAAAAACGTCGACCTGTCGATCAAGTCAGGCGAACTGGTGGCGTTGCTCGGGCCGAGCGGTTCGGGCAAGACCACCTTGCTGCGCGTCATCGCCGGCATGGAGGCGGCCGACCCCGGCAGCGGCGCGATCCTGTTCGACGGGCAGGATATTTCGGCCAAAGGCATCGGCGACCGGCGGATCGGCTTTGTGTTCCAGCACTATGCTTTGTTCAAGAACATGACCGTGTTCGAGAATATCGCCTTCGGGTTGCGCTCGAAGCCCTGGCGCGCGCGCCCCACCAACGCCGCCATTGCGGCCAAGGTCGAGGAACTGCTGGGCCTCATCCAGTTGCAGTCGCTGGCGGGCCGGTACCCGGCGCAATTGTCGGGCGGCCAGCGCCAGCGTGTCGCTTTGGCGCGTGCCCTCGCGGTCGAACCCCGCGTGCTGCTGCTGGATGAACCGTTTGGCGCGCTCGATGCCACAGTGCGGCGGGAGCTTCGTCGCTGGCTGCGGCGCTTGCACGAGACCATCCATGTGACCACGATCTTCGTGACGCATGATCAGGAAGAGGCGCTGGAGGTGTCCGATCGGGTCGCCGTCATGCGGTCGGGGCGGATCGAGCAATTCGCGACCCCGCAGGAGGTCTATGACAATCCCGCGAGCCTCTTCGTCTTTCAGTTTCTCGGAGCCTACAACCTGTTCGGCGCGCGGCGCGACACCGATGCGGCGTCGGATGTGGTCGCCACCAAGCCTCTGTCAGACGGGGGCGTAAAGCCCGGAATGACGCTGGTGCGCCCGCATGATGTGGTCATCGCCCGCACCGATCTCGGTGGCGGCTTTCCGGCCACCATCCGGCATATCGGCGTTGCGGGGCCGACGATCCGGGTCGAACTGCATCGCGTCGATACGGGCGACACGATCGACGCGGAACTGACGGCCGAGCAGAGCCGCCAGTTGCGCCTCGCGGCGGGCGAGACGGTGTTCGTCACGTCCCGCCACGAACATTCGTTCGAGGATTACTCGATCTAGGTTTTGGCGCCCCTTAGGGCTTCGTTGCGGCGTCATAGATCTTGTGGGTCCAGGCGCCTTTAGGCTCGGTGGTCAGCACTTTATTGTCCAATAGGATCTGGACGGTGCGCTTGTAATCGGCGGGGTCGAGATAGCCGACCCCCTTCGAGCCTTCCAGCAGCGGCACGATCTCTTGCACCATGGTGGTCTGGTGCTCTTTGGTTTGCGCGCCAGTTGTATCGTTCTTCAGGATGATTGCGACCGTTTCATCCTGATGGGCCGCCACATATTCCCAGCCTTTGATCGAGGCCTTGACGAACCGGGCGAGCGCGTCGGCTTTCGTCGGATCCTTCAGTTCCGCCTCGGTCGTGTAGAGGCCATCCTCGAGCATGCCGATGCCCTGATCCTGCCACTTGAACGTCACGAGGTCGGCCTTCTTGAGCTGCCCGGACTCGAGGATCTGATGATATTCATTATAGACCATCGTGGCGATGCAATCGGCCTGCTTCTGGAGCAGCGGGTCGACGTTGAAGCCCTGCTTCAGCAAGGTCACGTCTGGCGAGGCGCCCTCGTATGTGTAGCCGAGCTTGTTCATCCAGGTCAGGAACGGGTATTCGTTGCCGCCGAACCAGACCCCGATAGTCTTGCCCTTGAAATCGGCCGGCGTCTTGATGCCGGTATCCGCGCGGCAGGTCGTCATCTGAGCCGATTTCTCGAAGATCTGGGCGATGTTGACGAGCGGCTCGCCCTTCTCGCGAGCCGCCAGGGCCGCCGGCATCCAATCCACGATGACGTCCGCGCCGCCCGCCGCGATCACCTGTTCGGGCGCGATGTCGGGGCCGCCCGGCTTGATCGTCACGTCCAGCCCGGCATCCTTGTAGAAGCCCTTGTCTTGCGCGACGTAGTAGCCGGCGAATTGGCCCTGCGTGACCCATTTCAATTGCAGCGTGAGCTTGTCGGCCGCATGGGCCTCCCCCGCCAACCCGAGAACCGCGGCGGCTGCGGCCAGATATGATGTTCGCTTGAACGACATGCGCGGTCTTCCCTGCAGGTTGTGGCCCTTATCGTCCTCGATAGGACGGGTGCCAGGAGGTGACGGCTCGCTCGAGAAGAGACAAGCCGCCGTAAAGTGCTGAACCGGTCACGGCCGCTACGAGAATGGTGGCCCATACCATCCCGAGATTCATGCGCGCCACCTCGGTCGAGATGCGAAACCCCATGCCAGCAATTGGCGTGCCGAAGAATTCCGCCACGATGGCGCTGATCAGCGCGAAGGTCGAGTTGATCTTCAGTGCATTGAAGATGAACGGTAGCGCGTTGGGAAGCCTGACCATCAGCAACGTGCGCCAGTAACCCGCCGCGTAGGAGCGCATGAGATCGAGCTGGAGCCGCTCTGTCGTGGCCAGCCCGGCCAGCGTGTTGGTCAGCATCGGGAAGAGCGTCGTGACGACGACGACCGCGGCTTTCGACTCCCATCCGAAGCCGAACCACATGATCATGATCGGCGCGATGCCAACCATCGGTACGGCGCTGACGAGATTGCCATAGGGCAATAGCCCGCGCCCGAGCGCCGGGAAGCGGTCGCAGAGGATCGCGATCGCGAGGCCGGCCGAGCAGCCGATCAGGTAGCCGCGTAACGCCGAGCGCAGCACCGTCTGGGTAAAATCGCCGGCCAGGATCGCGCCATTGCCGAACGCCGTCACGGCGACGAGGCTGGGCGGTGGGAGCAGGATCAGCGGCACGCCGAAGCCGCGCACCACCACTTCCCATAAATAAAGTATCAGGATACCGAAGACGGCCGGCACGACGAGGCTGCGGCCCCAGCCCGGATCTTCGCTGAGGCGCGTCAGCACGCGCCAAACGAGCAGGATCACGGCCGCTACCATCAGCCAAGCCCCCACGCCGAGCGCGAGCCCGAAGGCAAGCAGCCAGAACGGGAGCGCGGCACCAGCCAGAATGGCCGGCGTCAGCATCAAGGCTTCTAAGCGTGGCCGCCGACTGCGCTTGCGAACAACGAGGTCGCAGACGAGACACGTGGTCAGAACGAGCGCCGCCACCGCGAGCGCAGGGTGTAGCGACCCCCACGAGAG
The DNA here is from genome assembly GCF_004323635.1 of Lichenihabitans psoromatis. Classification (NCBI taxonomy): domain Bacteria; kingdom Pseudomonadati; phylum Pseudomonadota; class Alphaproteobacteria; order Hyphomicrobiales; family Lichenihabitantaceae; genus Lichenihabitans; species Lichenihabitans psoromatis. The sequence continues at coordinate 2,003,751 of NZ_CP036515.1, forward strand.
CGCCGTCCAGGTGGTCTGGCCGACGGCATCGAGCGGATCGGCATCGGGGTCGACCGGAGGCGCGACGCCGCGCCAAGCCACGGGCCAGAACAAGGCCGCGATGGCCACGACACAGGCGGCGGCGGGCAGTGGGGCAAGGCCGGGGCGCCGCGACCAAAGCGTCATCGCAATTGCCCCGTGCGGCCAAGCAGCAGCCGTTCGATCGCCGCGATCGTGTAGACAAGCGCGAGGCTGAGCACCGCCGCCGCGACCAGCGCGCCCCAGATCTGCAGCGTCTGGCCGTAATAGGAGCCGGTCAGCAGCCGCGCGCCGAGCCCTGCCGTCCCGCCGGTCGGCAATTCGGCCACGATGGCCCCGATGGTCGAGACCGCAACCCCGATTTTCAGGCCGGTGAACAGCATCGGCAGCGAACTCGGCAGTTTCAGTTTCCAGAAGAGCTGCTGGCCGCTGGCATGATAGGTTTTCAATAATTCGGCCACGAGCGGGTCGCTGGAGCGAAGGCCCTTGACCATGCCGATCGTCACCGGAAAAAACGACAGATAGGCGCAGATGATCGCCTTGGGCAGCAATCCGGTCAGCCCGATATTGCCCAGAATCACCACCGCCATGGGGGCAATCGCGAGAATCGGCACCGTCTGCGACGCCACCACCCACGGCATGACGCTGGCCTCGAGAACGCGGCTATGAACGATACCGATCGCCAGAATGGCGCCGAAGACCGAGCCGAGCACGAAGCCGCTGATGGCCGTCCCGGCCGTGACGCCGCAATGGTAGAGCAGGCTGTGCGGATCCGTCGGCGCGTAGAACAACACCGTCCTGACCAGTTCCCCGACGATCTGATCCGGCGTGGGCAGCAGCGGGCGGCTCGCCGTGAAAGCCTGGCGGACGAAATCGTCAAAGCTCCATGCCGCTCCGGTCTGGGCCAGTCGAGCGGTCGCTTGCGGCCCATTCAGCACGAGTGCCAGGCCGTACCAGACAATGAGGATAACGGCTCCGACGATCGCGACCGGCATGATGTGAGTGTTGTGCCCCGATCGAGGCAGCGGACGAGCGTCGATCCGGCTGAGCGCGCTAGTCGTCATAGCTATGGCCCGCCTTGAGTCCATGGCGGACACGGGCCGCGACCTCCGCGAAAGTCGGTGTGTCCCGCAGATCGAGCGTGCGCAAGCGAGGTAGAGGACTGTCGATCACATCGAGAATGCGGCCGGGTCGCGGGCTCATGACGACGATATGGGTCGACAGGAACACAGCTTCGGCGATCGAATGGGTGACGAAGACGCAGGTTTTGCCGGTCCGCTCCCATAATTGTGTCAGATTGAGGTTGAGTTGGTCACGCGTGATCTCGTCGAGGGCGCCGAACGGTTCATCCATGAGCAGTAAGTCCGGCGCAAAACCGAGGGCGCGGGCGATCGAAACGCGCTGCTGCATACCGCCGGATAATTGCCACGGAAATTTTCTCTCAAAGCCGGACAAGCCGACAAGGTCGAGTTCGGCCGCAACACGCCGCTCCCGTTCGGCCCGGTCAATCCCGATGATTTCGAGCGGCAAAGCGACGTTGCCGGCCACCGTTCTCCACGGCAGAAGGGCGGGTGCCTGGAACACGTAACCATAGTGCCGCGCTTCGCGGGCGCGCTGCGGATCGAGGCCATTGATGGTCAACGATCCCGATGTCGCACGTTCGAGGTCGGCGATGACGCGCAGCAAGGTCGTCTTTCCGCAGCCGGACGGGCCGATCAGCGACACGAACGCGCCACGCTCGATCGAGAGGTCGACGTTCGACAAAGCGTGAACCGGCCCGTCTGTCGCCGCGAACGTCACCGAGAGGTCGCGCGCGACCACGATTGGCTGATGACCGGGTGTCTGACGCTCGTGGCCGGTGCGTTGATCTCGACGATCCTCGACACGCGCCGCCGCGTCTGCTGCCGCAGACCCGACCGTGAGACCCAGACCCGCAGTCATCATTCCGTATCCCCGTCCACCATCGGGGTTTGACCGAATGGTCAGCTATCCTGCTGGCTGTCGCTGCGCCGATCAAGACATAAGATCGTCGTGAAAAGGGCTCTGTTTCGCGATTTAATCGCTCAAAGCATCTTCAAACAACTCGACAGTCGAAATGGATCTTTCGGACTAACTCGGACGTTGCCTGTGACTCTACGCCACAATGAATTTAAGCAGAAGATAAAATATGAATTTAGAAACAAATAATTAATATGGTTCGAGGATGCGTTCGAAATAGAGGCAGCGATGGCGTATGACCAGACGGAGACCGCTCGACTTAGTATCGCGGAGCTTGCGGCACAATACGATCTGACATTGCGAACTTTGCGATTTTACGAGAAACGAGGCTTGTTGCATCCAGAGCGCGTCGGAACACGTCGATACTTCGGACCAACTGAAATGAAGCGACTCGAATTCATTCTCAAGGTGCGTGATTGGGGCTTCACACTGACAGAAATCGGTGAGTTGCTTGGAAACGGCAAGACGAATTCGGATGGAACTCCAGTCGTGCCAACCGATTTAGTCGAAACTCAGATCTCTCGGCTCGAACGTCAACGCACGCAAATCGACCACGCGATCGAAACACTGCAGCGTGAGGCCGTGCACGCGACCGCTCCTGCCGAGCAATCCCACTCTAGCGCACCCTGACCGACGCATTTAACGAGGCGCGTCGTGGAAGGCCTGGTCGGCGACGACCTGATCGTGCTCGTCATGGGCGATCATATTTTTGCACGCGGGTCGCTCCAAGCGCTTTCAGACCATGCCGCTTCAGGGTCGTCTGCCAGCCTTGCAGTTCTTCCCCCGTCAGACGATATCGCGCCGCTGCTTCATGAAACGAGAGGACGCCGTCCTCGATGGCCGAAACCACCTCGGCCTTCCGGCGAGCGGTCCAACGACCGGAAACAGATTTCGGCAAATCGCTTGCGGTCACCGGGCGTCGCACGACAGGACGCGATCCCGGCAATCCGAATTTTGTATCCTGTGCCAAAGTCACCTCCGAGAACAACGCCAATATAAGTCGTTATGACGCAGAACTCCCCTAGAATCGAAGCCGATGTCCGGCCGTTGGGATCTGAGAAGCAACTTGGTGATCGCAACGTAAACAGCGACACTTCAATTCGATTAAAGTTGTTTGCTCCTTGCAGCGGTCGCAACGAGGTTTGACGCCGTTCAAGATCCGCGTGCCGATCCTCCGATTCGACCGCAAGAAACGGAGTGGCTGATCGCGGAAGCGCCCCTAGACATCGCCCCAGTGATTTCGAAGGGGGCTGGGTTGTGATGATACTCGAGGGCAAGGTCGCTATCGTAACGGGGGCATCGACAGGGATTGGGCACGCGATCGCCCGGATGTTCGCGGTGCAGGGGGCTGCCGTCGTGCTGGTCGCGCGACGGACATCCCGGCTCGATGACCTTGCCGACGCTATTCGCCGTGAGGGAGGCCGCGCTGCCGTCACGGCGGGTGATATTCGGCTCTCCGAAGTCCATGATGCAGCCGTGTCGACCGCGCTGCGCGAGTTTGGCGGCCTCGATATCGCCATCAATAACGCCGGCACGGTCGGGTCGATTAAACCGCTCGCCGACATTGCGCCCGAAGAGTGGAACGACACGCTGAACACCAACCTGACGGCAGCCTATCTCGGAGCGCGCAGCCAAATCCCTGCCATGCTCGAGCGTGGGGGCGGCTCTATCGTGTTCACATCGAGCTTCGTCGGGACCAGCGTCGGATTGCCCGGTATGGCAGCCTAAGGTGCGTCGAAAGCCGGCCTGATGGGGTTGGTGAAGGGGATCACGGCTGACTATGCCGCGCACCGCATCCGCGCCAACGCCCTGTTACCGGGTGGCGTGGATACGGAGATGGCTGGCGATCAAAGCCAAAAGGACTGGGCCGCCGGGCTGCACGCCATGAAACGCATCGCGCAGCCGGACGAGATCGCCTCTGCGGCGCTGTTCCTCGCCAGTTCACTGGCGAGCTTCGTCACAGGGTCAGCCTTGTGGGCTGACGGCGGCAATGCGGCGGTGAAGTAACGAATGAGATGGATGTCGCTCCGTCTCAACCAGAACGGAACGCAGCAAATCCCCTTCGTCAACAGATGCTCGCGAGGTCGGTGACCCGGACCGTGGCGCCCCGCTCCGTGGCGACCTGCTCCGGCCCGCTCCGAAACACCGGGCGTTGCGCCGGTAAGCGCGACATCAAGGCCACGAGCTCGGCTTGGCGCTTCGTGCTGGTTTTGAGGAAGACGGCGCGCAATTGCGCCCGCAGCGTCGCGATGCTGGTTTGCCGAAGCTTCGCGATCTCCTTCAAGCTGCGGCCGGAGTAGAGATTGCGAGAGAGCTCGATCTCGCTCTTGGTCAGGCCGAACGCGCCGCTCAGCATCGGCACGGAGACATCGCTGGTTTCGTCGGGGTCGATCAACAGCGCGAGAGCCGCAAAGCGTGTGCCGCGTGGCGTCGCATAGTCTTCAACCGACAGGACATGAACGATCAGCGGACGTCCCTTGGCTCGTGCCAAGGCACTCGGGCCACAGGGCTGCCCGCGGTCTGCCGCCGCCACGGCTTCGGCCACGAGGGCCTTCAATTGGGCTGTCTCGGATCGCCCTGGCACGAGAGCGACCCCGAACAGCTTACGGCATAAGGCGGCCGCCTTACTGTTCAGACGGAGGATCTCGCCGTCGCCGCCGATTTGTAGGCTCGCGAATCCGAGCAGACCGAAGGCCGCCATCGTGTCGGTCACGTCGCTTTCCGACAAGGGGCCGAGCAAGTCCGTCACGGTCGCACCCGCGGCATTTGCTGCTGGATTTCAATCGGGCTCGGCTCGCCAACAGCCGGGGGCAACCTCTTGGCGGGTTGCTGCTGTACGAAACGCTGTGTCGGCAATTGTGAGCCGTGAGTTCCGGGCATGGGCGCGGTTTGTTGCTGGGCCATGATCTGTGGCACCGGCTGAACATGAACCGGCAGAGGCAGGATCGTCGCAACCACCACCGACGTCTTTTGTGCCGCCAGACGGCCTGGACGCAGGTTGAGGAACATCACTTTCCTGGTTTCGACGTTGTAGGCGCATTCGTAGCTCATCCGAATCCAGTCGCGATCCGGTGTCTGAAAACGAATGACGTCACCTCGGTAGCGAACCGTGAAGTCGCGTCCTTCCGGCGGCTCGGCCTGCTGGAAGATGCCGGGCACCGGGCGGTTCAGCCAATCGAAATCGGTCGGGGATTGCGCCTCGATCAAAGGCGCGCAGAGTTGCGCCGCATGATCGGTGTTGAGCCTGACGCAGGCGGCGTCGCAGCCGGAAGCAGGTGCGGTCGCGGGCCGTGTGTCGGTTTGAGCAGGCGGCGCGATCGGGGCGGTCGCGTCCATGGCCCCGACGGGACCCGCGAAAGCAACGAACGTTGCTGCGAGGGCGACAAAGCCCGCCAAAAGGATAGCCGTGCGGAATGATATCCAGAGGCTATCGATTGTCGATGCCATGTCGCTCCCCTCCCTACTGCCGTGATCTGAACGTCAACAATGCAGCGTGTATGTCGTACCGCGCGGCAACGACAGCGTGCAATATTATTTAGGCATTTTGACCAGTATTTAAGCAATAATTAAATTTATTAAGGTCGAAGCACGCCCATTTTTCTCAATGGCGACGTAGAAGTTTCTTTCGATTCGGCCCCTACGATCACGATCACAAAGATCACGGCGCTTTGTCAAAGACGATTCAGGATGAGGAACGCATCGGCACAGCCGCCGTGTTGTTTTAGTCACGACTATAAAAAAGAGAGGCGACGCTCACGCCGGACTCGTCGCGTTTTTGCAGTGCAGATGGCCATTTAAAAAAATTATTAATTACATCTTACTCTATATGGATGATTGCGTGCAGATTTGATTAAATCAATAGCTCACAGCCGAAGCCATGGTGCCAATCCGATGATTGCTGCCGAAATGGTCTTTTTGGGAGCTGATGATGCGCAAGATTCTTCTGGTTTCGACGGCCCTCTCGGCCATGCTGATCGCGGGCTCCGCCATGGCCAGCAATGCCGTGGTGGATCTGACTCAGTCAGGCGTCGATGGAAATGTCTCCATCGATCAGACCGAAAATGCGTATTATGGCACCTCGGCGATCAGCAACTCGGCCACGGTCACCCAGCATTCGGGCTCGACCAGCGCCGATATCACGGTCATCCAGAATGGTGATTTCGCCAATAGTGTCGTCTCGGATCAATATGGCTATCGGTCACAAGCGGCCATTTATCAGGGCAGCAACGGATATGCCGGCGATGACTCGGTCAACTCGACCCAGCGTGAGCGAGCACAACTGACGGTTCACCAGGGCGCTGATGGTACCACATCGTCAAACAGTTCGGTTTTCAATGATCAGACCGGCCGAGTAGTTGCTAATATTACTCAAGGTAACGGAAACAATAACACAGTTCAAAGCACGCAATCTAATGCGGCTTATTTGTATAATAACTTCAACTCGACGCAGAGCGGCAGCAATAATCTTATCAATAGCGCCCAATATGGCGGTCTTTTTGGCGGAGACAACTTTTCTGCAGCGCAAACTGGCAATAACAACACGATCCATAATCTGCAGAACGGAAATTATCTGACCGCTGTCGTGACGCAGATTGGCAATGGCAACGACGTCGACGGAACGCAGACTGGTTTCAATCAGACCATCACGGTCGCGCAGACGAGCAACAACAACAGCACCAGCTATAATCAGTCGAACCTGAACAACACCGCGCATGTGACGCAGCACTAAAGAGCGGTCGCGCTCCGAGCCGACCTGCTTGAAAGGGAAGGCTCGGCGCAACGTTTGGCCGGATCGCCTTCATGCAAGCAAGCGACGCAAAACCCGCTATCGTCTGTGCCGTCATCGACGAGACACGGGGTGCGTCGCTCGTCTTTCATGGCGAGATCGTAACCCGCAATGTGGCTTCTGGGCTCTACCGGTTATCGATCGTCAAGGGCGGACCGGCCGGCTCGAGCACCATCCGACAGGGCGGCGCGTTTACGAGCCGCTCGGAGCAAGCCGTAATGGTCGGTGGAGGCGCATTAAGCCTCGAGCCTGGATCGACTTATGCGATTAGCCTTGTGGTCGAAATGGGAGGTCGATCTATCGATTGCGCTCCAGCTTCGGGGAAACAGCCATGATGCGGATTCGAATGAGGCGAGCCTTGGTCGGCATCGGAGCCGCACTAGCGGTTGGTGCGGTGGTGACGCCTGAAGTTGCGCGCGCGCAAAGCGCGAATTTGGTGAACGGATCGAGCCCTTATACTGACGTATCGGATTATCTGCTGGTGCAGCATCAGGCGATTCCAACCAATGCGACCGGCACTGCCAATCCTTATGCGGTCGACCGGAGCCTTGGCAGCGCGACCCTGACGAGCGGGAGCAATGTGGCGTCGGTAACACAACGCGGCACTCAAAATGCTGCCAGCATCGCGCAAAATGGGTTTGGCAATAACAGCACCACGATCCAGCTCGGCAACGATAATCTCTCATCGCTCACGTCCATCGGGGATGGCAATCGTCTCTCCAGCACGCAGATCGGCTCGGCCGATGTGGCGACGATCGCGGTGCAGGGACAGGGCAATGCGATTGTGGCCACGCAGATTGGGTCGGGCCTCAGCTACGGGCTGCGGCAGGTCGGTGATGCCAAGACCGTGACGGTTGTTCAGGCACGCCGATGACACCGCCCAGACGCATCGAGGACCAAGCCGCTCGACAACTTCAGATTGCTTAAAGTCGTGAAATACTGCTCTGTCGGATTTGCAAAATGCGGCCCAAAGAAGGACGTTTGCCTGTGACGCTCAACCCGGCTCATCGCTGCTCCGCGCTCGCCGTTGCGGCTGCCCTCGCGGTCCTCTGCGCCTCTCCGGCAAAGGCCGGTAGCATCGTCTACACGCCGACCAACCCGCAATTCGGGGGCAGCCCGCTAAACGGCAATACGCTGCTGTCGGTCGCGCAGGCGCAAAACCTTCCGCAACTTGCCGCATCGAAGAAGGCCAGCCTCGCCAATACCTCCGGCACCACGCAGACCGCTGGACAGATCTTCGCGCAGCAATTGACCAGCCAACTCTATAGTTCGCTTGCCAATCAGATTACCTCGGCGATCTTCGGCGAAAACGCGCAGCAGAACGGCACGTTCGCGTTCCAGGGCACGACCATCAACTTTAACCGGGTCGGCAGCAACGTGAACGTCTCGATCAACGATGGGACGACGATCACCAATGTCACGGTGCCGGCGGGACCATGAGTGTACGTCATGTTTCAGAGCCGCTTGGGGGATCGATGCGTCGCGTGACATGGGCCTTGTTGCCGCTGGTGCTTCTGCTGGGGGGCTGTCAGCCTGGCACACCCGAATTGTTCGAGCAGGCCCCGAAAGTAACGCCGGCGTCGGCCACGGGCGTGAACCTGGAACTGCTTGCGCCTCCGCGTGCCAAGATCGACATCGCGGTCTATTCCTTTCCCGACCTCACCGGCAAGAACGAACCGAACGACAATGTCGCGGTTTTCTCCCGTGCCGTGACTCAGGGCGGCCTCGGCTACCTCGTCGATAGTTTGCAGCGCGCCGGGAACGGCAAGTGGTTCACGGTCATCGATCGCGGCAATCTCAACGATCTTTTGCAGGAACGGCAGCTGATCCGACAGACCCGGATTGAATTCGACAAGGACGCGGCCAAGCCGCTGCCACCGATCCGCTTCGCCGGCCTGTTGCTGCAAGGCGGCATCATCGGCTTCGACTCCAACATCGTCACGGGGGGCGCAGGTGCGAATTTCCTCGGCATCGGGGCCAACGGTCAATATCGGCAAGATGTGGTGACGGTGGCGCTCCGGGTCGTCTCGGTTCAGTCGGGCGAGGTGCTCAACAGCGTCACGACCTCAAAGACGATCTATTCGGTCGCACTGACGGCCAACACCTATCGCTTCGTCGCGGTCGACAAGCTGCTGCAGGTCGAGGCGGGCGTGACGCGAAACGAACCGACCCAGATGGCGGTGCGGCAGGCCATCGATCTCGCGGTCTATGCCACCATCATGGAAGGCACCCGCAAACACGTCTGGGGCTTCGCCAACGAGGCCGCCGGCGCGAAGCTGATCGCCGACTATCTCGACCGGGATAAAGTCGAACCACTTTCGACCCTGAATTTGACGCCGGCCATTCCGGTGTCGACCTTGCAGGTGCCCAAGAGTTGATGATGCCCGACCGCTAACGGCTCCGGCTCCGGCGCGGGTCTTCGGGGTCGCGCCATCACGGCGCGATGGAAAGCGCCGGTGCCGTCCGGCCTGGATGCTCGCTATCGAGAAAGATCGGCGCATCGGCGGATTTCGGCGTCGATGAAAATTTCCCGCGCATCTTGCGGCCGCCCTGGTTGGTCAGGATACATTGCTGAAGCTTGGCGGGATCGGTCAGGGTCGTGCATTCGTTGATATTCTGCGGAAAAACTTCGCTCTGCGCGATCGAAACCGAGTAACGCGCCGACGATCCATAGATGAGTGTTGCACAAGCCGTCATGAGGATCATTCGTTTGATGGTCACGACCATGCCGTTGTTTCCTGAGACATACCGTTGCGGCAAGACTTGTTTGTGGGAGCTTATCCGGAAGTCCTCCCCAAGGATAGTCGGAAGATCCTGAGGGGGCATCGGGAGCGTGGCTTTGACAACAATAGGGTTGTTTGCGAGGGGGCAAGCGGGTCTATTCTGTGGGCTGGTAACCGATGGAGAAGTCGTCATGTCGATGGGTCCCGTCTGGGGCGCATTTCTGATCGCCGTTGCGGCTGGCGCCACCCCGCCGGTCGCGACGCTGCGTGACCTTGGGCCGGTCTTGACCCACTGTTTCAAGGCACCCGATCGCTCGACGGGCTCGGAGGTCACGGTTTTGCTGAGCCTGACGCGCGATGGCGCGGTGCTGGGCAAGCCGAGGATCACCTTTTCAAAACTCGTCGGCGAGCCGGAGGACAAGCGCGCTTTCGTGGCGGCGGTGCTCGGATCCCTTTCCGCCTGCACACCCGTTTCCCTCGTCCCGAGCTTCGGTGGTGCGATCGCGGGTCGACCGCTGACGCTTCGGTTCATCGGGGGCGGACCCGCCAAAGCGATCTGACGAGACTGTTCTGGCTTAGCCGAGCGACGAGACGATCCAGAGCGCGCCGCCGACCGCGATCACATCCTCGAGGATGGCGGCAACATGGTCGTTGCCGAATGCGGATGCGAGGCGGCTTCGCGCCTCGGCGCCTGCGAGCGTTCCAACGATCGCGCCGAAGAGACCAGCGATCAGGCCGCCGACCAGATTGCCGAATGCACTGCCGATCGTGGCACCGCAAAACGCGCCGCTCACGATCCGAGAGCCGAACTGGAACGGAACCCTGCGGCTCGGCGTGTTCGGCAATTGATCGGCGACGAATTCGCCGAGCGCCAGAAGCGAGAAGACCCAAAGCGTGATCGGATGGGCCAGGAACGCGGCCCATGTGCCATCGACATGAAGCCAACCGAGATGAACGGCCCAGGTCACCGCAGCCGGCGCCGTCATGGTGCGGAGACCCGCGACCACGCCGATCAACAAGGCAAAAAGGAGAGTCGTCATGGCCGTACTCCGGTTAGAATTGGCGCAGAGCATGCCGCCTTGCGGTCACTTTGCAAGCGAGCCCTCGCCGCAACCTGCTTCGGACCTGAAGCAATCGGCCACATGGTCGTTGACGATGCCGGTCGCCTGCATCCAGGCATAGACGATCACGGGCCCGACGAATTTGAAGCCGCGCTTCTTCAAGGCCGCCGATACCGCCTCGGAGAGAGGCGTCTTGGTCGGGACATGACCCGCATGGGCGATCGGCGCGCCGCCTGCCATGCCCCAAACGAAGGTCGCGAAATCTTCGCCAGCAGCCTGCATGGCGAGATAAGCGCGTGCATTGCCGATCGTGGCCTCGATCTTGGATCGTGACCGGACGATCCCGGCATCTTGCAGCAAGCGCTCGACATCGACGCTGTCGAAGGCCGCGACCCGCTCTGGGTCAAACGCCGCGAAGGCCGCGCGGAAGGCGTCTCGCTTCCGCAGAATCGTCGACCAGGACAGCCCCGCCTGAAAGCCATCGAGCATCAGCTTTTCCCACAAGGCTCGACTATCGCGCTCAGGCACGCCCCATTCGGTATCGTGGTAGGCTTGCATCATCGGGTCGTGCCCGGCCCAGGCGCAGCGATGCGGCATCGTGATGGTGTCCTTCGTTGCGGCTCTGTCTGCCACACCGCATGCGTGCGAGCAAAGCAGGCATCCGCAACCGCACCGCAGACGGGACGTTGCCCCACAGACTGCCACCGAACAGGATCGGCTTATGACATCCACCCGTCTTTTAACGAGCCTGATGCTGGCCGCGAGTCTCCTGACCTGCGGTTTCGCGAGCGCCGACGATGCAGGCCCGGTCTACGGGCCGGAACTTCAGGGGTTCGATTATCCCTATCCGGTGCATAATTTCAACTTCGAGTCGCAACGGCGGTCGCTTCATATGGCCTACATGGATGTCGCGCCGACCGGCAAAGCCAATGGCGAGACGGCCGTGCTGCTGCATGGAAAGAACTTTTGCGGCGCCACCTGGGAGAACAGCATCGCGTTTCTCAGCCAGGCCGGCTATCGCGTCGTGGTTCCGGACCAGATCGGCTTCTGTAAAGCCAGCAAGCCGGAGGCTTACCAATTCTCGTTCCAGCAACTGGCGCGCAACACCCACGCCCTGCTCGAAAGCCTGAAGATCGATCGCATCACGGTGGTGGGCCATTCGACCGGCGGTATGCTCGGCATTCGCTACGGCCTGATGTACCCCAAAGACGTGACGCGGCTCGTGCTCGTCGATCCGATCGGGCTCGAGGATTGGAAGGCGCTCGGCGTTCCCTCGCTCAGCGTCGACCAGTGGAACGCGCGGGAGATGCAGAGCACGGCCGATCGCATCCGCGCCTATGAGCAAGCCACTTACTACGGCGGCACCTGGAAGCCGGCTTATGAGAAATGGGTGCAGATGCTGGCCGGCCTGTCTCGCGGCGAAGGCCGCGTCGCGGTCGCCTGGAACTCGGCCCTTCTCTACGACATGATCTACACGCAGCCGGTCGTCTACGAACTCGACAAGCTGACCATGCCAACGCTGCTGATGATCGGCGACAAGGATACGACGGCGATCGGCAAGGATGTGGCGCCGCCCGAGGTCAAAGCGAAGCTCGGGCATTATGAGGTGCTCGGCAAGCAGGCCGCCAAGGCCATTCCGCACGCGACGCTTGTGGAATTCCCGTTGCTCGGCCACGCGCCGCAGATGCAGGATCCGGACGCCTATCGCTCTGCATTGCTCGATTGGCTGGCGCGCACGCCCGCCCAGTAGGGTCTGTCACCGGCCGCAGCCGAAAGGCGGAAAGGTACTCGCTGTCCCGGCATTCATGGCCAGCACCACCATATCGTTGGCAAGCTTCAACTCTTCGGGCGAGCGCGGGCAAACGTTGTGCGGGCCGGTGCATCCGGAGGCCAGGAAGGCGTCGTGGCGGCTGAGGAAGTCCAGTCCGAGACCCTTGGTGCCGCCGCGCGCGATCGTCTGCGACCAGGCTGCCGTGTAGCGGATGCATTTCGTCCCGCTCCAACTCCGGGCCGGCTGGCTCTGTGTAGCCGCAGACGCAGGGCAGGGCATGATCGCAAGCAGCGCGAGGATCGAACCCGTGGCGATCGATTGGGAAAAGCGGATCATATCGGTCTCGCGTCGCGATGGCTTGGACCTTACACGGATCTCGGACGCCCCCGAAACGGCGTCTCGTCATCGAGGCATTGGAGCTCGGGCCGAAACATCTTATGATGCGTGCATCGGAGCATATCGCTTCTTGGCCCGGACCCATTCATGGCTCGTCTGATCTCGTCTTTGTTCGTTGCGGCCGGTCTCAGCGCGGGCGCTGTTTTGCCCGCCCTTGCGGTGGACGCGAGCACGGCGATGTTCCCCACGCTCCCGGCCCTGGCCCTCGACCCTGAGCCGACGCCATCGATCTGGCACGGACTGTCGGTCGGCACCGAATTGATCGTCGCTGGCGGCAAGCACCAGAAGGGGGCCGGCGTCGGCGGTGCCCTGACGGCGAGCTACGATCACGAATTTGCGAATCATATCGTGCTCGGCATCGACGGCTCGACCGGCTATTCGCCATCGTTGTTCGGCTCGAAGTACGTGCGCGGCTATGACTTTGCGGCAACCGACGTGAAGGTCGGTTACGACATGGGCCGTTTGATGCCTTATGTGACCACCGGAGTCGTGCTGGCGAAGCCGCGATTTGGGCCGGGCTTTGGCTATTCGGCATCCGATTCGATCAACAACGTGTTCAACGATACGTCGGATCTGCAATCGGCGGCGCGGGTCGGTGCAGGCGTTGAATATGCGCTGACCAATAATCTGACGGTCGGGGTCGGGGTCTCGGTGACGCGCAGTCATGGCGGTTTGATCTCACCGTTCTAACGTCGCGACGAGCGCCCCGCGGCGTGCCGGGTCGCTCCATCTGCCGCCAACCTTAGTCGAGTGAGCGATCCCATGTCCGAAACCCGCCCGCCCCTGCCGCCCTTCACGATCGAGACCGCGACCCAGAAGGTGCGTGGCGCCGAGGATGGCTGGAACTCGCGAAATCCGGCGCGCGTGGCGCTTGCCTATACGGAGGATAGTGCCTGGCGCAATCGTGCCGAATTCGTGCACGGGCGCGCTGCGATCGAGGCTTTCCTGACCCGCAAGTGGAACCGCGAGCTCGATTATCGGCTCATCAAGGAGCTTTGGGCCTTCACGGGTGACCGGATCGCTGTTCGTTTCGCTTACGAATGGCATGACGATTCCGGGCAGTGGTTCCGCTCCTACGGGAACGAGAACTGGCATTTCGCGACAAATGGGCTGATGCAACGACGCTTTGCCTGCATCAACGATCTGCCGATCACCGCCGCCGACCGAAAATACCACTGGCCCCTCGGTACTCGGCCCGCCGATCACCCCGGTCTGTCGGACCTCGACCTCTAATCCCGAGCCGGCCAGCCGGCCGCGCCCGTCAGGGCCGCATTATGCTGGCCCTTCGTCGGGGCCGGAACCGCGAGGCTGAGCTCGGCACCGGAAAAGCGGATCGGCGTCCTGACCCCCGGGATCCCGCCGGGGGCGATCTGCATCGCGCGAGACTGCACCTGTGGGTCGGCGAACACATCCGCGACCGTGTTGATCGGCCCCGCCGGCACCCCGACCGCTTCGAGCCGATCGAGCAGATCCTTGCGCGTGATCGATCGTGTCCGCTTGGTCAGCAGTGTCGTCAGGTCGGTTCGGTGAGCGACGCGGGCCGCATTGCTGACGAATCTGGGGTCGCGCGCAAGCTCCGTCTCCCCAAGCACGTCGCAGAGGCGCTCGAACTGCCGGTCGTTCCCGCAGGCCACGATGATATTGCCGTCCGCGACCGGGAAGGTCTGATAGGGGGCGATGTTCGGATGGGCGTTGCCAAGGCGGGTCGGCGCCGTGCCGGTCGCGAGGAAGTTCATGGCCTGGTTGGCCAGCACTCCGGTCATGCAATCGAGCAGCGCCATGTCAATGTGTTGGCCGAGGCCCGTCCGCTCGCGTTGAGAAAGGGCCGCTTGGATGCCGATCACGCCGTAAAGCCCGGTGAAGATATCGGCGAAAGCGACACCGATCTTCTGCGGCTCACCGGCCGGGTCGCCGGTCAGGTCCATGATGCCGCCCATGCCTTGGATCATGAAATCGTAGCCGGCCCGCTGTGCATAGGGTCCGTCCTGCCCGAAGCCGGTCACCGAGCAATAGATCAATCGCGGATTGCTGCGGCTGAGGCTCCCATAGTCGAGCCCGTATTTGGCGAGCCCGCCAACCTTGAAATTCTCGATCAGGACGTCGGCGTCTTTGGCAAGGTCGCGGAGCGTCGCGAGGTCGTCGACGTTTTTGAAATCCAGCGTCACCGAACGCTTGCCCCGATTGCAGGCATAGAAATAGGCGGCCGAACAATCGTCTCCTTGGTCGATGAAGGGTGGGCCCCAACTGCGGGTGTCGTCGCCCTCTGGACTCTCGACCTTGAGCACGTCGGCGCCAAGATCGGCCAGGGTCTGGCCGATCCAGGGTCCCGCCAGAATGCGGGCGAGTTCGAGAACGCGGAGGCCTTGAAGGGGAGCGTCTGACATCGGTGCGGGATTTTCTCTCATCGGGGGTTGCGTCTCAACCAATCCGCCACGGCGGTGCGGGCACGCTCGGGCGAGTAGCCGGGGAGGGGCTCGCCCTGTTCATCGATCAGTCCGGCTTCGAGGTCCGCCGCCGCGATATACCAATGCGCGTCGACCCAGGCCGACACGTCCTCATCGGGCGCTGAATTGCGTCGGCAGACCCGCTCGGTGACGGCGCGCGCCATGGCTTCGAGATTGCTCATCTGGCTCATGTGCCAAAAGCTCCGCCGTCGCTCGTGAGCCCGCGTCGATGGACCTTGCGGAACTTTGACTCCAATTGCTTCGTTTCAGCTTGAGCAGAAGGAAACCGGATCATGCGTTTCGTCTTTGGACTCATCGTCGGTTGTTTGCTGACCGTCGGCATCGCCTATGTTCATGACCTCAATCAGCCCACCGGCCCCGCTCTGGTGGCGACCGATACGACCGGCTCGGCAACAGTCCCGGACGGCCGGATGGTCAATTGGGACGTGGTGAACCGCAATCTCCGCGGGGTCAATGGCTGGATGCAGGCGCAATGGACCTGGATCACCGGACAGGTGAACCGCGCCGGCTAAGTCGCGAGGCAGTCCGAATGGTGACGGATCTGTCCACACTCTACCGGAGCTACATCGCTTGCCTGAACCAGCGGGATTGGTCGCGGCTCGGCGAGTTCGTCCATGAGGATGTTATCCATAACGGCAACAGCCTTGGTGTGGCTGGTTATCGTCGCATGCTCGAGCGAGACGTTGCAGAGATCCCGGATCTTGTCTTTCACGTGGAGATGCTGGTGTCCGAAGCCCCTTACGTGGCAAGTCGACTGATCTTCGACTGCCGCCCTGTCGGAACGTTCCTCGGCTTGCAGGTCAACGGCAGGCGGGTCCGTTTCGCCGAACACGCCACCTACGCATTTCGAGCGGGACGGATCAGGGAGGTTTGGTCGCTGATCGACAAGGCCGCGATCGAGGCGCAACTCGCCCCCTAACCGGCGGCGCGTTGTCGGCCGCCGTGTTTCCGCTGCGCGACATGGCATCACGGGAGGCGAGAGCCCGGAAACAAAGGCCCCGTTCTGTGTTTGCGAAGGAAGCTGCTTAGCGCGGCTTGCGAAGCGTAAACAGCAGGGAACGCGCATGTCGGATCTCACACGTCGAACCGTCCTTGGTGCGTCGGCCGGTCTTCTCAGTGTCGGGCTCACTCAGGCCCGAGCGGCCGAAGTCGGCACGATGCCGGAAGACCCTCACGCCATCGGCACCGTGACCGGAAGCAAGGTGGAGCTTCCGCCGCTGCATGCGGCCTCCGAGGCGGAGGGACCGCTGCCAAACCCCGATCCATTCACCAAACGGCTCGGAGTGGCTGTGGTCGGGCTCGGCCATTTGTCCTTGGGCGAGATCTTGCCAGGGTTCGGCCAGAGTAAAAGCGTCAAGGTCGTGGCACTTGTCAGCGGCCATCGCGAGAAGGCTCGTGCGGTGGCGGCGGAGTATAACGTCCCGGAACGCGCCCTCTACGATTATGCCTCGTTCGACAGCATCAAAAACAATCCCGAGATCGATTTCGTCTACATCGTTTTGCCCAATGCGATGCATCTCGAATTCGTCACCCGTGCGGCGCAGGCCGGCAAACATGTGCTGTGCGAAAAGCCGATGGCGACCACCTCCGCCGATGCCGAGCGGATGATTGCGGCCTGCCGCGACGCCAAGGTCAAGCTGATGATCGCCTATCGGATGCAATATGAGGCCACACAGCGGGCCGCGATCGCGATGGTTCGCAAGAAAGAGATCGGCGAACTGCGGCTCATTCAAGCCGTCAATGGGCAGAACGACACGCCGGGCCAATGGCGTCAGGTCAAGGCCATCGCGGGCGGCGGATCGCTGCCGGATGTCGGGATCTACTGCTACAACGCGTTCCGCTATCTGACCGGCGAAGAGCCGGTTGAGGTCACCGGCCGAATGACGCAGCCGACGGGGGATCCGCGTTTCTCACAAGTCGAGGATCTCGCCAATTTCACCCTTCAGTTCCCGTCCGGCGTCATGGGGGTCGGGACGAGCGGTTATAGCATCCACGAAGCTCGCGCCCTCAAAGCGATGGGAACGACGGGGTGGATCGGCCTCGACAATGCTTTTGCGTATAACAACATCGCGATGACGGTATCGCGCAAGGTCGGCCAGGTGAACGGCATCGATCACCGGCAATATCCGCCGAAAAGCCAATTCGCGACCGAGATGGACCATTTCGCTGACACGATCCGCCGCGATGTCGTGCCTCATACGCCGGGCGAGGAGGGCCTCCAGGATATCCGGATCATGGAGGCGATCTATCGCGCGGCGGAAGGCGGCAGTCCCGTCAAAATGCCGCTCGTCCAAGGGCTCGATACGACACGCGGTCCTGCGCCTGCGACGGAGGGTTAAGCTGCCCTCCGCTCAGCGGCGCGGCGAACTCCGGTTCAGCCGCCCATGTAGGTCTTGAAGGCCTCGGCGTAATCGGGGTGCCAACGCGATAAGGCTGGACGATTGTCGATGATGTCGCCCATCGCCCAAGCCATCCGCTTTTCATCGGTTGCGCGATCGACGTCATTGTCCGGGCAGAGAATGTAGAAGTCGCCCCGGCCAAGCGCCTCGAGCATGAAGTCGACAACCTGCTCCCCGCTCCAGGCGGCGGCCGGTCTCTCATCCTGACCGGTCATTCCCGTGAAGGTGAAGCCGGGGATCAGCAGATGCGCCGAAACCCTGCAACCGGGAACGGACCGGAGTTCGTGCGCCGTGCTTTCCGTGAACACACGGACGCCGGCTTTGCTGACGTTATAGGCGGTGTTGCCGGGCGGCGTCGTAATGCCCTGTTTCGATCCCGTGTTGATGATCAGCCCGGGGGTGCCCTGGGCCATCATCGCATGCGCGAAGGCCTGAACGCCGTTGATGACACCCCAGAGATTGACGCCGAGCAGTTCATGCCACGCGGGGCTGGGGTCGAGCGCCTTACCGACGATGCCGACACCCGCATTGTTCATCAGCACGTCGACCGAGCCGAACGCGTCGTAGGTTGCGATCTTGAGGGCCAGAACCTCGTCGCCCTTGGCGACATCGGTCGCGACCGCACGGATGGCGGCGGAGCCGCTCGGAGCGTGTTCGATCACAGCACGCTCGGCCGCCTGCAGCGCGACGCCGGGCCGATCCGCGATCATGACCTTCATGCCCTTCGCCGCGAAGATTTTGGCTGCCGCAAGTCCGATGCCGCTCGCGCCCCCCGTGATGACGGCGACGCGGTCTTTGGCGATGGCTGGATGTGTGGTCATGGCGGTCTCCCATAGCTTGATCGCGGACCTTGGGTGGACCAGACGAACGCGGGCGTCAACCCGCGTCGCTGGCCCCGATCTCACCCACGGCCGCCGGACCTGCGGCTTCCTTTTCGGCGGGGTTCGGAGCCTCGACAGGGTGGCGGAACGCGGCCCGCACCAATGGATCGAGACTGGGCGCGTCAAGCGCCTCGCCAAGCTTCAGCCGCATCTTGGGTGTCCAGAACGACACGACATGATCGTGGATGCCGGTCATCGCCTGATTGTCGGGATAGGAATGGAAATAATTGGCGATCTGGTTCGCCATGCGGATGAGTTTGTCGTCGCTGTTCATGCAAGCACCTTGTCGGATGTGATGCGGTCGGCCCCGTGGAACAGCGTGACGCCATCCCGGCGGGCGATACCCACGAGCGTGATGTCGAGCGCCCGGGCCCGCTGCAGGGCGAGCGAGGTCGGCGCCGAAATCGCCACCAACGTGCGCGCCCCGAATGTCGCGACCTTTTCGACCATTTCGAAGGAGGCACGGCTGGTGATCAGCACGAAGCCGTCGTCGGGTGATTGACCGTCCCGGAGCAGCGCACCGATGAGCTTATCGAGCGCGTTGTGCCGCCCGACGTCCTCGCGCACCAGTTTGATCGCGCCATCACGTCCACACCAGGCCGCGCCATGGACCGCGCGTGTTCGAGCACCGAGCGGCTGCTGCGCGTCGAGCTCTCCCACGGCGCGCTCGATCGCACCGAGCGATAGGGTGGGCGCGGGACCCTGCCGTGCCAGAGCGCGAGGCAGTGCATCGAGATCCTCGATCCCACAGAGCCCGCAACTGGTCCGTCCGGATAAAGCGCGTTTGCGAGCCAGATGCGTGTGCAGCCGCGCACCGACGAGATCGATCCGCAGCCGCAAGCCATCCTCGAGCGTCTCGAGGCTGACGGACCTGATATCCGCCGGGCTCGTGATGATGCCCTCCGTCAGGCTGAATCCGTAGCCAAAATCCTCGAGGTCGTCCGGCGTCAGCATCATGACGCCGAACGGAATATCCGCGTAAGTCACCTGCACCGGCGTTTCGATCGCGACCGACCGCGTCTCGTCCCGGATCTCACCGGCAAACGTCAACACGCGGATGGGAGCATTTTGAAAACCGGACATCTCGCCTATTTGAACAGGATCACGGCATTCGACAAGGTGATCCAGATCCCCCAGGCGATCGGCAGAAGAATAACGGCCCAGGCCAAGGCCGCCGTCGAGGTGAAGCCGCCGCCGCCGATGCCGAAGCTGAGATCGGGTCGATCGGACTGCGCGCGGCCAGGAGCCGAACCCCTCGGGGTCGCGGGGGTCGGGATCGTCTTATCGGCCATAAACCAGCGGTCCGACAGCGGCCGCACCAGAAGATTGGCCACGAAGCCGATCGCCAGCATGCCGGCCAGAATATACATGGTGCGGCTGTACAGCATTGGTCCGGTCAGCCCGTTCGCGATCTGCGCCTCGCGAATATAGTTGACCACAACCGGTCCGATGATGCCCGCCGTCGACCAAGCGGTCAGCAAGCGGCCGTGGATTGCACCAACGAATTGCGTGCCGAAAATGTCGGCCAGATAGGCCGGCACGGTTGCGAAACCGCCGCCATACATCGACACGATGACGCAGAAGAACCCCACGAACAGAGCCATGCTGCCTGCCTGAGCAGCCCATGGCACGGCCGCGTAGAGCAGGATGCCGAGCACGAAGAAGGTGGCATAGGTGGTCTTGCGGCCGAGCCGGTCTGACAGCGATGCCCAGAAGAACCGACCGCCGATGTTGAACAAAGACAGAAGGCCGACGAAGCCGGCCGCAATGGCGGCGATCTGCCCCTTCTGTCCGACGTCGAGTTGCGCGAAAGACAGTTCGGGGTGACCGATGAGGCGGCCGGAGAAGATCTCCTGCAACATCGGCGATGCGATACCGAGCACGCCGATACCGGCCGAGACGTTGAGGCAGAGAGCGGCCCAGATCATCCAGAAGGCCAGCGTCTTATGAGCGTCCTTCAGATCGACGTTGCGGCTGGTGATCATCGCATTCGTGGTCGACTTCGGAACGAAGCCGGCCGGTTGCCAATGTGCTGGTGGCACCCGATAGCCCAGGGCGCCCGCCACCATGAAGACCGCATAGATGGCCGCGAGAGTCAGGAAGGTCTGCCAAACGCCCACCGACGTGTCACTGCGGAAGTGACTCATCAGCATTTGAGCGAGTGGCGATCCGATCAGCGCACCGCCGCCGAACCCCATAATGGCCATGCCGGTCGCCATGCCGCGACGGTCGGGGAACCATTTGATGAGCGTCGAAACGGGGGAGATGTAGCCGAGCCCGAGCCCAATCCCACCGATCACGCCGGAGCCGAGCCACATCATCCACAATTGATGCAGGTAGATGCCGAGCGCCGAGATGACGAGGCCGCCGCACCAGCACAGAGCCGAGGCCAGGCCCGCCTTGCGGGGGCCGGCGCGCTCGAGCCAACCACCGAACAGGGCCGCAGACAGGCCAAGGAAGACAAAGAAAAGCGTATAGATCCAGCCGAGATCAGCCACGCGCCAGTCGCAGGTCGTGGTGAAAAGCGCACTTGCGAGCGTGAGATCGGCGCAGGTTTTGGCTTGTGTGACGCCGATGGCGCGGGACAGCGGCAGCCAGAAGACGCTGAACCCGTAAGCCATGCCGATGCAAAGATGGATACACAAAGCGGCCGGAGGCAGTAGCCAGCGGTTGTAACCGAGCTCGGCAACGATATGGTCCCGATCGAGAAACGACGTTTTCGCGGGGCGCGAAGTGGACGGCGCGGCAGTGATACTCAAGTCGTTTCATCCCAAATTGTGGTGAGCGACCTCTTTGGGTCGCCGAGTTGAAGAAGCTACGGATTGCGACAGGCAGCGATGTCACCGCCTCGTCGTATCAGTCGATCGTCGGCAAATTACACCGTAGCCCGATGGCTACTCAGCCGCCTCGAGCTTGGCCGCCATACGGGTCAGGGAGATGTCTTCTTCGTAGAACTTGGCTTGCCAGTCCGAGGGACGGTTGGTCTTCCGCACCTGAACCGCCGTCACCTTGTATTCGGGGCAGTTGGTTGCCCAATCCGAGTAATCGGTCGTGATGACGTTCGCGCCCGTCTTAGCGTGGTGGAAGGTCGTGTAGACGACGCCGGGCTGCATCCGCTCGCTGATCCGTGCTTTGAGCGATGTGTCGCCCGAACGACTGACCAGCGCGACAAGATCGCCCTCGTTGATGCCGCGGTTCTCGGCGTCGAACGGATGGATTTCGAGCACGTCCTCTTCGTGCCACGACGAATTAGCGGTGCGGCGTGTCTGCGCCCCCACATTGTACTGGCTGAGGATGCGCCCGGTCGTCAGGATCAGCGGAAAGCGCGGACCGGTTCGTTCCTCGGTGGCCGTGAACTCCGTCATCATGAACTTGCCCTTGCCGCTGACGAAGCGCTCGACATGCATCATGGGAGTGCCGTTCGGCGCCGCCTCGTTGCAGGGCCACTGAATGGAACCGAGCTCGTCGAGCTTGCCGTAGGACACGCCCGAGAAAGTCGGGGTCAGTTTGGCGATCTCGTCCATGATCTGGCCGGGGTGGCTGTAATCCATCGGATAGCCGAGCGCGTTCGACAGCGCCATCGTGCCTTCCCAATCGGCGAGACCACCCAGCGGCGCCATGACCTTGCGGACGCGGCTGATCCGGCGCTCCGCATTGGTGAACGTCCCGTCCTTTTCCAGGAACGACGATCCCGGCAGGAACACATGGGCGTATTTCGCCGTCTCGTTCAGAAAGATGTCCTGAATGACAATACATTCCATGGCTCGCAGGCCCGTCGTCACGTGCTGGGTGTCGGGGTCGGATTGCGCGATATCCTCGCCCTGGATGTAAAGACCCTTGAAGCTGCCATCGACGGCTTCATCCAGCATATTATTGATGCGGAGGCCGGGCGCATTCTGCAACGTCACGCCCCACAGGCTCTCGAACATGTGGCGGGTCGCGTCATCTGAGACGTGGCGATAGCCGGGGAGTTCATGAGGGAACGAGCCCATATCGCACGAGCCTTGGACGTTGTTCTGGCCCCGCAGCGGGTTCACACCGACGCCGGCCCGGCCGATGTTGCCGGTTGCCATGGCAAGGTTCGCCATGCCCATCACCATCGTCGAGCCCTGGCTATGCTCCGTCACGCCGAGGCCATAGAAGATTGCCGAATTGCCGCCGGTCGCATAAAGCCGCGCGGCCGCCCGAAGATCGGCGGCGGGAACGCCCGTGATGGCTTCGACGGCCTCCGGCGCATGGCGCTCGTCGGCGATGAACCGGGCCCAGCCTTCGAAGGCGTCAAGATCGCAGCGTTCGCGGACATAGGTCTCGTTCACCAAGCCCTCGGTGACGACCACATGCCCAAAGGCGTTGATGAGCGCGACATTGGAGCCGGGCTTGAGAGGCAGGTGATAATCAGCCCTGATGTGGGGCGATTTCACGAGATCGATTTTGCGCGGATCCGCGACGATAAGGCGGGCGCCGGCCCGGATGCGCTTCTTCATGCGCGATGCGAACACCGGATGACCGTCGGTCGGGTTGGCGCCGATTACGAGGATCACATCGGCATGGTCGACCGAGGCGAAATCCTGCGTGCCGGCCGACGTGCCGACCGTGACCTTCAGGCCGTAACCCGTGGGCGAGTGGCAGACGCGGGCGCAGGTGTCGACGTTGTTGTTGCCGAAGCCGGCGCGCACCAGCTTTTGAACTAGATACGTTTCTTCATTGGTGCAACGGGACGAGGTAATACCGCCGATCGAATCACGGCCATATTGCGCTTGGATCCGCTTGAACTCGGACGCCGCATGGGCGATCGCCTCGGCCCACGTCACCTCCTGCCACGGATCGGTGATCTTGGCGCGGATCATCGGCTTGGTGATGCGGTCCTTGTGGGTCGCATACCCATAAGCGAAGCGGCCCTTGACGCAGGAATGACCCTCGTTGGCTTTGCCGTCCTTGAACGGCACCATGCGAACGACCTTGTCGCCCTGCATTTCGGCCTTGAACGAGCAGCCGACGCCGCAATAAGCGCAGGTCGTCACTTCGGAATGTTCCGGATGGCCCATGGCGATCACGGATTTTTCGTTCAAGGTCGCGGTCGGGCAGGCTTGCACGCAGGCCCCGCAGGAGACGCATTCCGAGCTGAAGAAATCCATGCCGCCGGGCGAGACCTTTGAGTCAAAGCCGCGCCCCTGGATCGTCAGCGCGAAAGTGCCTTGCACCTCTTCGCAGGCTCGCACGCAGCGCGAGCAGACGATGCATTTCGAGGATTCGAAGGTGAAATAGGGGTTCGAGCTATCGGTCGGGGCGTGGGTGTGGTTCTCGCCATTATATCCGTAGCGAACCTCGCGTAGGCCGACCTGACCGGCCGTATCCTGCAACTCGCAATCCCCGTTGGCCGAGCACGTCAGACAATTGAGCGGATGGTCGGAGATATAAAGCTCCATCACGCCGCGGCGCAATTTTGCAAGTCGGTCGGTCTGGGTCTTGACCACCATATTGTCTTCGGCGGGCGTCGTGCAGGAGGCCGGCGTGCCGCGCCGCCCCTCGATCTCCACGAGGCACATGCGACAGGATCCGAAAGCCTCCAGCGCATCGGTGGCGCAGAGCTTCGGGATCTTGGTGCCCTTCAGCGAAGCCGCCGCCATGACGGAGGTGCCGGCCGGAACGGTGATCCGCTCCCCATCAATCGTTAGCGTCACGGTCGTTCCGCTGACGCGGATCGGGGTGCCGGTGTCGAGTTCCTTGATCAGAGCCATGCTCAGGTCCTCATTCGGCGGCCGCAAGCAGCGGCGCACGGTTGAAGTCGTCGGGGAAATGCGTGATGGCGCTCAACACCGGCACGGGGGTCAACCCGCCCATGGCGCAGAGCGAGGCTTCGGTCATCAACTGACAGAGGTCGTCGATCAGCTCGAGATTCTTGGCGCGCTCGACGCCCGACAGCACCTTGTCCATCGTCTCGACGCCGCGGGTCGCGCCGATCCGGCAGGGGGTGCACTTGCCGCAGCTTTCCTGAGCGCAGAATTCAAAGGCGAAACGCGCCTGATGCGCGAGATCCACCGTGTCGTCGAAAACGACGATGCCGCCATGGCCGATCAAGCCTTTAACGGCCGCGAACGCCTCGTAATCCATTGGCGTATCAAAAAGGCGATCGGGAAAATACGCCCCGAGCGGACCACCGACCTGGACGGCGCGGATGGGTCGCCCGGTCGCGGTGCCGCCGCCGAACTGATCCAGCACTTGCCGAAGCGTCAGGCCGAAGGCCGTTTCGATCAATCCACCCTGCTTGATGTTGCCGGCGAGTTGGATCGGCAGCGTCCCACGCGAGCGGCCCATGCCGAAATCGGCATAAGCCTGCGCCCCGTTCGCCATGATCCACGGCACGGTCGCGAGCGACATAACGTTATTGACGACCGTGGGTTTGCCGAACAACCCTTTGAGGGCCGGAAGCGGCGGCTTGGCACGCACGAGCCCACGCCGCCCTTCGAGGCTCTCGAGCAACGAGGTTTCCTCGCCGCAGATATAGGCGCCCGCGCCCAGCCGCGCCTCAATCGTGAAAGCATGACCGGAACCGGCCACCGACGGCCCGAGATAGCCCGCCTCGGTCGCGGCCAGGATGGCGCGGTTCATCGCCGCGAAGGCATGCGGATATTCCGATCGGATGTAAATGAAACCTTTGGTGGCCCCGACCGCGAGAGCCGCAATCGTCATGCCTTCGACGAGCGATAGCGGATCGCCCTCCATCAGCATGCGATCGGCGAATGTTCCGCTGTCGCCCTCGTCGGCGTTGCAGACGATATATTTCTGGTTGTCGACGGCCAACCGGACCGTGTTCCACTTGATGCCAGTCGGGAACCCGGCACCGCCGCGCCCGCGCAGGCCGGACAGCTTCACCTCGTCGACGATGGCGGTCGCGTCCATCGCGAGCGCGCGGTCGAGCCCGACATAACCGCCATGAGCCCGATAATCCGCGACCGAAATGGGATCGACGAGGCCGCAGCGCGCGAAGGTCAACCGTGTCTGCGCTTTCAGATACGGGATCTCATCCGGCGGACCGAGCCGCAGCCTGTGGTCGCCGCCCAGCATCAGCCCGGCATCCAGCAAACCTGCGACGTCATCCGGCTCGACAGGACCGTAGGCGATGCGCCCACCATCCTGATTGATCTCGATCATGGGTTCGAGCCAGAACAGGCCGCGCGACCCGGTTCGGACAATCTGGACATCAAGGCCGCGCCGACTGATTTCAGCCTGGAAGGCGGCCGCCACCTCATCCGCACCGACCGCGAGAGCGGCCGCATCGGTCGGAATGTAAAGCACAGATGTCATCGCGACAGCCCCTCGATCTGAGCGTCGATCTTGCCCGTCGTCAGCCGCGCCAAAGGCTTGTCGTCGAGCAACGCGGCCGGCGCGGTCGCACAGAGGCCGAGACAGAACACCGGCTCCAGCGTCAGCTCGCCATCGGGCGTCGTGTCGTGCCAATCGATCCCATGTCGCGTCCGGCAATGCTGATGTAGCGCCACCGCTCCCATCGCCTGACACGCTTCGGCGCGGCAGAGTTTCAGCACATGGCGGCCAGCAGGTTTGCTGCGGAAATCGTGATAGAAGCTGATCGTCCCGAAGACCTCGGCTTTCGACAGATTAAGCGCATCTGCGATCAGGTGAACGGCTTGTGGATCGACGTAGCCGAACGCATGCTGCAGTGCATGCAAGATTGGAAGCGTTGCACCATCAAGATGTTGCTGGCCGGCGATAATCTCGCTGGCACGAGCCGCACTCCACGTTTCGATCCCTGACATCACGGTTCCGCTTGTTTGTTTCGCTGTTTAGAATTGTCATAAGTCAGCGAAAAACAAGGTCGTAAAACCGTCGCTTGATAGAGTTTGTCTATTATGCCGTTTCGGCAGCACTCGGGCGCTGCGTGGTTTCGGCAAACAGCGCCTGCACCAACGTGGTCATCGGATTACGATCCGGTACCACCAAGCCGATCAGATTTGCGAGCTCGGGCCCGACGATCGGCAGAGCGACGATGTCGGCGGGTAAAACCGAAAGGTCGACCAAGGCGGCTGGTAGGATGCTTGACCAAAAGCCCGTTTTGACATGCGACAAGAGGACGATCATCGAATCCGTTTCGAGCCGGGGCGACAGCGTAATGCCGGCCGCTTGGCTGACTTTGTCAATAATCCGCCGGTTCTGCATGTCTCGCGTGAGCAGACAAAGCGGCCGTTCACCGACTGAACGCCAGGCGATCGTGTCGTCACGCGGCGGCGCGGAGATCCGAGCCGTCACATAGCGGTAGCGCTCGTAATACAGCGGCAGCATTCGGACATGGGTCAGGCTTTCATTGTCGATGTAGGTGACCCCCGCATCGATCTCGAAATTTTCCAGCTTTCTCAGGATGTCGTCGGACGTGCGGGACATCACCGAAAAGCGAACCGCCGGATGGCGTTGAGCGAAGCCTGTGGTCAAGCCTGCGACGATCGGAAGCGCCGATGGGATCGCGGCAATCCGTAAATGTCCGCTCAGGCCGTGTTTCAACGCCTTGATTTCCTGGCGCATCGCCTGCGCGTCGCCAACCATGCGGCGCGCCCAGGCCAGCACGCGCTCGCCCTCGGGCGTAAAGCCCAAGAAGCGGGAACTCCTCTGCACGATGAGGATGCCGAGCGTATCTTCCAGCTGCTTCAAGCCTGCCGACAAGGTCGGTTGCGTGACGCCGCACAGATCGGCGGCGCGACCGAAATGTTTCTCACGCGCCAAAGCGACGACATATTCGAGCTTGTCGATCATCGCGCTTTATATCGCATCCATCAGTCGAACACCCGCCGCAAGCGGCTGGATTGCGCGCACGTATCGCATCCGTTCGCCCAGCTTGCGTCGCCTCTTAGGCCAGGACAGCGCGGTCGTGCGGTCCTTCGCCCAGCGCGGCATCGTCGAGATCTTGCAGGGTGGGATGAAAGGGCGCGATCTCGCGGACATCCACGCTGACGGTCATGCCCGAAAAGGCGGCGGCGTCGCCGAAATACGTGCCCGAGAGCGGCACGGCCTGACGCGGGTCGCGAGCGACTGCGACACGGATCAGATCGCGGTTGCCGACGATGCCGTTCGTCGGGTCGAACTCGACCCACCCCGCGCCGGGCAGATAGATCTGGCACCACGCATGGGTGTTGCCACCGCCCTTGTGAGAGGTGTCGCCCGCGTCAGACGGAACATTGAGATAGCCCGACACGAACCGGGCCGCGAGCCCGAGGGCGCGCGCGGCTTCGATCATCAGCACCGCGAAGTCTCGGCAGGTCCCCTTGCGGGTCGTCAACGTCGTGATCGGATCTTGTGTGCCGTGTTCAAGCCGCCTGGAATAGGTGAAGCTCTCCTTGATCGCGTAGGTCATGGTCATCAGCAATTTGGCAGTTTCGGTCTCGCGTCCACGATGCACGAAGCGCCGGACCCATTGATCGAGCGCGTGTTCGGGGTCGAGATATTGTCGCTCGATCAGGCGCGCGAGATCCGGCATCTCGTCCGGCCCATAGGTGAACGGATAGGTCCGCGCAAAATCCTCTATCGAGAAATCGGGTGTGTTCAGCGGCGTGTGGTCGAGCACGATTCGCGTGTCGAATCGCAGCTGTGCGGCCGGCTTTGAAAAGCTGGCGATCGCGACGCAATTGCCGAACACATCATGGAGCCAGCGGAGACGTCGAGGTTCTGGATCGATCACGAGATCGGAGGAGATCAGCCGCTGGTCATAGCTGTCGCGGGGCCGAAACATGATCCGGTGTTCGCCGAAGCGAACCGGTGTTTTGTAGCTGTAGGTCGTCAGATGGCGAACCGATAAAACCGACATGGATGTCTCAAGGTTCGATCGACAAGGGCAGCGACATGCCCCCGTCGATCATCGATCGCTGCACTCCGCACATTCAGCGACGTGGGATCAATCGTTTTATTTGGGCTTTCCCGCGCCTTATCGCCCCGATTGCGGGCTGCGAAGCGGCTCATCGGCGGAGGCCTCTGCTATCGATTCGATCGAGGGGAGGGTCCCCATATTCACATCATCCGGAATTTCGTCGGTCACGACGGTAAAGCCGACGAGATTGGCCGGGCCGAAAGCTGTGGAGATCGCCACATCGGTCGCGTCCCGGCCACGCGCCATGACGATCCGGCCGATCCGAGCATGTTTGTGCCGGGCGTCAAACGTGTACCAGCGGCCATCCAGGAACACTTCGAACCAGGCGCTGAAATCCATCGGCGTATCGCCGACCGGGACTCCGATGTCGCCGAGGTAGCCGGTGCAATAGCGTGCCGGAATATTCATGCAGCGGCATAAGGTGACCGCGAGATGAGCAAAGTCGCGGCACACGCCGACCTGCTCGGCATGGCCTTCGCTCGCCGTCCGCGTGTTGCGCGCATGAGCATAGCCGAAGCTGATGCGCTGGTTGGCATAGGCCACGATGGCTTCGACACGTTGCCATCCGCGCGGACTATTGCCGAACAGCGACCAAGCGAGGTTGCTCAACGCCTCGGTGTCGCAATAGCGGCTTGCCAGCAGGAACACTAAAACATCGTCGGGCAGCTCCTCGACCGGAATTTCCTTGGCATGAGGCGCATATTCGTCTTCAAGCCCGCTATCGCGAATAAGAAAGTCGCTGGTCAGGCGGGTTTCGCCGACAGGCGCAAGGATGCGGGTGACGCGATTGCCGAAAGCATCCGTATAAACGCGCGAGGCGACCTGGGGCGTGAAGGTGATCTGCTGTGGCGTCAACAGATCCTGCTCGCGCGACGGATGCACGCTGAGAAGAAAGAGCATCGGGGTGGGGATGTTACAGAAATATGTGATGTCGAAGCCGCAGCGTATTTTCATCGTCGGATCACCGTCAGTTTCAACAAGCGGAAGGTCGGCGACGGGTCGAATGCCTTTCGGATCGATACCCGCCGTCTCCCATGGACGAACTGAGCATCATTTGCGCCATAATGGCAGCGCGATCCGCCTGACCCCGTTTTTTTAAGCGCTGATCCCGTCGAGAGGTTGCGCAAGATGAGCGTCTCTTCCATCGCCGCGACGGCGCCTCGGCCAATCGGCGTAGACGTTATGACTAAAAAAAAGGCAATTTGGAAAAATCGCAGATTTAATGTCTATTTTTGAGGTCGACGGCTTGCGTTTTATACCGAGCTGGTCAAATTAGCACACCTGCGATGGTCCAAAAAAAAGGACCGCTAAAAGCGGCCCAGAGTCTAGGGAGGAAACGCCCAAGAAGGGCATGCGACAACCAACGTCGCATGGGTAATACTATGCTGCATTGCCGCAAAGGCAAGCTGTGTAACGAGGCGCCCTTTTATATTTTATTGTCTGTGGTAATTTTACAGCAGATAGGCTCGTCGAGATACGTTTGGCGCATTCGATCTTGCGCCGCCGTTATCGGCATCGAACAGACCTTAGATGCTGTCGGTGTTTGAAAACAGCATGGATGCGTGCGTCCCCGGTCCGTCGCTGCGATATTCGACCGTCGTCGCAAGCTTTGTTGCCATCGCCTTAACGATTGATCGACCGATCCCGGTCCTGGTGCCGGACTTTTCTGTGGCGACTTTGCCGACCCCTTCATCCTCGACGATCAGGCGCGTTTGGCGACAGGTCACGGCCTCGAGCCGCACGCGGATGGGACCGCTTCCGGTCGGATAGGCATATTTCATCGCATTGATGACGAGTTCCGTCACGATGATGCCGATTGTCACCGCGGTGTCCGGGTTGATCTCGATCTCGTCGGCCAGCAGCACGAGTTGCGACGTGGCTTCCTGTGCATCGGCGGACTGGCGAAGATCCTCGATCAGTCCGGCCAGATAATGATGCAGCGCAACGGCCGTCACGTCGTCCGACGCATAGAGCCGACGATGGACCTGGGCGATCGCCAGAACCCGCCGGTTCGCATCGGCCAATGCCGCGCGTGTGGCCGCATCGGCCGAACTTGCCTGCATGTGCAAGAAGGCTGCGACGAGTTGAAGGCTGTTGCCGACCCGGTGATTGACCTCGCGCATCAGCACTTGCCGCTCTGCCGCCAGGGCCTCGAAGCGGTCTCGTGCCGCCCTGATCTCACGGTCCGTTTCCGCTTTTTGCCGGCGTAAGGCCGTGCTTTCGATCGCCGAGCGGATCGCTGCATCGAGCAGATCATAGAAAGCGCCTTGAACGTCTTTGACCACGTAATCGGCTGCGCCCGCCTTGAGGGCCGCGACCGCGATGCTGCTTTCGTTGGTGCCTGTCACGTAGATGACGGGCGGTGGATCGGGCAGGTCGCAAATGCGAAGCAGCGTCGTGAGACCGTCCTGTCCCGGCATATAATGGTCAAGCGCCACGCAATCGATCGTACCGGCCGCGATGCGGGCCAAGCCATCCTCGCCGCTCGAGACCGCCTCGACCGCATAGCCACGCCTCTGCAATTGCCGCTCGATAAGCCGAAGCAGGGCTGGGTCGTCGTCGATGTAAAGAATACGGGCGGATGTCACGTGAGGTCAGGCCGGCTCGGGAACCTGCATGACGGATAGAAACAGCCCGAGCTGTCTCACCGCCTCGGCGAAATTTTGATAAATCACCGGTTTGGTGATGTAGACGTTGCAGCCAAGGTCATAGCAGCGTTGGATTTCAAGCTTGTCGTCGGTTGTGGTCAACATGATGACCGGTAGCCGCTTCAAGATGCTATTCTCCTTGACGCGTTTCAGCACCTCGGCGCCGCTCATGTCCGGCAGGTTGAGATCGAGCAGGATCAGCAGCGGAGTAGCCTTGCGATCCGCCGGCAACCCGCGCTGTTGGAAAAGGTGAGCGAGCGCGCTGGCTCCATCGCCGAAATGCACGATCTCGTTTTCGACGCCTGCGCGGCGGAGGTTCTTTTCGATTAACCGAGCATGACCCTCGTCATCCTCGATCATGATGATGGTCGGTAGGGTCATGATGATCCATCGTCCTCCGTCATGTCGGCGGCTTTCGGCAGCACTACCGTAAAGACGCTGCCGAGCCCTGGCTTACTATCGAGCCGGATGGTGCCTTGCAGTCTTCGAACCAGCGAGCGCACGTTGGCAAGCCCGATGCCTTCGCCCGGCTCGTCCTGTTGCCCGGCCCGACGAAAAAGTTCGAAGACGCGCTCGCGATCCTGCGGCTCGATACCCCTCCCGTTGTCGCTCACCTCGAATGTCACGGTCGTGGCGGATTCGTCGGCCGCGATGTGGATCCGACCGGGGACCCCCGGCTGCGGATATTTGACCGCATTCTCGACCAGGTTGGAAAACACCTGCTCGACCGCGATGCGATCTGCGATGAGACGCGGCAGCGGTGCGATCGTGATCGTGGCTCCGGAGCGCTGAACCCTGTGGGCGACACCGTCCGCGATCGAGCGCATGAGACGGTCCATGTCGAGCGCCTCCGGTCGAAAGTGCCGCTGGCCTTGACGCGACAAGCTGAGGATCGCTTTGATCAGCCTGTCCATCTTGTCGATCGACGATTGGATGAAGCCGATCGCCTCATCGAAGTCGGCTTTCACCGTGTCGGGTGCATCGGCTCGAGCGCCCGGTGATCCTGCGGCGAATAATTGTCCACGAAGGCCGTCCAGTTCCGACGTGAAGCCCATGATGTTGACAAGCGGGGCACGCAGATCGTGGCTCACGATATAGGCGAACCGCTGCACCTCACGGTTTGTCTCCTGCAAATCGGCCGTTCGCTCCGCGACCCGCTGTTCCAACCGCGTGTTGGACGCGCTGAGCATGGCCCGTGCGGCTTCGACCTCACGCCGCGAGCGGCTCTCGCGACGCGCCAGACGGCGACCCAGCATCATGATGCCGGCGAGCGCCACGAAGGCGCCAGCCGCATAGGGGATGAAACGCCAGAGCCACGCTCGCCAGCGCGCGTCGATGACGCCGTCGCGGAAGACGACCGCCACGAAGACGGGCAGATCGCCGACGCGATGATAATAGCCGAATTGATGGGGGCCGGGCTCGAAGGTGCCATCGTCGGGCGCGAGTGCCGCCGCTGCCAGCACGCTGGGGCCGATCGTGTGAGGGGCCCGCATCGTCTTGAGGTCGGGATAGCGCGCCAAGACTTCTCCCGTGCCGTCGCGGATGAGGTCGATCCGCTCGTCGTTGCGCACGTCCAACCGCTGCCAATAATCGGTGAAGTAAGACAGCGCCATCGAGGCGGCCACCAAACCGCGAAAGCGTCCGTCGGCTGCCTCGATCCGTCGGGCCACTAGAAAGGTCGGCTTATGCGAGACGCGACCGACAATCGGCTCGCCGATGATGAGCTTGTCGCCGGCCTGCTGGGCGTTGCGGAATACCGCCCGGTCGGCCATCGAAACGATGGTGGGTAGATCGGGCACGGTGGCTCGTCGCACGCGGCCGGTTTCGTCCACGAGCCAGATGTCGTCCACATAGGGCAGCATGGCATTCATGCTCCTCATGTCGGTTCCGAGGTCCTTCGACTGCTCGATGTTGTCCCAATCGCGACCGGCGGTGGCGTTCAAGGTCGCGTGCAGCGCGATATCCGAGACCTCGAAGAGGCGTTTGGCGTGGTCGGCGAGAAAATAGGCCGACTGCTCTGCGTGGGCTTCCGCTTCTTCGAAGAGCGTCTGACGCTCGTGCCAAACGATGAAGCTGGACGTGAGAATGATGAGGACAAGCCCGAGCGAGCCCATCAGTGTGCTGGTTTGCTTGAGGGTGAAGCGGCTGAGGATGGCGCCCGGGCCTCGGCGTCGCTGAACCATCATGGATCGACCCACCCTCGCCTGCGCGGGGCGAGGACAAGGCGACACGAGCCGGCGCGACATGCTGCGGTTGAGGCGATTGCATCATCGACCATGCGGGTGCCTTGGGCCATAAAGGTGCAGGATCGTCTGCTCCGGCGACCCCAGCGGTCGTTACCACGCCATCAAAAGCAAGCGTTTTCGTGGTGTTGCCGCGCCGGTCTATTTGGATCTTGGGGGTCGGCACTCTTGCACGCGTTTGGTAAGAGCCTCAAAAGGACGCCGTTCGCGCAGCCGCAACCGCAGGAATCCTCGTGACGCAAAACGATCTGGTGACCCAAGATCTCGTCTTGGCGGGTTGGAGCATCGTCCTGGCTCTCGTCCAACTCGGCTTGGCGGGGATCGGCAAACGCATGCAGGAACCGCGCTCGTGGGGGGCTGGGCCGCGCGACGACGTGATGAGCTATTCGGGTCGCACCGCGCGCCTGATCCGAGCGCAAAGCAATCTGATGGAGACCTTGCCAATGTTCCTCGGCGCGGTCGCGATCGCGCATCTGGCGGGTCGCAACGGCTCGCTTTCGGTGCTGGGGGCTGAACTCTACTTGGCCGGGCGAGTTATCTATGTGCCGCTCTATTGGTTCGGCGTTCCTTATGTTCGAACCTTGGTCTGGCTGGTCGCGACGTTGGGTCTGTGCCTCGTTCTCACAGACTGCCTGTCCTGAGATGGTTCCGGCGGCAAAAAGCGAGCCGATCTTGACACCTCACGGGCGAGTCCGTAGATAGGCGCTGCCTGCTTTGGCACTCGACACACGAGAGTGCCAACCTGCATCGGCACTCGGCTTTGGCACCGCGCGGCGCCTTCGCGAAGGCTCCCGGTCCGTATCGATAGGACATTCATCATGAACTTTCGTCCCCTGCACGACCGTGTGGTCGTCAAGCGCCTCGAAGGCGAAGAAAAGACCAAGGGCGGCATCATCATCCCGGACACCGCCAAGGAGAAGCCTCAGGAAGGCGAGATCATCGCGGTCGGACCTGGTGGTCGCGACGAAAGCGGTAAGCTGACCCCCCTCGACGTGAAGGCTGGCGACAAGGTTCTGTTCGGCAAATGGTCGGGCACGGAAGTCAAGATCGACGGCCAAGATCTCCTTATCATGAAGGAGAGCGACATCATGGGCGTCGTCGGCTGACCTCGAGCCTCGATCCATCTTTCAAGATTTGAACTACGGTTCAGGAGACTATCAACATGGCAGCTAAAGACGTACGTTTCTCGTCCGACGCCCGCGATCGCATGCTTCGCGGCGTCGACATTCTGGCCAATGCGGTCAAGGTTACGCTCGGCCCCAAGGGTCGTAACGTCGTGATCGACAAGTCCTTCGGCGCGCCCCGCATCACCAAGGACGGTGTGACGGTCGCCAAGGAAATCGAGCTCGAAGACAAGTTCGAGAACATGGGCGCCCAGATGGTGCGCGAAGTGGCCTCGAAGACCAACGACAAGGCCGGCGACGGCACCACCACCGCGACCGTTCTGGCTCAGGCCATCGTTCGTGAAGGCACCAAATATGTCGCAGCCGGCATGAACCCGATGGATCTGAAGCGCGGCGTCGACATGGCCGTGACGGCAGCTCTCGAGGATATCAAGTCGCGTTCGAAGAAGATCAACTCGTCGGACGAAGTCGCTCAGGTCGGCACCATTTCGTCGAACGGCGACAAGGAAATCGGCCAGATGATCGCCAAGGCGATGCAGAAGGTCGGCAACGAGGGCGTCATCACGGTCGAAGAGGCCAAGACCTCTGAGACTGAACTCGACGTCGTCGAAGGCATGCAGTTCGATCGCGGCTATCTCTCGCCCTACTTCATCACCAACGCCGAGAAGATGGTTGCCGAGCTCGAGGATCCCTACATCCTCATCCACGAGAAGAAGCTGTCGTCGCTTCAGGCCATGCTGCCGGTTCTCGAAGCCGTCGTGCAGACCGGCAAGCCGCTCGTCATCATCGCCGAAGACATCGAAGGCGAGGCTCTTGCCACGCTCGTGGTCAACAAGCTCCGTGGTGGCCTCAAGGTCGCAGCCGTCAAGGCTCCGGGCTTCGGCGATCGCCGCAAGGCGATGCTCGAAGACATTTCGATCCTGACTCAGGGCCAGATGATCTCCGAGGAACTCGGCATCAAGCTTGAATCCGTCACGCTCCAGATGCTGGGCCGCGCCAAGCGGATCCGTATCGACAAGGAGACCACCACGATCATTGACGGTCATGGCGAAAAGTCCGACATTGACGGCCGTATCGCGCAGATCAAGGCGCAGATCGAGGAGACCACCTCGGACTACGACCGTGAGAAGCTTCAGGAGCGTCTGGCCAAGTTGGCCGGTGGCGTCGCGGTCATCCGCGTCGGCGGCTCGACCGAAGTCGAAGTCAAAGAGAAGAAGGATCGCGTCGACGACGCCCTCAATGCGACCCGCGCGGCCGTTGAAGAAGGCATCGTCCCCGGCGGCGGTATTGCACTGCTGCGCGCCAAGGCGGCCGTGTTGAAGCTGAAGAGCGACATCCCGGACGTTCAGGCTGGCATCAACATCATCTCGAAGGCGCTTGAAGCCCCGATCCGTCAGATCGCCGATAATGCCGGCGTTGAAGGCTCGATCGTGGTCGGCAAGGTTCTCGAGAATGCCTCGCAGACCTTCGGCTACAATGCCCAGACGGAAGAATATGTCGACATGATCGAAGCCGGGATCGTTGATCCGGCCAAGGTTGTTCGGACCGCTCTTCAGGATGCGGCGTCGGTCGCCGGCTTGCTGATCACCACTGAGGCCATGGTTGCCGAGTCCCCCAAGGACAAGCCGGCCATGCCGATGGGCGGTGGCGGCGGCGGCATGGGCGGTATGGACTTCTAAAGTCGTCCGTACAGTCAGCTCTGCTTGTTAGAATGGGAGCCCGGCGAAAGCCGGGCTCTTTTTCGTTCAGCCGGTGGGCTGCGTCGTCCCGATCTCCGGCCGATCTTTCCCAAGCCGCAACGATGGTCGATCCCGCGCCGGTCGCCGGTCGCCGATCGACTCTCGCTTGGCCGGAACTCGTCCCTTTGTTGTCGTCGCTAAGTGTCGTGGGCCTCGCTCGGGAGGCTAGACGACGCCATCTGGTCTGACGCCGAACAGGCGTGTGACGAGCCGCCAGCAGGCGAGGATCACCAACCAGGTCAATAGTCCCGCGAGGATTGAGTCGGACAGGAAATGCCCACCGAAGGCGATCCGAAGCAGACTCGTGGCGGCGCCGAACACCAAAGCGGCCGCGATGGCGATCGGTCGCCAGGGTAGGGGCACCAGCACTGCGGGCGCGAGGGTCCAAAAAGCTTCGGCGCCTTCTCCTGACACGAAGGAGCAATTGCGTCGGCACTCACCATCGAAGCGATAGAATGGTTTGAAGGCCTGATCGCCACCAAATTGCGTGACCTGATAAGGCCTCGGCCGATGCGAATGATCCTTGAGCAGCGTGTTGACCAGGAGGCCCGGCCCGATCGCGAGGCTGAGCGCCATGAAGATCAAGCCGACGCCTGTCGGCGCCCAGATCCTAGACCGCATCAATTGCCGCATGCCGTAGAGCGCGAGCATGACGGCGAATAGACAGAAGGGCGTCCAGTAGAACAGCCGACGCAGCGCGTTGCCGAGCGGGGTCTGACCGACGAACTGGTTGTTGCCGAGCGCGAAGATCGAGGCGACGCGGAGATCGAGGCTCGGCGTGATCGTGAAGACGAGGCAGGTGAGGGCGACAGCCGCGAGGCTGCCTGCGACGATGCGGGTTGACGTCAAGCGGTCGTGGGTCAGCGCGCCATCCCTTCGAAAGATCGAGATGGTTCTGTTAGCTGCCAGACGGGTCCCACTCAAGCGAGGTGAGACGCGTTTCTCCGTCGAGCCTGGTGCTTAGGCTGCGAGGAGGCGCTGCACTTCGCCCACAAGATCCTTCAAGTGAAAGGGCTTGGAGAGGATCTTGGCTTCCTTCGGGGCATTGTTGTCGGGGTTCAGCGCCACCGCCGCAAACCCCGTAATGAACATGACCTTGATGTCGGGGTCGAGTTCGGTCGCGCGGCGGGCCAGTTCGATCCCGTCCATCTCCGGCATGACGATATCGGTGAGGAGAAGCTCGAAGGGCTCTTCCCGAAGGCGATGATAGGCCGACAGTCCATTGTCGAAAGAGGCGACGTTATAGCCGGCATTTTGTAGCGCCTTGACCAGAAACCGACGCATGTCGTTATCGTCTTCGGCCAGGAGGATCTTGGTGATCGGATTGTCGCTCAGGTCCATCGGTGAGTTCCCTAAAATCTTAGCGATCATAGGGCTATGGCGGTGTGAATGACAGGTTAAACAATGAGGCCGAATCGTCGTTTTTGCGCGTCTCGCCCGTGAACGATCCGACACTGTTGCGCCAATCCCACGCAGCGGGATCACGCTCAGACGCGCGCGCGTTCTATGCCTGTGGAAGAGGCACCATCTGCCTAGGGTTCAGCCCTGTCTGTCATTTTTATGTGATTTAGGGAGTTGACAGGCTCGGCGGCTTTCCCTAGAAGACGGTCATCGACGGCGGGGCCAACGAGGTTTGGTTCTGCGGCGGCGATGATCCATCTTCTGCATTATTTTGTAGGGGTAGCGACCGGGTAGGGCCCTGGGGTGCTGGATTTTGTCGTTTGGGTATTTTGGTCTTTGGGCTGGGGTGCTTTTCGTCTTGAGTTTCGCTGTTTGACATTTGAATCGGAAGAAAGAGAAACGTAGGCGGCGTCTGATATCCTTGCGGATCGAGCAATCGATCGAATGGGATAATCTGGCGGTCTACGTTACATCTGGGTTTCTTGGGATTTGGCTTAGTTTTGCTAGGTTGGGTTTTGAGAGATCTGGGTTACTCGTCAAGAGAGACCTCTGTGAAGGGGTGTAATGATGACTTAGCCGGAGCAAATTCTCTGTGGTTTCTTTATTGAAGCCTACAACTTGAGAGTTTGATCCTGGCTCAGAACGAACGCTGGCGGCAGGCTTAACACATGCAAGTCGAACGCACCGCAAGGTGAGTGGCAGACGGGTGAGTAACACGTGGGAACATACCCTTCGGTTCGGAATAACTTGGGGAAACTTAAGCTAATACCGAATACGGCCTGAGGGCGAATGATTTATCGCCGAAGGAATGGCCCGCGTCCGATTAGCTAGTTGGTGTTGGTAACGGCTCACCAAGGCGACGATCGGTAGCTGGTCTGAGAGGATGACCAGCCACATTGGGACTGAGACACGGCCCAAACTCCTACGGGAGGCAGCAGTGGGGAATATTGGACAATGGGCGCAAGCCTGATCCAGCCATGCCGCGTGAGTGATGAAGGCCTTAGGGTTGTAAAGCTCTTTCGCACGCGACGATAATGACGGTAGCGTGAGAAGAAGCCCCGGCTAACTTCGTGCCAGCAGCCGCGGTAATACGAAGGGGGCTAGCGTTGTTCGGATTAACTGGGCGTAAAGGGCGCGTAGGCGGGTTTTTAAGTCAGAGGTGAAATCCCAAGGCTCAACCTTGGAACTGCCTTTGATACTGGAAGTCTTGAGTCCGGGAGAGGTGAGTGGAACTGCGAGTGTAGAGGTGAAATTCGTAGATATTCGCAAGAACACCAGTGGCGAAGGCGGCTCACTGGCCCGGTACTGACGCTGAGGCGCGAAAGCGTGGGGAGCAAACAGGATTAGATACCCTGGTAGTCCACGCCTTAAACGATGGGTGCTAGCCGTTAGGCTGCTTGCAGCTTAGTGGCGCAGTTAACACTTTAAGCACCCCGCCTGGGGAGTACGGTCGCAAGATTAAAACTCAAAGGAATTGACGGGGGCCCGCACAAGCGGTGGAGCATGTGGTTTAATTCGAAGCAACGCGCAGAACCTTACCAGCTTTTGACATGTCCAGTATGGTTTTCAGAGATGAGATCCTTCCCGCAAGGGGCTGGAACACAGGTGCTGCATGGCTG
The DNA here is from genome assembly GCF_004323635.1 of Lichenihabitans psoromatis. Lineage (NCBI taxonomy): Bacteria > Pseudomonadati > Pseudomonadota > Alphaproteobacteria > Hyphomicrobiales > Lichenihabitantaceae > Lichenihabitans > Lichenihabitans psoromatis. The sequence goes on from NZ_CP036515.1 coordinate 2,042,894, forward strand.
TCGTCAGCTCGTGTCGTGAGATGTTGGGTTAAGTCCCGCAACGAGCGCAACCCACGTCCTTAGTTGCCATCATTCAGTTGGGCACTCTAGGGAGACTGCCGGTGATAAGCCGAGAGGAAGGTGTGGATGACGTCAAGTCCTCATGGCCCTTACAGGCTGGGCTACACACGTGCTACAATGGCGGTGACAATGGGATGCTACGGGGCGACCCCGCGCAAATCTCAAAAAGCCGTCTCAGTTCGGATTGCACTCTGCAACTCGAGTGCATGAAGTTGGAATCGCTAGTAATCGTGGATCAGCACGCCACGGTGAATACGTTCCCGGGCCTTGTACACACCGCCCGTCACACCATGGGAGTTGGTTTTACCCGAAGGCGTTTCGCTAACCGCAAGGGGGCAGGCGACCACGGTAGGGTCAGCGACTGGGGTGAAGTCGTAACAAGGTAGCCGTAGGGGAACCTGCGGCTGGATCACCTCCTTTCTAAGGATGGCTGTTCAGACGATCCTGGTTTTCGGACCGGGTGGCGCTCTTCGGCTGTTTTAGAATCAACGACCAGTCATGGTCGGCAATGCGGGATGTCGGCGCCGTCTAACGTTTCTCTTTCTTCCATTGATATGCGGGACCGCTGGTCCGGTTTGAGGCCTCTGTCGCAAGATGGGTTGTCTCGCTGGGCGGCGGGGATCAGGTTCGGGCTTGTAGCTCAGTTGGTTAGAGCGCGCGCTTGATAAGCGTGAGGTCGGAAGTTCAAGTCTTCCCAGGCCCACCATGTTGACGTTGAGGCCGGGGCGGTTTGGCTGTTGGCTTTGATGGAACGGAACGGGGCCTTAGCTCAGCTGGGAGAGCGCCTGCTTTGCAAGCAGGATGTCGTCGGTTCGATCCCGTCAGGCTCCACCATTCGCTTTGGCCGACGTTGGGTTGGCCGAGGCTGAGCGATCCGCATATCGGAAAAAGTTTTGCTTGGGGCTTGATCCTTTGGGGTCTGCTGCAGGCGGGTTGTTTAACATTGTGAAGAGGGAATGCATCCGAACGTTTGGGGCGCATGCTGATCGTGGTGGGGTTTTGACCCTGGGCGAGCGGCGGATATGCGTGTCGAACCGACGGCCTTTGGGCCGTGTCCTATCAGCTTGACCGCAGGTGGGGATGTTGGATGTGTTTGAAGCAAAAAATGGTCTTTAAAGACGGATCGATGCTTTGACTGGGTTGGTGGATCGTCCGCAAGGATGGATTGGCCGATCTGGTGACGCATGCGTGTTGTGAGGGGTCTGCCGAGGCTCTGTTCGTGACGGCTCTTGAGTGAGCGACGCTGTAACCCACGCGATAAACAGCTGTGCTTTGGCGCAGGCGGGGTGAGCATTGATAATGAGAGCGATCAAGTGCCTTAAGGGTATCTGGTGGATGCCTTGGCGCTGAGAGGCGATGAAGGACGTGGTACGCTGCGATAAGGTTTGGGGAGCCGCGAACGGGCTTTGATCCAGACATGTCCGAATGGGGAAACCCACCTTCGACCTTGTAACTCTAAGCTGTTGTCTGATTCTGCGAGGGGTTGGGCAAGGTTTGGAATTGCAAGGTCACATGAGGGTATTTGTGTCTGAATTCATAGGACACAAAAGCTAACCCGGGGAACTGAAACATCTAAGTACCCGGAGGAAAGGACATCAACGAGACTCCGTTAGTAGTGGCGAGCGAACGCGGACCAGGCCAGTGCTTTGTGATGATTGAGCAGAACCGGTTGGAAAACCGGGCCATAGTCGGGTGATAGCCCCGTATGCGGAAGAGAGTCATGGAGCCATGAGTAGGGCGGGACACGTGAAATCCTGTCTGAACGTAGGGGGACCACCCTCTAAGCCTAAGTACTCCTCAGCGACCGATAGCGAACAAGTACCGTGAGGGAAAGGTGAAAAGCACCCCGACGAGGGGAGTGAAACAGTTCCTGAAACCGGATACCTACAAACAGTTGGAGGCCAAGGTTCGTCCTGGCTGACAGCGTACCTTTTGTATAATGGGTCAGCGACTTAATCTGACGAGCAAGCTTAAGCGGTTACGTGTAGGCGCAGCGAAAGCGAGTCTGAACAGGGCGTTTAGTTCGTCGGATTAGACCCGAAACCTA
>NZ_CP036516.1 GCF_004323635.1 Lichenihabitans psoromatis
CCGGTGCGCGCGTCGGCGGTCTCTCGGCTGGCGAGCAGCAGCGGGTCGAGATCATGCGTGTCCTGTCGCGCAAGGCGCGCGTCCTGATCCTCGACGAGCCGACCGCGGTTCTGACGCCGGGCGAGGCGGATGCGCTGTTCGCGGCGCTGCGCCGGTTCAGGACCGAAGGCTATGCCGTCGTCCTCATCAGCCACAAGCTCGACGAGGTCATGGCCATTTCCGACAGGGTCACGGTCCTGCGCGGCGGCCGGGTGGTGGCGACCAAACCTGCCGCGGCGTGCAATGCGCGGCAACTGGCCCGCCTGATGGTCGGACGCGACGTCGCGACCGGCGATTACCGCGCGCGGCGGCCCGGTGCCGCCGCTGTCGGGAGCCACCCCGTCCTGGCGGTCCGCGGCGTGTCCGCCGTCGACCGCCGCGGCGTCCCGACGTTGAGGGAGGTCGATCTCGACCTCCATGCCGGCGAGATCCTCGGCGTGGCCGGCGTGGCGGGCAATGGGCAAAGACAGCTCAGCGAGGTGCTGACGGGTGTGATGGCCCCTTCCGCCGGCACCGTCACCCTGGGAGGTTTGCCCCTGGCGCACGCAGATGCCGGGACCTTCGTCGACCTCGGGGTCGGCCACATCCCCGAAGACCGCCTGCGGAGCGGGCTGGCGCCAGGGTTGAGCGTCACCGACAACGCCGTCCTGCGCGAATACCGGAAGCCTCCGCTCCTCTGGCGGCGGTTCTTCCGGCCGCGCCTCGCACGAGGCTTGGCGCAGGCGATCGCCAGGACAGCCGAGGTCGCGGTGCCGGACTTCGCCATGCCGGTGGGCAACCTCTCGGGCGGCAACCAACAACGGCTCGTCGCCAGGCGGGAGATGCGCGTCGCGACGCGCATGCTCGTCGCCGCCTATCCGAGCCGCGGGCTCGATGTCGGCGCGATCAGCACGATGCTGCGCTACATCGTCGAGCTGCGCGACGCCGGCGTCGCCGTCGTCCTGATTTCGGAGGATCTGCAGGAGCTGCTGAACCTGTCGGATCGGATCGCCGTGCTCTACGAGGGCCGCATCATGGGGGTGCTGGGCCCGGGGGAGGCCGATGTCCAAACGATCGGCCTCATGATGGGGGGGCGCACGGCTGGCGCCGATCGGGCAGCGCCGTGAGCTACCGCATCCAGCGTCGCCCATCCGCACCGGCGTCTACGGCCATCATGGCGCGCATCGGCGCGGCGGCCTCGGCGCTCGTCATCGCAGGATCGATCCTGAGATGGAGCGGGGCCGACCCGCTCGCGCTCGGCCGGCACGTGCTCGCCCAGAGCTTCGGGTCGCGCTTCGGACTGGAGGACCTTGGCCTCATGGTCTCACCCCTGCTGCTCACGGGCCTCGCGGTCGCCGTGATGCAGCGGATCGCGCTCTGGAACATCGGGGTCGAGGGGCAGTTCTACGGCGGCGCGTTCGGGGCCACCGCAGCGAGCCTTTATCTTTCCGGACCGGCCTGGGCGATGCTGGGCGCCATGGCGGTCGCCGGCTGCCTCGGCGGCATGATCTGGATCCTGGTGCCGACGCTCGCCCGCGCCTATGCCGACGTAAGCGAGCTGATCACCACGCTACTCCTCAATTTCGTGGCCATCCTCCTGGTCTACTACGTGTCGACCGGCCCCTGGCTCGACCGCGCCACCCACCAGCTCGCGTCGACGCCCCGCATCGCGGCCCGCGTTCCGTCCATCTGGGGCACTGTGCACTGGGGGCTGCCGATCGCGATGGCCCTCGCCGTCATGCTCGCGGTGCTGTTCGGCTACACCCCCTGGGGCTACGAGGTCCGGATCAGCGGGGCGAACCCAGAGGCCGCGCCCTACGCAGGGATTCCGATGCGGCGACGCATCATCGCCGTCATGCTGCTGTCGGGCGGGATCGCGGGCTTCGCGGGAGCCCTGGAGCTTGCCGGGACCGTGCACCGCCTCCAGGGTGGCATCTCGAACAACTACGGCTACCTTGGCATCATGGTGGCGGTGCTGGCCCGCAATTCGTTTCTCGGCATCATCCTCAGCGCCACATTCATGGCCGTGATCCTCAATTCCGGCATCGTCCTGCAGACGCAAGGACTGAATGCCAACGCCGTGCTGGCCGTCACCGGGCTCATCCTGATCCTCACCGCGATCGGCGACGAAGCCGCCCACTACACCTTCATCGCCTTCGATCAACGCGCGGCCTGACCCACCATGGACATCCTCACCGGCATCCTGACGACCGCCTTCCTGGCTGGCGGGGACTTGGCCCTCGCGGCGCTCGGCGAGGTGCTGGCCGAGCGCGCCGGCGTGGTCAACCTCGGCGTCGAGGGCCTGATGTCGCTCGGTGCGCTGACGGCCGTTGCCACCGCGACCGCGCGCGCGAGCCCCGCGCTGGGCTTCCTCGCAGCGCTCGGCGTCGGGCTGGCGTTCGGCATCGTTTTCGCGATCGCGACCGTGACGATCAGGGCCAACCAGGTGCTCTGCGGTTTGGGGCTGACGCTAGTGGGAACCGGGCTGGCGGCGACCCTAGGGCGCACCTACGCGGGCCGCCCATCGCCCGTGACCTTCACGCCGGTGCGCATCCCCGGCTTGGCCGACCTGCCCGTGATCGGACCCGCGCTGTTCAACCAGAACGTTCTAGTCTACCTCGTCTTTCTCGTCCTTCCGGTCGCCCTGCACATCCTGCTGTTCAGGACGCGCCACGGCCTGAATGTCCGGGCCGTCGGCGAGAACCCTGGCGCTGCCGACGCGTCGGGCATCTCCGTCGCGCGCATCCGCTTCTGGTACGTCGCGGCCGGCGCGGCGCTCGCGGCGGGCGCGGGGGCCTTCCTCACGCTGACGTTCGTGCCGTCATGGTCCGAAGGCGTGGTCGCCGGGCGGGGATGGATCGCCGTATCTCTCGTCATCTTCGCCGGCTACCGACCGATCAATGCCGCCCTGGCGGCGCTGCTGTTCGGCTTCATCACCGCGCTCGGCTTCGTCGGTCAGGCGCGAGGCTGGCCCGTGAGCCCCGCGCTCCTGTCCATGCTGCCCTACCTCGGAACGCTCGGCTTCATCATCGTGCCGGTGCTCGCATGGCGTCGCATGCGGCGGTTCGCGGCCGCGCCCGCCGGGCTCGGCCGACCCTATTTCCGCGACTTGCGATGACCGTCCAGAAGACATTGAAGACAGAGCTGCCAGGATTGGACACATGATGATCGTGAAGAACGCCGAGCAGAGCCTCGCCGAACCCGCGGCCCTCGACCAGTGGTATGTCATCGACAACAGCGCTGCCGTGACGACCGAGCCGCGGCGAACGCGTCTTCTGGGCATCGACATCGTCCTGCGCCGCGATGCCTGGGGGGCGCCCATCGTCGAAGCGGCCGACCGAGCCGGGCCGCTTCCAGTGCACGAGCGCTACGATTGCGTGTGGACGACCCTCGGCACACCCCCCCGCGACATCCCTGCGATCCCGGAGGCAGGAGAGCCCGACCGGCGCCACGTCGTCTGCGGCGCCGTCGCCGTGAGGGCGTCCGGCCTCCGGATTGTCGAGAATTTCCTCGACATGGCGCATTTCCCGTTCGTCCACACCGACATCTTGGGAGCAGAACCCAATACCGAGGTGCTGCACTACACGACCGAGATCCGCCGCGACATCGACGAGGTCTGGGCGACCAATTGCCAGTTCTTCCAGCCCCAGGCCGCGGTGGCCTCCACCGGCGGGATCATGACGCAATACCAGTATCGGGTCGCCACGCCCTTCGTGACGATGCTGTACAAGACCTGCCCCAATGCCGACGACCGCTGGGACGTGATCTGCCTGTTCGTCCAGCCGCTCGACCCAGGCCATTGCCGCGCCCATGCCGTCATGTTCCTCATCGACGAAACATCGCCTCTGAATACGCTGGTGCAGTTCCAGCAGATGATCTTCCTGCAGGACCGGATCATCCTGGAGAACCAGCGTCCGATCCTACTTCCCTTGGAACCGCGTTCGGAGATCCCGACGCGGGCGGACGGATCATCGATCGCCTATCGACGATGGCTGAAGGAGAAATGTATCGTTTACGGCACGACTGCTGGGCCGACCGTTCAATCTGCCTGAGATCGGCCTACGCCTGCTCGATAACCCACGGCCGCGCGTCGCATCACGGCCAGCGACGCCGCTATCTTTCAATCGACTTTATGAAGGTGACGAGACGGATGGCGTCGCTCGGTAACAGGCGACCAATGGCGCGGCTGGAATAGACCGCATTGACCACGATGCCGTCCGGCGCAAGGATGAAGCCGGTCGTTTCCAAGAACTCGCCCCGTGCTGGGGCGCTGTTTCGGTAGGCGCCGGTCGCTGCGACGACCGTCTCGATGTCGGCCGAATGGCCGACTGAGAAGGAGATGCCGTTCTTCGCGATGAACGGCATGGTGGCCGCCTCATCATCGACCGAGAAGGCCGCGACCTTGATCCCCGCGTCGTCCAATCGGTCCCGCGCGTGCGAGAAGGCCGACATCTGCTCGTTGCAGAACGGACACCAGTGCCCGCGGTAGACGAGGACGACACCATAGGAGCCGCCGAGATCGTGGGGCAGACTGAGAAGCCCGCCGCCCACGGCGGGAAGCTCGAGGGCCGGGAACGCCTGCCCATTTCCAAAAGCGCCATTCTCATCTCCCGTAGTCGACCAGTGGGGTCCATCGATGAGGAGACTGAATTGAACTTGCAAGTCCAATCCAGTAACCTCGTGCCATGACCCGGATACCGAAGACTGCCCCGAGGGCGATCACCGCACGCGGCGCGGCGACCAAGACGCGCATCATCGAAGCGGCGGCCGGGCTCGTGTATCGAAGCGGAGCGGGACGCTTGAACCTCGATGACGTGATGGAGGCGAGCGGCACCAGCAAGTCCCAGATCTACCACTACTTCCCGGACAAGGACGCCCTCGTGCGCGAGGTGATCGCCTTGCAGACGCGACGGATCCTGCAAGCCAATGCCGACCTTCTGGACGAGCTCGGCTCCTTCGATGCGCTGCGCGCCTGGCGCGACATGCTGGTCGCAGCGAACCGGGCAGGGGACGACTTCGGAGGCTGCCCGATCGGTTCGCTCGCGAGCGAACTGGCGGGCGGGTCGGAACAGGCCCGGACCCTCCTCTGCGAGTGCTTCGAGGCCTGGAGCGCGATCATCGGCAGGGGCTTGTTCCTGATGCAGGGCCGAGGCCTACTGTCCCCGTCAGCCGACGTCGCAGCGGCCGCCACGGCAATGCTGGCGGCGATCCAGGGCGGCATTCTGTTCTCGAAGACCGCCCGCAGTTCCAAGCCACTGGAATTGGCCTTCGACATGGCCATCGGCCACGTCGAACGGCTCGCATCCTGACGTTACCAGCGTCGACCGATCACGGCGCGGAGAACGGCGGCTGGCGAGCGCCCCGTGCTCGACCCCGACCGCCAAGCGTCGGCGCGATCCGCGGCCGCACGGGCGCGCGGTCAAGCGCGGAACGGCACCTCCGTCGCAGTGCCGCACGACGACGTTCGACAGAGAAGGCGAAGGACCATCATGCGCCAGCCACGCGCAGCACGTCGATCAGGGCGCGTAAGGCGGGCGGCACCTGCCGCCGCCCGGGATAGTACAGGAAAAAGCCGGGGAACGGCTGGCACCAGTCCTCCAGGACCCGGACCAGGCGGCCCGCCGCCAAGTCGTCCGCCACGCTGTCCTCCGGCGTGTAGGCCAAACCAACACCGTCCAGCGCCGCCCTCCGGATCAGGTCCGTGTCGTTCAAGGTCAGCGTGCCCTCGACCGTGACGTCGAGCACCTCGCCGGATTTGGCGAACGGCCAGCGGTACACGGCGCCGCTGGCGTCGAAGCGGTAGTTGATGCAAGCGTGGTCCTTGAGATCGTGCGGCGTCCGGGGCAGGGGGTGGGAGGCAAGGTAGTCAGGCGCGCCGACCACCGCCGCGCGAAGGTCCGGCGTCACGCGCACCGCCACCATGTCGCGATGCACCCGCTCGCCCGGCCGGATACCGGCGTCGAAGCCCGCGGCGACGATGTCGGTCAGTCCGTCGTCGACCATCACCTCCAGGCGCACGTCCGGGTAAGCCTGCGCGAAGCGGCCGAAGGCCCCCGCGAGGACCAGCTCCGCCGCGAGCTTGGGTAGGTTGAGCCTGACTGTCCCGGAGGGTTGCCCGCCCGCGGCGCGCACGCCCGCGACCGCGCCGGCAGTGTCCGCGAAGGACGGGGCGAGCCGGTCGTGGAGGTCCTGCCCCGCCTCGGTCGGTGCGACGCTGCGGGTCGTGCGGTGAAGCAGCTTCGCACCGAGCCGCTCCTCCAGGCCGCGGATGGTGTGGCTGAGCGCCGAGGGCGAAAGGCCGAGGCGGAGGGCGGCGCGCCGGAAGCTGCGCTCCTGAGCCACCGCCAGGAAGGCGGTCAGTTCCGCGTACTCGGACCCACGCATGATTGTTGCCTCCAGCTCATCAGGGCATACCGATAATAGCGCATTAATCGCGGTGATGAACGGTCGTAGACATCGCGCTTCTCGACGCGGCGGAGGCGATCATGCTCGACCCATCCACATCAAACGACACGCGAGACCGGCCGACGGCCGGCCTCGGGCGCCTGGCGGCCCAGGTCGCGCTCGTCACGGGCGCCGGGAGCGGCATCGGCCGGGCGGCGGCGCTGGCCTTCGCGCGGGAAGGGGCTGCCGTCATATTGGCAGGACGACGCGAGGCCGAGTTGCAGGCGGTCGCGCGCGAGATCACGGACCTGAACGGCAATGCCGCCGCGATTCCGACGGACGTGTCCGACGAGCGTGCCGTTGCGGCCCTGGTCAGCGGCGCCATCGCGCGCTTCGGCCGGCTGGACGTCGCCTTCAACAACGCCGGCGTGACGGCCTACGTGCCGATCGAGCATCTCACGTCGAACGAGTTCGATCGCGTCATGGCGACCAACGTCCGGGGCGTATGGCTGCAGGTCAAGCACGAGGTCGAGGCGATGCGGGCGGCCGGGCGAGGCGGCGCGATCGTCAACACCTCCTCCATCGCGGCGACGGGCGGGACAGCCGGCCTGTCTGCCTACGCGGCCAGCAAGGGCGCGCTCGACGCGATGATCCGGGCGGTCGCGCTGGAGGTCGGCGGGCAGGGCATACGGATCAACAACGTGAGCCCCGGCGTGATCCGAACGCCGATGACGGCGAACATGCCCGACGAGGCTTTCGCGCCCTTCGGAGCCCACGCGGCGCTGAAGCGCCTGGGCGAGCCCAGGGATGTCGGCGACGTGGCCGTCTGGCTCTGCACTGACGAAGCCCGATTCATCACTGGGCAGAGCCTCGTCGTCGATGGCGGCTTCAACATCGCAGGGTTCCGCTGAACCGGCAGATGCCGCCCGACTACGTGCCGCGATGCATGACGCGCGTCACTTTTCTCCACGTCGCTGCCCCCTTCGGCAAAGACGTGCAGACGGCGTGCGCCGGCCGGCAACTTCCGCCCGTCGTCGCTCAGAAGGGTTCGCCTGCGGTAGAGGATCCTAGCTCCGGGACCGGCGAGGTCGGGCGCGAGGCCGCTAGCGCAATCTTCAGGAAGTGGTCCAATTCGTGGTCGTTCGGTCCGCCCGGGAGCTTTCAAATCGGTGCCCGCGGTTCCTGCCGAGGCGATCAATCACGTCTAAGAAACCGCACTCTAATCATTCGTCGCCGTTTGGAGAACCCATTCATGGAAGATCCTCGCCGCGCGCTTCTGCGCTCCACGTTGCGGCGTGCAGCAGAAGTAGCAGAGGTTCGACGGCGCCGCGTGGTCGAAGAGCTGCACCAGCTTTCCCGTCGCCAGCAGCTTGCGCAACAGGATGGCAGGAGCCAAGGTCACGCCCTGCCCTTGGATGGCGGTTTCGAGCATGATCCCCGGATCGTCGAAGACCCAGCTCTTCTGCATCGGCGATAACTCCAATCCGGCGGCGCGCATCCACGCTTCCCAACCCGAATAGTCGATCTCGTGGAGCAGGGTCGCGTGCTCGAGCGACCTTGGATCCTCCCGGGGTTTCAATCCCGCCGCGATGAGGGGGCTGCACACGGCGATCTTCCTCTCGGCAACAAGCTTTCGGCCATCGAAGCCGAACGGGATCTTGTCGCCCCAATGGAAGGCGACATCGACTTCGTTCTGCGCCGCACGCGACATCCGCATGCCGTGGAGGAGCTGGAAGCGGACATGGGGAAACTGGGTGTTGAAGGTCATCAACCGCGGCAGCAGCCACCACGTGTAGAAGATCGGCGGCACCGACAGGATGATGGTCCCGTCCATCTGCGAGTCTGGCAGCCGATGGTTGATCTCGGAGAGCGCCTCGAAGGCGCTCGTGGCGACCTCGAACAGCCTCTTGCCCTCGGCGGTGAGGACGGGGCCGACGGAGGTCCGGTGAAACAGGGTCACCCCGAAATATGTCTCCAGGGACCGAACCTGGTGGCTGACGGCGCTCTGGGTGATCTTCAGCTCGGCGGCCGCGGCGGTGAAGCTCTTGCAGCGCGCGGTCGCCTCGAAGGAGCGCAGCGGGTAGAGCGGCGGCAGCTTCATCCCGATCATAATCAGCTCCAGCATGAATCTGATTCATATACGAGGTGAACATATTGCGTTTGTGTCTACCCGTCAAAGAGGCATTCTAAGATTAACGGCGACGTAAGATGTGATCATTCATCAGTGCACGCGGAATGACGATGACAAAGAGCGCGAGAGTTGTCGTTGTCGGAGGTGGCGCTGTCGGTTGTAGCGTTCTGTATCATCTCGCCCGAAAGGGTTGGTCGAACGTCGTTCTCTGCGAACGCACGGAACTCACCGCGGGATCTACTTGGCATTCGGCCGGGCACGTCATCGAATACACGGCGGATCCGACCGTCAGCCGCCTCAATGCCTATGGGGCCAAGCTTTATGCCGAGCTGGAGCGATTGACTGGCCAGAATCCGGGCTACCACCGATGCGGCAATTTGCGGCTCGCGACGCAGCCCGATCGCATGGACGAGTTCCGCAGGTATCTGGGGATCGCAGACGTGACGGGCGTCGAGGCCAAGCTGCTCGCCCCAGGCCAGATCATGGAGATCTGGCCGATGTTGAACATGCAGGGCGTCCTCGGCGGTTTGCTCAATCCCAACGACGGTCACATCGCCCCCGCGGACCTGACGCAAGCGTTCGCGGTCGGCGCGCGCGCGCTCGGGGCGCGGGTCTACCGCTACACTGAGGTCACCGGCTTCACGCCGCGCGACGGCGAATGGACCGTCCATACCTCGACGGGCGACATAGCGTGCGAACATGTCGTGAGCTGCACCGGCAATCACAGCATGCAAACGATGCGGATGCTCGGCTTGCCGGCTCAGGCGGTGAGCCTCAAGCACGAGTACATCGTCACGGACCCCATCCCCGAACTGGTCGCGCGGCGCGGGAAGGGCCTTCCCGAACTCCCGGTCATTCGCGACCCGGAGGAGATGTGGTACATGCGCCAGGAAGGCGACGGCTTCCTGATGGGCTGCTACGAGGGGCGCGGGGAGTGTGTCTTCACCGGCGGCGTGCCGAAAGGCTTCGGCATGGAGCTCTTCGCGGACGAGCTCGACAAGCTGCTTCCCTTCCTGGCGAGCGCGATCGGCCGGGTTCCGCTCCTGGAAACGGTCGGCATCCGCAGGATCGTGAACGGCCCCCAGCCCTACACGCCGGACGACCTACCCATCACGGGCCCCGTCTTCGGCTTAAGGAATTTCTGGCTGGCCGAGGGCAATCCGTACGGGATTACGCTTGCGGGCGGCATCGGTTGGCAACTGGCCGAATGGATCGTCGAGGGTGCACCCTCGATCGACATGAGCGCATGCGACCCGCAGCGCTTCGGGGATCACGCGACGCGGAACTACGCGGCCAGGAAGACCGAGGAGGCCTATGAGCGAACCTACCTCGTCCCGAAGCCCGGCGAGGAACTGGCCGCCTGCCGCCCGCTCAAGGTCACTCCCCTGCACGACCTCCTCGTCGCGCGGGGGGCGGTCCTCGGCGAGGTCTACGGCTGGGAGCGCGCCAACTGGTACGCGCCGGAAGGCGTCGAGCCGATCGAGGCTTACTCATACCGAACGCCGGCCTACACCCGCTTCGTCGGCGAGGAGTTCGCCGCCGCACTTTCGGCCGTCGTCGCGGCCGACCTCAGCCAAAGTGCAAAGTTCCGTCTGTCGGGCGAGGGCGCCTGTTCGGCCGCGCGGGAGCTGTTCAGGCTGGCCGCGCCTGCCGTCGGCCGCAGGACGCGGGCCTTCCTCGTCGCCGGCGAAGGGTCCCTGGCAGGCGAGTTCGACCTGTTCCGGGAAGCGGATGGGAGCTTCATTCTTTCGGCGGAACCCGAAGCCGAGCGTGCCGGCCTGAACGCCCTGCAGCGACGACTCGCGCGGCATCCCGGCGTGCGGCTCGATAACCTCACGGGACGCGAAGGATGCCTCCTCGTGTCCGGTCCCCACATCGACGAGGCGCTCGCCCGCCTTTCGCGCCTCGATGTCGTCGACATGGCCGCCGAGGACATGGGCGACGCTGGTTTCCCCGTCGGCACGGGACGGACGATCACCGTCGGCTACGCGCCGGTCCGGGCGATCCGCACCGATGCGTGGGGTCCGAAGGCCTTCGAGCTCCACTGCCCCTCCGAATTCCTACGGCACGTCTTCCTGCAGGTCGAAGGAGCTTGCAAGGGCCTCCGATTGATCGGCGCCCGAACGCTGGAGGCGCTCCGGATGTCGCAGGCGGTCCCCGCCTGGGGTCGCGAGCTCGGGCCGCTGGTCAGGTGGAGCGATCGAGGCTTCGTCGATGAAGCCGGCCGGATGCTGGCGTGGCTGACCGTTTCGGGGACCCCCGCCTCGGTTCCGCTCGGGAGCGAGCCGCTCCGCGACACGGCCGGCAGCCTTGTTGGCGCCACGACCTCGGGCGGGCTGGATCACGCAACCGGCCGGCCCGCCGCCTTCGCCTACGTCGATGCCGCGGCGAGCACGCCGGGCACCCGCCTCAGCATCAAGCTCCTGGACGAGGCCTTCGACGCGGTCGTCGAGAAGATCGTCCGGCCCGCTTCCGATCCAAGACGCCCACGCCTGGAAACCCCACTGACATGAGCATCGACGTGACCGTGAAACCCTACTGGCAAAACTTCATCGGCGGCCAATGGACGGATGCCTCCGATGGCGGCCGGATCACCATCCTGAACCCCGCGACCGCCGAGCCTCTGGCAGAGGTCGCAAAGGCGACCGCCAAGGATGTCGATCGCGCGGTGGCCGCCGCCCGAGGCTGCGTCTCCTCGCGCGCCCTCTCAGGCATGCGGCCCCGCATCCGGGGACAGCTACTGGTCAAGATGGGACGCAAGCTCCGCGCCCGGAAGGAGGAAATCAGCGAATTGCTGACGCTGGACTGCGGCAAGCGGATCTCGGAGGCCCGCGCGGAGGTGGAGGGTTCGGCCCGCTACCTCGAGTTCTACGGTGGCCTGGCGCCTGCGATCGAGGGTCGATACATCCCCTTGGGCGATGGATACGTGGACTATGTAGTGCCGGTCCCCTACGGCGTCACCGCGCACATCATTCCGTGGAACTACCCGTGCGGGATGATCGCCAGGTCGTTGGCGCCAGCGCTGGCCGCGGGCAATGCGGCGGTCATTAAGACCTCCGAGCTCGATCCGCTAAGCGGTTACATCTTCGCGGAGCTGGCTGCCGGGGCGGGCCTGCCCGACGGGGCGGTGAACATCCTCTGCGGCACGGGGAGCGAAGCGGGCGCGGCGCTCGCGGCTCACGACGACATCGACCAGATCGTCTTCACGGGATCGGTCGCGACCGGACAGTCGATCATGCGGGCAGCGGTCAACAGGATCGTGCCTTGCGTGCTCGAGCTCGGCGGCAAGTCGGCGGGCATCGTCTTCCCCGATGCCGACCTCGACAACGTCGTGAACAACGTCGTTACGGGCATCTTCGAGAATTCGGGACAGGTCTGCGATTCGATGTCTCGATTGATCGTGCACAAAGACATCAATGACGAGTTGCTGGACCGCTTGAAGGCGCGGGTCGGCGCGCTCTCGATCGGTCCTGGCATTGACGACCACGATATCACGCCCCTGATCTCCGAGAAGCAGCTCGACCGGGTGGCCGCCTATGCGGAGCTTGGCCGCGAAGAGGGAGCGCGCGCCGTGTGCGGCGGCCACAAGGATGGCCGCGGACCCGGCTTCTTCATGGCGCCGACCGTATTCGCGGACGTGACCCCGGAGATGCGCATCAACCACGAGGAGATCTTCGGACCCGTGCTGACGACGTTGCAGTTCACGACGGCCCAAGAAGCCGTCTCGATCGCGAACGGCACGGACTTCGGCCTCGCGGCGGGAATTTTCACGGCTGACCTCGACCGCGCGCTCTGGTGCAGCGAAAGACTCGAAGCGGGCCAGGTGCACGTCAACGAGTGGGGAGTCGGCGGGCCGGAGACGCCCTTCGGCGGCTTCAAGTCGTCCGGCATCGGGCGCGAGAAGGGGTTGGAGGCCATGTCCTCCTACTACCAGTCGAAGAATGTCGGCATGCGCCGGCTGAACCAGCCCTCCTGAAGCCGAACGCACCCTGCGGTTTCGCAGGGCCGTGGTTCACCGTCACCAACCCCCAACTCGGCCGGAAGGACATCCCATGACCGCGACAACGTCGATCCACTGGTCGGACCGCGCGCGCGCCGTGCTGCCGGGCGGTGGCTTCGGCAACTTCGATCCTGGCGTCTTCATCCGCGAGGGGCGCGGAAGCCGCGTCTGGGACGAGGACGGGCGCGAATACGTCGACTACCTCATCGGCTCGGGCCCGATGCTGCTCGGCCACGGGCATCCGGAAGTCCTCGACGCCATCGTCGCCCAACTGCCGCGGGGACAGACCTTCTTCGCCAACAACGTGCTCGGCGTCGAATTGGCGGAAGAGATCTGCCGATCGGTCGAATGCGCCGAGCAGGTCCGCTTCCTGACGTCGGGCGGCGAGGCGGACATGTACGCCATCAGGCTCGCCCGCGCCTTCACCGGCCGGGACAAGATCCTGAAGTTCGAGGGCGGCTATCACGGCATGTCCGCCGAAGCGCAGATGAGCCTTGCCCCCGCCGTGCTGGCGAATTTTCCAACGGCGGTCCCGGACAGCGCGGGCATCCCCGAGTCGACCCGCTCGGAGGTCTTCGTCGCCCCCTACAACGATCTCGCCTTCCTGTCCGGCTTCCTCGACGAGCACGGAAGCGGCATCGCGGCGATCGTCGTCGAGCCCCTGCAGAGGATCATCCCTCAGGAGCCGGGGTTCCTGCATGCCGTCCGGATGCTGTGCGACCGCTTCGGCATCCTCCTCGTGTTCGACGAGATCGTGACGGGCTTCCGCTTGGCCTACGGAGGCGCGCAGGAGGAATACGGGGTCACGCCCGACATCTGCACGCTCGGCAAGATCATCGGCGGCGGCTTCCCGCTCGCCGCCGTCGCCGGCCGAAGGCCCGTCATGGACCATTTCGACAAGGGCAGCGTCGGCGCCGACCGCTGGCTGATGATGCTAGGCACCTTGTCGGGCAATCCCGTGGCCGCAGCCGCGGGCCTGAAGACGATGGAGATCCTGCGCAGGCAGGGCACCTACGAGACCTTGAAGAGGCATGGGACCCGGATCCAGGGCATGCTTCGCGATCACCTGAACGCGGCGGGCGTGGCGCACGAGATCGTCGGCCACCCCGCGTTGTTCGACGTCGTTTTCACGGAAACGAAGGTGCGGAACTACCGCGACGTCCTGGCAGGCGACGCGAGGAAAAGCGCGACCTTCAACAAGGTCATGCGCAACGAGGGGATCCTCAAGTCCCCGAGCAAATTTTATCCCAGCCTCGTCCTGACCGAGGACGACTTCGAGCGGACCGAACACGCCATCCGATCGGCTGCAAGGGCCATCGCCTCTTCGAACTAGGACCGACGACCGCGGGCGCGCGGCCGGGCCGGACCGCCGCATTCTTCGACGAGCAAGGTTTGTACAGCGATGAACGATGATCTCTTCCAGATCGGGCTTGCAAGGCGCAAGTCCACGCTCGGCGCCGACTACGTCGAGCGGAACCTCGCCGCCGCCGACGACTTCACGCGACCCTTCCAGGAGGCGATGACGGCTTGGTGCTGGGGGTTCGGCTGGGGTGACGACACCATCGACGCCAAGACTAGGAGCATGATGAACCTCGCCATGATTGGCGCGCTCGGAAAGATGAACGAGTGGGAGGCGCACTGCCGCGGCGCGGTCAACAATGGTGTCACCAAAGCCGAGATCCGCTCGATCATCCACGTCGTCGGCATCTACTGCGGCGTCCCCCAGGCCCTGGAGTGCTTTCGAGCGGCCCGCAAGGTCCTGGACGAGAACGAGGGCGCCGCATGAGCAGCCCGGCTCATCGAGGTGGGCTGGGGCTTCCCGCTCCAGGCTCAAGCGTCGGCGACGATCGTTGCGGCACGCGCGATCCATCCCTCAACGGCGGCTTCCAGAGGCGGCCATCGCCTATGCTTGCTGACCGGTGGTCCGCTCGACCATGAGCGCGGCACCCACGTCGGAGGCCCCGCGCCGGGCCGTGGCCCCGGACGGCGAACCGCTGTTGCGCCTCGAGGGACTGCACAAGCGCTTCGGGTCGCACGAGGTGCTGTCGGGGATCGACCTCAGGGTGCAGGCCGGCGAGGTGCTGGCCGTGATCGGGCCCAGCGGCTCCGGCAAGAGCACGCTCCTGCGGTGCATCAACCAGCTCGAGCCGCCCACGGCCGGCCGCGTGACGCTGGCGGGGGTCACCATCCATGCCGGCCAGCAGCCATCGCGCCGCGACCTGGTGCAGCTCCGCCGCGCCGTGGGCATGGTGTTCCAGTCCTTCAACCTGTTCCCGCACCTCACCGTGCTGCGCAATGTCTGCCTGTCGCAGGAGCGCGCGATGGGTCGCAGCCGTCCAGAGGCCGAAGCCGTGGCCATGCAGCTGCTGACACGGGTGGGGCTGGCCGACAAGGCTCACCAATACCCCGCTCGCTGCTCCGGCGGCCAGCAGCAGCGCATCGCGATCGCCCGCGCCTTGGCGCTCGAGCCGCAGCTCATGCTGTTTGACGAGCCAACGTCCGCGCTCGATCCGGAACTCGGGTTGGAGGTCCTGGCCGTGATGCGCGAACTCGCCCAGGGCGGCATGACCATGATCGTGGTCACGCACGAGATGCATTTCGCCGAAAGCGTTTCGAACCGCGTCCTGATCATGGCGGACGGGAAGGTGATCGAGCAGGGCCCAAGCGCCAGCGTGATGCGGGACCCGCAGAGCGAGCGGGCGCAGCGCTTCCTCAAAGCGGTCAGGGACAGATGATCCTCGAGGACCTGCGTGCCATCCTGGCCGGCATCCCGTTCACGATCGCGCTGACGCTTGCGGCGTTCGCCGTCGGCTCGCTGCTCGGCTTCCCGCTCTGCGCGATGCGGCTGTCGCGGTTCGGCGTCGTGCGATGGCTCGCCTCGGCCCTGATCCTCACGTTCCGGTCGATCCCGCCGATCGTCTGGCTGTTCTTCATCTTCTTCGGGATCGGGCTCGGCTACCTGCAGCTCGATCCCTTCTCGTCGGCGACGATCGGGCTCGGGCTCATCACGGCCGCCAACATGGCCGAGATCTACCGCGGCGCGTTATCGGCCATCCACCTCGGGCAATGGGAGGCTGCGAGCGTTCTCAACCTGTCCCCGCGCCACCGTTTCGTCGACGTGATCGCACCCCAATTGCTTCGCGTGTCGCTTCCGTCGGCGGCGACCTACGCGATCGGGCTCCTGAAGGACTCCGCCGTGGCCTCAGCCATCGGCGTGCATGAGATCGCCTTCGAAGCCTATCACGTCTCGCAGCAAACCTTCCGGGGCCTCGACGTCTACGCGTCCGCGGGCCTGCTCTACATCGTGATCAGCCTGCCGATCGCCTGGCTGGCGCGCCGGACCGACATGCGCCTCCGGGCCCGGGTGGCGCTATGAACGACACGCTGGCCTTCTGGTCGGACTGGTTCCCGACCCTCATCGGCGGCTTCGAGATCAGCCTCGAAGTCACGGCGGTCTGCCTGGCGCTCGGGCTTCCCCTCGGTCTCGTCCTGTCCTTGGGCGTGCGCTCCAGCCGCATCCCGGTGCGTTGGACCGCCCTGACGGTGGTGGAGGTCGGCCGCGGCACGCCGGCCCTCATCCTGCTGCAGTTCGCCTATTTCGGCCTCCCGCCGGCGGGGCTGACGCTTTCGTCCTTCACGGCCGCCGGCCTAGCGCTGGGCTGGTGCACGGGAGCGTACACGAGTGAGATCATCCGAGCCGGGGTCGAAGCCGTTCCGTTCGGCCAAAGGGAGGCGGCGACCGCCTGCGGCCTCGACGAGATCGATGCCCTCCGGTTCGTCATCCTGCCGCAGGGACTGCGCGTCGCCCTGCCGGCGTTGCTCGGTTTCTCGATCCTGATGCTGCAGGCGACCTCGCTCTGCTTCACGATCGCGCTGCCCGAACTCGTGAGCCAAGCCTACATCGTGGGCTCCACCACCTTCCGCTACATGCCCATCTTCCTGCTTGCGGGCCTGATGTTCGCGGCAGTCTGCATCCCGGCGACGATCCTCGTCTCCGTCCTCGAACGACGTCTCGGCCGGCACGCCGCTTGACGGTCGAAGGCCCTGTGCCACCAGCGAACCTCAAACAGGAGAACACCCGCATGACAACCCGCGCCTACACCTCGGCCTTTGCCACCCTGGCGATCGCCACCGCATTCGGACTCGGGGCCGCCTGCGCGCAGGACTGCAAGCCGGCCCACAAGATCGACGCCACGGTCAATCCCGGCAAGCTGACCGTCGCGGTCTACGAGTATCCGCCCTTCGTGGTCACGACGGGCAGCACCATCGGCGGCGTCGACGGCGAGATCGCCAAAAGCATAGCCAAGAGCGAGTGCCTGGAATTCAACGCCGTCGTGGTCGACACGGCCGCCACCATCCAATACGTGCTCGCCGGCAAGGCCGACATCGCCGCAGGCGGATGGTACCGCACCGCCGCGCGAGCCAAAGTCATCGGCCTGTCGGCCCCGACCTACCTCGACCAGATGGGCATCTATTCGAAGAGCGGCATAACGACCGTGGCGGCGATGATGGGCAAGCAGGTCGGCACGGTGTCGGGATTCCTATGGGTCGCCGAGTTCCAGAAGCTGCTCGGCAGCGACTTGAAGCTCTATCCCAATCCAGTCGCCCTGGCCCAGGATCTCGAGGCCGGACGGGTAGAGATCGGGGTCGACAGCTATGGAACAGGCGTTTATGCGCAGAACAAAGGCGGTTATCCCGGCCTCGTCATCAAGGTGTCCGAACCCGATCCCCGCGTGCAGGCCTCGATCCAGGCCGCCCAGTGCAACCTGCTCTACACCAAGGCCAACACCTCGCTCGGGGCGGCGATCGACGCCGACATCGTGGCGATGCACAAGGACGGGTCGATCGCGGGCTATCTCAAGTCGTTCGGGCTGGATCCGTCAGGCGCAGACGTCGGAGAGCCACGGGTCATCAACTGACATGTGGGCCCCCTTACAGAGGGGGGCCCCGTACATGATCCTGCTTGGCGGAACCCGCCATCGAGGCGCCCATCCGGCGGACAAGTACGCGCCTGCGCTCGCCCGTAGGCTCGTTCTTGTAGCGCGACGATCTTGATGAGAGAGCAGCGACGATCAGGATGAGACTGTCGTGTCGCGGCGGCTTGATGATTGCCGGGTCTGACTGACGCGCGCAAGGGCTATTGAGGGTAGTTGCTGTCGCGGCGCGTCACTCGGCGGCGGTTTTGATTGTCGCGCGGGTCGGCGGCCGTCCAGGTCCTCGTTTGCGGTCGAGGGCGACGCGTCGGCGATAGCTCTCGACGTTCATCTCGAAGATAGTGGCGTGGTGGACGAGCCGATCGACGGCGGCGAGCGTCATGGCGGGATCGGGGAAGACCTTGCCCCATTCGCCGAAGGGCTGGTTGGCGGTGATGAGCATGGATCGTCGCTCGTAGCGGGCGCTGATCAGTTCGAACAGCACGCTGGTTTCGGCCTGGTCCTTGGTGACGTAGGCGAGGTCGTCGAGGATCAGGAGATCGAAGCGGTCGAGCCGGTTGATGGCGGCTTCGAGGGCAAGTTCGCGGCGTGCGACCTGCAGCTTCTGGACGAGGTCAGTGGTGCGAGTGAAGAGGACCTTCCACCCGTTCTCGATCAAGGCGAGGCCGAGGGCTGCGGCCAGATGGCTCTTGCCCCCGCCGGGTGGCCCGAACAGCAGCAGGTTGGCGCCGGTGGCCAGCCACGCATCGCCGGCGGCGACCGCCATGACCTGGGCTTTTGAGACCATCGGCACGGCGTCGAAGTCGAAGGTGTCGAGGCTCTTGCCGGGCGGCAGGCGGGCTTCGGTGAGGTGACGCTCGATACGCCGGCGATCCCGTTCAGCGAGTTCGTGCTCGGCGATGGCAGCAAGGAAGCGGGCGGCGGGCCAGCCCTCCTTGTCGGCGCGCGTGGCAAACTCCGGCCAGACGGCCTTGATGGTAGGCAGGCGCAGGTCATTGAGCATGACCCCGAGCCGGGCGGTGTCGACGGCGGTCGTTACGGGCGCGGTCATGCTGCGTCTCCCAGCAGGCTCTCGTAGCTGGCCAGTGACGCCAGGTGGACCGTGACGTGCGGGATGCCGGCGGGATCGGGCGCGAAGCGAGCGCGCAGGGCCGTCATGTCCGGCAGCAGGCCTTCGCCAAGATCGGTGGCGAGCCGGTCGGCCAGTTCAGCTTCGCAGCCACGGTCGTGCGCGAGGGCGAGAAGGTCCACCGTGATGCGGCAGGCCTGTCGCTCGGGCATGGCATCCCGCAGGGCATCGAAGGCGCGCCGATACGCTTCGCGTGGGAACAGCTGGTCCCGGTAGACGAGACCGAGCAGCGCCATGGGTTTGCGCCGCAGGGCGTGGATCACGTAATGGTAGTTCACGACCTGGTCGTCGCGACCGCTTGGCAGGGCTCTTCCACGGGGAAGCGTCAGCAAGGGCGTGCCGCCGAGGAAGAGCTCGAGGCGGTCGTCGTAGAGGCGCACCCGCAGGCCGATCAGGCGCGATTGGACCGTGTAAAACACCTTCCGCAAGCAGAAGCCGCCGGAGAAGGTGACCCGCACGGCTATATCCTCGTAGTCGCAGGTTCGGCGGTCCGGGAGGGGCTGAAGGGCGGCACGCTCGCTCTCGATGCGCTTGGTATTGCGAGTGTTGCGCTGCGAGACAAGGTTGTCGATGAAGGCCCGGTAGGCGACCAAGTCGGGGAAGTCGGACGAGGCCCGCATGAGGAGGGCATCGGCGATGGCGCGCTTGAGATGCCCGTGCGCGCTCTCGATGGCGCCGTTCTCGTGGGCGATGCCGGCGTTGTTGCGGGTGGGCGTCATCCCGTAATGCGTGCATAGCGCGTCGTAACGCCGGGTCAGGTCACTGCGGGCCTCCTCGTCGAGGTTGCGGAAGGCGGCTGACAGGCTGTCAGTGCGATGCTCCCGCGGGGCGGCGTCCAACAACCAGAGCGCGTTCTGCAACCCCTCGGCAAGGGCGACGAAGCTCTCGCCGCCGAGGATGACGTGGGCGTGCTCGAAGCCGGAATACCCGAGCCGGAAGTGATACAGCCGGTGCTCCAGCACCATGCCGACGATCGTGATGCCGAGATCGCCCATGTCGGTGAAGTCCGACAGCCCGGTCCGGCCGGGCTCGTGGGTCTGGTGGAAGATGACCTCCTGGTCCTCGCCGTGGACCGCGCACCAGAAGCGGATGCGTCGCTCAAGGGTTCGGCGGATGCCGAAGCCGAGATCGCGATGCCGCCGGACGATCTCTTCGAAGATCGCGATCGGGCGCAGGCCCGGCGCTGCCATCAGCAAAGGCAAGACCTCGGCCTAGAACAGATCGCCCAAAGGGTCGGGTCGTCGCCGGCCGCGGGGACCCTTCTTGATCGATGGCAGGCGAGGATCACCCGCCAGGCGGTATCCGGTCGCGGTGCTGAACGACGTCTTGGCGGCTGCCACGACCACGGCGTCGGTTTGTCGGAACTGCATGAAGAGCCTCATCTGGTGATCGGTCACATAGCGGCCAGACAAGTGATGCTCCTCGACGAGGAGGACATCCCAACGACCGGCCGGCCGCGATCACCACTGGAGGCTTCAAAGGGCCTGAGGCTTGGGGCCGGCGTCTCCGGTCGGGCTTCGCCCTCCCTGCGTCACCAACCCCAAGCCTCTCTCATCCTGATTGACGCGCTGTTCGCACCTTGATCGTCGCGCTGCACGTTCTCTCACTTGGCCGGTGCGACGGACGCGAGATGTTCACCGAGCGGCGCGGGATCGCGGACACGGTGGTCAAGCGGTAATCCTGCCGCGCGCATATCGTCGGTCAGCTCGCGGGCGCGGGCCGGATCGAGCCCGCCCCGGAGCAGTTGCCGTATCTCCGCCGGCCTCGCGTCGAACTGGTCCGCCAGACTCTTCGTATCGTAGCCGTGGCGGGTAAGCTGGGGTTCGAGGTCGTCGATCTGGCGCGACAGCACGCCCTCCACGGTCCCGGCATCAATCGGTTTCACGCTGGCCTCGAACCCTGCCTCGAAGGCGCGCACGAGATGGCGGCCGATCTGGAGCGGGGTCTTGAGCTTGGCGGCGAGTAGGATCGCGGCGTCTTCGGTCAGCACCGCATCTGGTTCGATCCCCGGCGACAGCGCTGTACGCAGAGCCCAGGCGATATAGTCGCGCTGCCGATCGCGCAGGCCACCAAACTCAAATACGGTCGTCCGATCGCCGATTTCCTCCATCAGCGGGCGCTTCAGGTCGTTGCGCAGCTTGGGATGGCCGACGAGGATCACGGCCAATTGACCGACACCTTCGGTGACAAGCTCTACGAGGCGCTTGAGCGCGGTCAGCGTCTTGGGGTGGAGGTCATGGGCGTCGTCAACGAACAGCGCTACCGGTCACTTGGCCTTCCGGAACAGCTCTTGCAAATCGCGTTCGCGCCGTTCCGATTGGCTGGGGATCGAGACGGTCTTCTCGGACGAAAGATCATAGAACAGGGCTGCCACCAGCAGTGGCACCGATATCTTGGCCTTCTCCAGGCTGAGCGCACGCGACACGATCACGCGCCCTTCGCGCTCCAGTTCCTCGCGCAGTCGCCGCGTCAGCACGGTCTTACCCGAGCCGATGGTGGCGGTGAGGGCTATCAGGCGTCCGCCTGTGATCGCGGTCTTCAGATCATGGGTGAGCTGGGCATGATGCTCGGTCTCGAAGAAGCCGAGATCGACCGGACGGATCGATGCCGGCTGCGAGCAAGGCATCGCGCTGCGGTTCCAGCGTTTGCGTGCCGCCCGACTTGGACACCCGAATATAGCCGATGAGCAATGCGTACCTCGCCAGAAAAGACCACCAGCATGGTGCGAGATGGCGCTGGTTTCACAACGGGTTTTCTGGCTGTTTTCAGGCCCCCGGAAGCGGCGCCGCCCGACCGCGAGAAAACCGCTCGTTTTCCGTGTGGTCCCCGTGTTGGCCTGATCGGCAGTGCTAGCACGTTTAGTGATCCAGCTAAGCTTTCGCATACCTGCGGAGCACGACATCCGATATCAATGGGCCCTCATCGGGCCGCTCTGCTCGGATCGCGATTTCGATATTCATTCATGTCCTTATTTGTCTTGATATAGACGCCCGCCGAAGCTGCGACCGTACTTTCAATAAGCAAGGCTGCAACAGCGCTTGCCGGACTGACGCGCAATCGCCGTGGAAGCACGGGGGCGATAATTTTTGCGATAATCTGCGCGAAATGTTCTTCGGCGCGCTGCTGATCGCGATGCCCGTCCAGCACGCTTGGGCGAACGATCGTCAGGGATGGGAAACAGAGCTTGCCCAAATCCATCTCCAGTTGCCCCTTGTTTCGGATGTAGGCAAAACGCGATCGAGGGTTGGCACCAAGTGACGATGTCAGCGCAAAGTGGGTTGCGCCATGGTCGCGCGCGTGGCGGGCGACAGAAAGCGGGTAGTCGTAATCGATCGCCCGATAGGCGGAAGGCGATCTGGTCTGAGCACGAGTGGTGCCAAGCGCGCTGACAACCCCGTCCACTTTCCACCAATCGGCCATGTCGGGCATGTCGGAGAAGTCGATCACGACGTTTTCCAGCTTGCCGCTCGTCGGGATCAGGCGGCGCGTCAAGGCGACGACCTTGCTGATCCTTCTGTCCGCGAGCGCCTGCATCACGACATGCTCGCCGACCAGCCCGGTCGCGCCCACGATCAGCAGCCGGGTCATGCTGGTGATCGCTTGGGGAGATATGGCTTGAGGTTGTTGGCTAAAAGCTTGTCGAGCATCCTGTCTGACATGATCCGGATAAGGCGCACGACCAGCGCGGTACTTCGACCGACGGTGTAGCGCGTCTGAGGCCGCCTGCTTGTGATGGCATCCGCAATGACGCGAGCAGCTTCCTCCGGCGGGGCTCCGCCGGGAACAGAGGCTTGGGCCTGTGAGATGACGGCCTGCATTAGCGCGCCGTATCGGTCACGCTGTTCGGCCGTCATCTCATCGATGATCCGCTGGCCGGACACATTGACCCGCCCCAGCATACCGGTCGTGACCGCGCCTGGCTCGACCACGACGACCCTCACCCCGAGCGGCCCGACTTCGCGACGCAGTGCATCGCTGACCGCCTCAAGCGCGAACTTCGTAGCGGCATAAGGGCCGTAGGCCGCCATTGCCACCTTGCCGCCGATCGAGGATATGTTGACGATCGATCCCCTGCTCTCGATGAGCGCGGGCAACAGCGCCTGCATCATCGCGACATGGCCGAACAAGTTGACGTCGAAGAGACGCCGCCACTCGGATAGCGGATATGTCTCAAGAGGGGCATTGACGCCCATGCCGGCATTGTTGACCAAAGCGCCGAGCCGACGCCGTTCGGGATCGTCGGTGATACGCTGCACCAATGCTGCGATCCCTGCCTCTTCGGTAATATCGAGCATTATCGGCTCAAGGTTTGCGGCTCGGAGCGCATCGGCATCTGTATTACGCCGCACGCCAGCCAGGACATGGAAACCGCGCGCCGCAAGCTCGCGGGCGGTCGCAGCGCCGATACCGGTCGAAGCGCCAGTAACCACAACGATTTCCCGGCAAAGCTGTTCTGAATCTACAGATGAAATTTTCATGAATGTCTAGTCGCTCTTTAAATAGTGAGAATGTTAGCCGAGGAAACGCCAAAGTGCCTCGAAGCCTGCGGTGGCATGGATTTCAGCGTTTGCGGGATCGCGGGTCATGTAGTCGACGGTGGCATCGACTATGCCCGCGACGAGCGAGGCGACAAACAACAGCGGTGCCTCGCGCATCGCTCCGCTAGCGCGGCTTCGACCCAAAAGAGCCTCGACGTCCGCGTAGGCCTCGTTTGACGCTCGGTGACTTGCTTCGGTTACATCGTTTGAGACGCCAAGGTGCGCGAGTGTCCGTCGCTCCTGTGGGTGTGAGATCGCCCAACCCAGCCAACCATTCCACACGTGAAGAACCTGGCTCCGCAGATCGGCTTTCGCAGGAATCTCGGTCGCCATTGCCATTGCCATGTCCGCCTTCAGATTAACGTAGAGCTGGTTAAGGAGGTCAGCCTTGGTTGTGAAATAAAGAAACAGCGCGCCGTTCGAGACGCCAGCCTCTTTCGCGATCATCGCGGTCGGCGCACGTAGCCCGTGCGTGGCGATTATCCTGATCGCCGCCGTCATGATCGAGCTGCGCTTCTCGTCGCTTCTCGGTCTTGCCATGATTTGCCTCTCTCCATTGACGATATAGAGAGCGGTCGGTCAGTCAATCATATCGCTCTGACTGGTCATTTTTTATCGTTCGCGCGCGGATCGATCCCCATAATATGTCCGTCGCATCTAATGTGATTTGCGTCTCAACGAATGCGCGCTTGGAGCGTTGGTCTGTCTCACGCAATGTGAGCCGGCAACTGTCCTTTATTGCAGTTCCGCGCGATCATCATTGCGAGCCGCTACAACTACGCAGCTCACAAGCACCCCAACGTGCTGGCCTGGCTCGCCTACCATCCGCGGTGGACGTTCCACTTCACGCCGACATCCTGCTCCTGGCTGAACAGAGGTGGCTCGGGGAATCTGGACAGGTGGGATGAGTGGAGTTTCTGCCTAACGGCGACCAAGATGGTCGCGATTTAGGAGAGACGATGACGAAGCGAACCCGCCGGAACCATGCTCCGGCTTTTAAAGGGAAGGTGGCGCTCGCCGCCGTGAGGGGCGAGAAACGCTGGCCGAGCTGGCGCAGCAGTTCGACGTTCATCCGAACCAGATCACGGCTTGGAAAGCTCAGCTTCAGGAGGGTGCCGCCGGGGTGTTCGGTTCCGACCCGCGGCCGGACGCGGCGTCGCCGCCCATCGACGTGAAGACGCTACATGCCAAGATTGGCGAGCTGACGCTGACCAACGATTTTTTGTCCGGCGCGCTCAGCAAGGCCGGCCTGCCGAGCGCACAGCGATGATCGACCGCGGTCATGGTCTGTCGATCAGCCGACAGGCGAAGGTTCTCGGGGTCAGCCGCGGCAGCGTGTATTACTTGGCCCGGCCGGTCTCGGCCGCCGACCTCGCCATCATGCGGCGGATCGACGAGCTGCATCTCGAATGGCCCTTCGCGGGCAGCCGGATGTTGCGCGATCTGCTGAACCGGGAGGGGATTGCGATCGGCCGCCGACATGTCGCGACGCTGATGAAGCGGATGGGCGTCGAGGCGATCTACCGGAGGCCGAACACCTCGAAGCCGGCGCCGGGCCATAAGACCTACCCGTACTTGCTGCGCGGGATGACGATCGATCGTCCGAACCAGGTCTGGGCGATGGACATCACCTATGTGCCGAAGGCGCGCGGCTTCGTCTATCTCGCCGCGGTGATCGACTGGTTCAGCCGTCGGGTCCTCTCCTGGCGGGTGTCGATCACCATGGAGGCGGCATTCTGCGTCGAGGTTCTGGAGGAAGCACTCGCGCGCCATGGCAAACCGGAGATTTTCAACACGGATCAGGGCTCGCAGTTCACTTGCCAGGATTTCACGGGCGTGCTGCTCGAGGCCAAAGTCGCCATCAGCATGGATGGCAAGGGCTCCTGGCGGGACAACATCTTCGTCGAACGGCTCTGGCGGTCGATCAAATACGAGGAGGTCTACCGGAAAGCCTACGAAAGCGTCGGCGAAGCCCGCACGTCGATCGGCCGGTATCTGGCTTTCTACAATGGACGCAGACCACATTCGCGCCTTGACCGGCAGACGCCGGACCAAGCCTACTTCAGCCAATTGCCGCGAGCCGCGGCCGCCTGAACCCCAGCAGGACTCCACTTACCAGGCCACGCGCTGCCTTTCAGACGAACCGAGCCACCTCTGATTTCAAGCAGAAAAATCCCGGTATTGACTTGCAATGGGTGACGCTTGAGGAGAACGTCCTGCGTCAGAAAGTGACTACCGATATAGCAACCAAAGGCGGCCAATACGACGTTCTCACGATCGGGACCTACGAGGTCCCGATTTGGGCTAAGCAAAACTGGCTCATGCCACTCGACAACCTCGGTGCCGACTACGATCGAGACGACCTTCTGCCAGCCATTCGCAGCGGCTTGTCGCTGGATGGAAGACTCTATACTGCGCCGTTCTACGGCGAAAGCTCGATGGTGATGTACCGCAAGGACCTGTTCGACAAAGCCGGCCTGATGATGCCCGACGCGCCAAATTGGGACTTCATCGCGGATGCCGCCCAGAAGATCACAGACAAGGACCATGGCGTCTACGGCATCTGCCTCCGCGGAAAGCCCGGCTGGGGCGAGAACATGGCGCTTTTGACCGCGATGGCAAATTCCTTTGGCGCTCGTTGGTTCGACGAAGAATGGAGGGCTCAATTCGATCAGCCCGAATGGAAAAAGACGCTCGAATTTTACACCCAACTAATGCAGAACAGCGGACCTCCAGGTGCGTCGTCGAACGGTTTTAACGAGAATCTCGCCCTCTTCCAAACCGGCAAGTGCGGGATCTGGGTCGACGCGACTGTTGCTGCTTCCTTCGTTTCTGATCCCAAGCAGTCGAAGGTTGCAGGTGAGGTCGGCTTCGCTGTTGCCCCGGATGGCGGCTTCGGTAATCGTGGAAACTGGCTCTGGGCATGGAGCTTGGCCATCCCAGCTGGTTCTGAGAAGAAGGATGCGGCCGAAAAGTTCGTCGCCTGGGCGACGAGCAAACATTACACCGACCTTGTGGCCAGCAAGGAAGGCTGGTCGAATGCACCTCCAGGAACACGTCTCTCGCTGTACGCGAATCCAGATTACCAAAGGGCGGCTCCCTTCGCGAAGATCACCTTGGCAAGCATCAATGCCGCGAACTCGACGAAACCGGCCGTAAAGCCCGTTCCCTATGTAGGTGGCATGTTCATGTCCATCCTGGAATATCAGGGCATCGGAACCACCGTTGGTCAAGACTTCGCCGCAGCCTTGGCTGGTAAGGTCAGCGTCACGGTTGCGCTGGCAAATGCGCAGGAGGCTACAACGCGCGTGATGAAGAAGGCTGGCTACCTAAACTAACGGAGAGCAGTTCCCGGTGGGGGTCCCTCCGGGGTCATGACCGCCGGGGACGCGGTGCTTAAATGCACTCGAAGAGTGGTCAATGATTACCGACTGAGTAGCCTATCTATTCGCACGATTATGTTACACTGCTCGCCAGAATGCGATCCGGACAATTTTCTCAGAAGCTAGGCTAAGTCTCTATTACTTTTGAGTTAATCGGAGCAATCTGTCTGGAGTTGATGTAAGGAACGCCGCCCGCAGAGGAATGGGTTCGCTGTTCGTGAAGGGGCCACTACGCCCGGCCTAGTGAGCGTAGCGCCCAAAGGTTGTCGACGTCGTCACGCAGTGAGATCACTGTAGGTTCCATAATGTTGATTATGCGAATCCGACACGATCCGGACTTCTTTATTGTTTTTCGACCTTTCAGCGAGGTCCCGTCTGCCGCCAACTTGGCCCTCCCCCAAAAGACTTTTTTGCCCGCTCATTCGCCCTCGTGGACGCGATCCCGCCGCTGAGTAGCCTGCCGAGCTCGGCCAGCAGCTGGTCCGCCTCGTGTCGCTATTTGGCGGTCTCGTGCCACGCGCTAGGACGCCGATGAAGGAGATCGCGCTAATGGTCGTTGTTTAGCACGTACCGCCTGACTAGCTAGGCCGGCCGCTACAATGACCGCGAGTACCTGTTCGAGGATCCGGTGTTGCACCTGCTACAAGCCGATCTCCTCAACCCTTCAGCTCGGCCCACAGCTATACCTCCTGCCCCAGTCAGGCCGATAGCAAACTGGTCGGCGGCGAAGCGGCGAGATCTTGGACATTTCGACATCGACGGTCAGTAAGTATGTCGCGTCGGCGAAGCGCAAATCAGGAGCAATCAAGAGGGCGCACGCCATCCCGATCGCGTTACAAAGGTGAACGATAACGTAGTATTATCAAAAGCGGTCAGCTCTATATCAATCCATCCCGAATGCAAGGCCGGTTCAGGATCGGCTTGGCTCGCTCAAGTCGTTACCGATCTTTCAGCAAACTGGGCAGTTCTACAAATTTCCAGAGTGGTCGATTGATAAACCCGTCGGCCTTCAGCATGACAAGACCGTGCAATTGTGCCCAGAGCAGGTAGGCTTCGTCTTCCGCGTCTGTCAGCGACGAGACAGCTGCCATCGCCGTCCGCAGCATCCCGAAAGCTTTTCCGGACTCCTCATCTAGGTCGCTGCCCGCCTTGGCTTCCGGGGTGAGGCGCGAGGCGAACATCAGCCGGTAGATCTCGGTGTTGGCTTCCCCGAACGTCACATAAGCACGCGCAATCGCCTTCACCGCGTCGAGCGGGGCGCGATCCGACATTGCCGCAGCCAATGTCACCACGAGCTCTTCGAATCCCTCAGCGGCAACGGCTTCAAACAGCGCGTCTCGGTCAGTGAAGTGACGGTAAGGCGCCGGCTGGCTGACCCCGGCAAGGCGCGCCAGCGAGGCCAGCGACACCGTTTGAGCGCCGTGTCGGAGGATCTCCTCGCGCGCGACCCGCAGCAGATCGCGGCGGAGATCGCCGTGATGGTAGCGCTGGCGATCCCCGGCGGCGGGGTTCCGACGACTGGCCATGTGATAAACTATCACTTTCTACCTTGACGGGCGAGACGCTCGCCATCATGTTATATGTCATCACATAGTCGCGGTCGAGGAGCCTGCCCACGGTGACAGGGACATTCTCCAGACTAGCGAACTGGCGGTCAGCGCCCTAGATTTTTGAAGGAACTTGCCTTGACTAAGATGAAAGCAGTGGTCTACGACCAGTATGGCGGGCCCGAGATGCTACGTGAGACCTCGATCGATGCCTCGACGCCAAAGGAAGGAGAGGTCCTCGTACGCGTCCATGCTACCAGCGTGAACGGCTACGACGTGGCCGTCCGCTCCGGCGCGCTGAAGATGTTCACCGGGCGAAAGTTCCCCAAGCGGATAGGTGTCGACTTCGCGGGAGAAGTTTTGACCGCAGCGAAGGCAGCATCGCCCTTCACGCCGGGAGATCGGGTCTGGGGAGTGACACCGCTGCATCAGCTCGGCAGCGCCGCGGAGCTGATCTGCGTGGCGCCGGCGCAGCTCGCGCATTACCCGATCGAGCTCGACCCCGCCGAAGCCGCCGCCTTGCCCGTCGTCGGCTCGACTGTCATCACGGCGCTGCGCGACCGGGGGAAACTCGAGGCACGCCAGCGCCTGCTGGTGCGCGGGGCAAGCGGGGGGGTCGGAAGCATCGCCGTCCAGTTCGGTCGCGCGCTTGGGGCCCACGTCACCGGCTTGGCGGGCGCGTCCAATCTCGACTTTGTCCGCGAGATCGGTGCCGACGAGGCGCTCGATTATGCTGTGACCGCTCCAGCCGACCTCGACGCCTTCGACGTCATCCTCGACACGGTAGGCAGCAACCCGAGCGCCTGGCGACGTCTGCTCGTACCCGGGGGGCGCATGATGGCCATCGTTCCTGACCTTGAGCACCCGCTCATGTCGATGGCTTACATCGCGTGGTCCCGGGTTCACGGCGCGCGGCGCGTGCGCTTCTTCAGCGACAAACCCGACACCAGGCTGCTGACCGACCTCGCCGACTACGTCAGGAACGGAGCCATCAAGCCGATCGTTGATCGCGTCTATCCTATGTCCGATATCGCCGAGGCCCACCGTGCGATGGAAATCGGCGGCCGCCGCGGGAAACAGGTCATCCGGGTGGTTTGAAGCGCGCGCGATCCGCTGAACCGGCAGGGGGCCAGGTCTTCCGCGACCTTGGATAGCTTCAAGCGCGCGACCTGGCCTCTTCCCCGCTTGGGGTGGGTTTGCCTGGCCGAGCCAGGGCGGTTTTCGACGACGAGGCGGTCGACATCATTCCTGCCGGGCCTGCGGACGATGCGGCGGGCGCGGCCGATCACTTCGGAGACCACGTCGGTGCCGAGGCAATGCGCAACCTGGTCGAGCGCGCTCTGGACGGGATCGAGGCCGGCCAGATGCTCGATCATGCGATCGGGACGCGCGATGGCCTCACGACGGAGCACCGGCTGGCCGTTCTCAAAGACGGGAATGAGAGGACAGGTTGCCGTCGTCATCGGTGAATGGCTCGGACAGCCACACCGGAACGAGTGCTGGAGATAGTCAAGGCCATAATCCCGGGGCGTTACGTGATCCGGATGCCGGCCAAAGCCGACTGCGCCGCGGACCTGACCATTCAGCGCGCCTAATATGCAGATCATTTCCATTGCTGGTTACGACTATTGTGCATTCCCGTTGCTCTATGAGTGCATCGGCGTTTAGATCGGCGCTTAAGGTGCCAGTACCGCCATAAAAACCTGCAAAGGCTGCCGCGAAGAAGCCATAATTATCTTTCCATCGGCGATGTGACTGGATACGGTATTTCTGGAGCGGGGGGCTGATGCGATGTCGATCATGCGACGGCTATGGTCCGTCCCAATTGTGGCGCTGAGCCTGATCATCGCGTCATGCGCAGGATCCTTGAAGGGTGCACCCGATCGGACCCTGCCGATCGACGCTTAGGAAGGCCTCGTCAAAACGATTTCGGGACCCGCGGCGTATGCCGCTTACTTCCAATCGGGCAGCGAAACCGAGCGCCGCGGCCTCCGCAGCCAGATCGTTTTGGGCAAGATGTGGCATCGACTTGCTGTATCTCGACTACGAGGCGAAATTGACCCGCGAGAGCCAGGAGGAGGGCTTCCTCGGCACACTCGCGACGAGCGGATTGACGTCGGCCGCCGCCACCGTCGGCGGCCAGGAGGCAAAGATCCTGGCGACCACGGCGGCCGGCCTGGCCGGTGTGGGAGAGGCCTACAACAAGGACGTGCTTGTCGACCGCACCGTGGCGCTCCTGCAGGAACAGATGCGCGCGCAGCGCAAGCTCGTCAGGGCGAACGTGCTCGGACGGCTGCAATTCCCGATCGCCGACTACCCGCTCGAGCTCGCACTCAGCGACGTCGAGACCTACTACCGGGCCGGCACGATCACCGGCGCGCTGATCGGCGCCTCTGAGGATTTTGGCGCGCGCCTCCGGGCTGCGACGGCCATCGAGGAAGCCGCGGTATCGACCCGGTTCAGCGCCACCATCCTGGGACCGAGCATCTTGGCGTATTGGCGATCGAGCCCCGCCCGCAGGCAGACCATCGACAACTGGCTGAATCGCAACGGGATCACGATCCCGTTGCCCTTCTTCGCCCGGTCGAACGCCTACGCGACGGATCAAGAGAGGCTCGTCGCAGACCTTGGAATACCGTCGGAGGCGGGACCATCCGCCGGCGCACCGGCGCCGGTGCCGACGCCCGCTCCGGCCAGACCGGTTCCCGCCTCGCCCGGCAGGGCAGGTCCAGCCCCGCTCAGGCCCGGCCCAGCGCCCGCGGCACCCGCGGCGGCCATCGAGCGAGATATCAGGGCCCATCCGTCGGTACTCTCTTCCATTCGGAGGTGGATGGCCGCCAACGGCATCGACGGTCTTCCGACGCTCATGCGCGCGGACCACGAAGACGCGCAGCGCCAAATGATCAAGGATCTCAGCCTAGCGGATTGAGATCCTGCCAGCTTGAGCGGGAAGCCACATCATGCAGCCTGATACGCTCTTCGACATTCCTGGTGAGGACCTCCCGAGCACGCTCGCCGATCTGGATCTTGCCGGTTTCGACGGTCTGGTAAGCATACAGTCGAACGGACTCTACACGGTTGCTGCACAGCGCAAGGCGGAGAGCGCAGGGGCGACCGGGGCCTGCAGGCCCCGGTCGCCCCTGCGCTCCCCCTGCTGCTCCCGCACAAAGCCCTTCCGTCCCGCCGCCCTTCGTGACGGCGCTAGGCAAGGTCGCGGAGGACCAATGGACGTTCTTCGGGCAGCAGGAATTCGCGACCTTGCCGGAAGGACCATCCGGCAAGGTCACAAGGAAGCGGAGCCCGTCTACGCAGATCGCATCGCCCACTACTGGGTCGAGGGAACCGGCACCCATGGCCTGAGCGGCACGAACGACGTTCCCTGGTCCGCCGCCTTCATCTCCTGGATCATGCAAGCGGCAGGCGCCGGCGACCGCTTCAGGTATTCGACCGAGCACTCCGTCTACATCGCGCAGGCGATCCGCGACAGGCAGTCCGGCAGGGCCGGAGGCGGCTTTTGGGTATACCGACTCGATGAACGCGAGCCAGCCGTCGGCGACCTTATCTGCTGGGCGCGCCAACCCGGCTTGGATTTCGATCATCAGCTAGGGGGCCGGTACCTGGGTCATTGCGATCTCGTCGTCGCAGTGGACCAGGGGGCCATCTGGGTCATCGGGGGGAACGTCGGCAATTCGGTCACGAAGAGGCCAATTGCCCTCATCGGCAAGCATGTGCCCGCCGCAACGATGCGCGGCGAGACCCCCTTCGCGGTGCTGCAGGACCGTATCGGGGCCCCTGTCGCTTCGGCCCCGTCGGCAGCAGCTGGGGGCCCCGGATGCATCGCGTGGGGGGCAGCGGTCCCCACCGCTTTCAAGGCTGCGGTCCTCGATATCGCATCGGAACTCGCCTGCGATCCGAGCCACCTCATGGCAGCGATGGCGTTCGAGACCGGCGAAGCGTTCTCGGCCAAGAGCCAGAACCCGCATTCGCTAGCGACCGGGCTCATCCAGTTCACGCCCTCGACGGCGATCGGCCTTGGTACCACCGTCGAATCGCTCGCTGCGATGACCGAGGTCAGCCAACTCGCTTACGTCCTGGCGTACCTGCTGCCGTTCCAGGGCCGGATGGGGACGCTGCCCGACCTCTACATGGCGATCCTTCTGCCGACGGCCGTGGGCAAGCCGGACGGGACCGTGCTGTTCTCGAAGCCTAGCCTCGCCTACTTTCAAAACATCGGTCTGGACGCGAACCGCGACGGAGAGATCACCAAGTCCGAGGCCGCCTCGAAGGTCCAGGCGGCATTGACCAAGCGCCTCACGACGCACTTCGCCGGCTGAGCGAGGGGCTCGAGAATCCGCGAGGATCCAAGAATGCCCACCTACGACCCCCCTCCCCCCGCCGACGCAATCCATGCGTCGCCGGCCCCACCAGGCGGCGAGGGGCCGGCAAGCCCACTCACGAAACCTACGTTAGCGACCCTGATCATCGCCATCGTCGCCATCGCAGCGGCGCTGGCCGTCTATGGCGATCGGCTCCCCCCGCGCTGGGAGAAAGCCCTCGCCCCGCTCATGGCCATCGCCGTGGCGACGATGCTGGCGAGCTTCCCGCTCATCATCGGCTTCGTACAGGCAACCTCGAAAGCGAGGCAGCGAGCCAAGCTCGCGGGCCTCGCCGGCCGCCCGGTCGCCAAGACCGCGTACTATGCAGCCGCGCTCGCGGCGCTTTATTCGCTGCGGCCGGCCACGGTCACGAGCGAAGACTACAGGATGCCGATGTCCGGCTTTTGCATCACGGTGGTGATCTGCAGCCTCGCTGTCTTCATCGCCTACGACGTCGAAAGCATCCATTCTAGTAAAAGCATCGTCCTCGGCGGCATGGACGTCGTCGCGAAGACCGCTGGCGATCCCGAGATCACCAGATACCAGTCGGGAACCTTCACATGCATCGCCTACGCGTTCGTCGGGGCCTATGTCTGCATCATCTCTAGGTTGCTCTCTCGAATCAACAACAACGACATCTACCCCATCTCCTTCCACTTCTACTCGGCATGGATCATCTCCGCCGGGTTGGTCGCCGCCGTCCTGCGGCACGTCATGCACCTGCTCTTCAGCGATACGAGACCGGACACCGTCATCTTGCTGGGCTTCGCCACAGGCCTGTCGCCGAACCTCTTCCTCGTCGCGATCGCGCGGCGGGCGTTCAATTAAGCCAACGTCATCGGCGACAAGGTGGATCCGGGACGGCCGCTCTTCCCGACCAACATGAACCTCCTCATGATCGACGGCATTGACGGCGACGAGATCGACAGGCTGGGAGAACTCGGGATCACCAATGCCCAGGTCCTTGCCGCGCAGAACCCCTTCGTCCTATGGACACGGCTGCCATACGACCTCTACCTCCTCGTCGGCTGGATTGCCCAGGCGCAGCTCTATGCCAAGGTTCGGGACGAAGGCATGAAGGCAATGCGCGACAACAAGGTCGGCGACATCTTCGAGTTCCATGCGCAGCTCGAGGCGGATGACGCGCGAGCCGAGGTTTGCACACTCCTCGCCCTGCATCTATTCGAAGAGCGGCCGGACGACCGTGGCGGCGATGATGGGCGAGCAGGTCGGCACGGTGTCGGGATTTCTATGGGTCGCCGAGTTCAAGAAGCTGCTCGGCAGCGACTTCAAGCTCTATCCCAATCCAGTCGCCCTGGCCCAGGATCTCGAGGCTGGACGGGTAGAGATCGGGGTCGACAGCTATGGAACAGGCGTTTACGCGCAGAACAAAGGCAGTTATCCCGGCCTCGTCATCAAGGTGTCCGAACCCGATCCCCGCGTGCAGGCCTCTATCCAGGCCGCCCAGTGCAACCTGCTCTACACCAAGGCCAACACCTCGCTCGGGGCGGCGATCGACGCCGACATTGTGGCGATGCACAAGGACGGGTCGATCGCGGGCTACCTCAAGGCGTTCGGGCTGGATCCGTCAGGCGCAGACGTCGGAGAGCCACGGGTCATCAACTGACATGTGGGCCCCCTTACAGAGGGGGGCCCCGTACAGGTGTTCGCTGCAACGGCTCCGAACACCGTCTGGCTGGCGGACATCACTTCTATCGCCACCGGAGAGGGATGGCTCTACCTCGCCGCGGTCCTCGACCTCGCCACGCGCAAGATCGTCGGCTGGGCGAAGCGCGATCATATGCGCACCGAGCGGCCGATTAGGCGTAAACTGGCCGTCCGCAACAGTGTTGTAGTTGAAGTCCTTCCACAAAAATTGCAACCATTTGGCCTGCGTGGTCGGGCTTTCCGTCGTATGTTGACATGCACAATGTCGTCACCGCACAGAGTATCTCCGTAGCATCTAGGTTAGGCCGCACTTGTCCGGCTGCCTCAGCAGCTTTGTAGAGGATCCTAGCGGCGGGACGAAGAATCTGATCAAAGCGGACGAACAAGCCGACAAACACCGGATCGCCGGAGCTAAGTGCCTTGGCTAAACCTCGCTTGGTCGCGATGAACTCGGCATAAACGAGCATCCATCTCGCCAACGCTTCGGCCGGCGGATATTCCGCAGCAAGGGTCGTCGCGGCTCCCGCGCAGGCGTCCATTTCACTATGAAAGACTGCGGCAATCAGGTCTGCCCGTTGGGGAAACCGACGGAACAGTGTTCCCATGCCAATGCCTGCCCGGTCGGCAATCTCACGCGTCGTGGCATCCACCCCCGTCGTGGCGAACAGTTCTTTCGCTGCCGCAACTATCGCATCAACGCTTCGCTTAGCGTCGGCGCGCAAGCGGCGTTTGCCGCCCTCTTTCTGCGACGTACCGGCGTTCTGGTCATCTGGTCGGGCGTTCAAACACAATCGCCTTGTGAATCGGAGCTTTGCTCCGTATGTATAGGGAGCTACGCTCCGCTTGCACCGGGGTACCAAAATATTCTGGCGCTGACAATCAGGAGATTACCATGCAACCCAACCCAATCACTCTTATAACCGGCGCCAATCAGGGCATCGGCCTCCAGATCGCTAAAGAACTTGCGGCCAAGGGCTTCACCGTTCTCGTAGGGTCGCGCAGTATCAAGCACGGCGAGGCGGCCGCAAAAGAACTGGGACCAAATGCCGTGGCGATCCAGCTGGACGTGACCGATTCGGATTCAATCGCTGCGGCTGCAAACCGCGTTCGCCAGGAATTTGGCCGCCTCAACGTGCTGATCCAGAATGCGGCGATCACGACGACCGGCGATCACGCGCAAACCCCTCAGGAGTACGTGGCCGCGACCCGCCCGAGCGTCGTCTCTCTCGATGAAATGCGCGCTGTCTGGGACACGAACGTGTTCGGCGTGCTCGCCGTTTATCAGGCGATGCTGCCGATCCTGCGGAACACACCGCATTCCCGCATCATCAACGTCTCTAGCGGAGCCGGGTCGCTAACACTGGCTTCCGACCCGAATTCTCCGTTGCGCGCCATGTTCAACGCGTCCTATTCAGCCTCGAAGACCGCGCTTAACGGCTTGACGGTCGCGATGGCGATTGAGCTTGAGGCCGAAGGCATCAAGGTGAACGCCGTCTCCCCCGGCTACACCAAGACGCGGATGAGCCCGGAAGGCACGGATACGGTGGAGGAAGGCGCGGCCGAAGCCGTGCGCCTGGCACTGCTAGGCCCGTATGGGCCAACCGGCACGTTCACGCACGCCACATTAGGGGTACTTCCGTGGTGATCTGACTATAGGTTGGCGTTCGAGTCTCGCCGGGGGGCTGATACTCGGACAGTTTCACTAGGATCCCCTGATCAGTTATAAAATAATGACCATTATGACACTAATGGTATTATGAATGAATAATCCTAATACTTTGATCCAATATAGATTTGTGCTGATACAGGTGTGGAGACAACAGAGATGGTGATAACATAAGTATAATAGCAGTTGTTACGGGCGCGACCATTGGTATCGGCAAGGAAATCGTGAGTGACCTGATGCGCAATGGTGCAACGATCATCATTGGTGTCCGCAATGTCGATAAAGGCAAGGCCTTGAGCGCGGCGCTTTCCAGCAAGCCCGGTGGTGGCAAAATCGAAGTCCTGCCGCTGGACATTGCCAGCATGGAATCAGTGCGCGGGTTTGCGGCCGTCGTCGGAGAGGCGCATCCGGCATTGCAGCTCCTGGTCAACAATGCGGGAGCCTGGTTCAGCGAGCGCGGAGAAACCAAAGAAGGTCACGAGTTGACGCTGGCGACCAATGTCCTGGGTCCGCACCTGTTGACCAGCCTTCTGTTGCCGCAGTTACACACGGGTAAGCCGGCGCGTATCGTCAACACGACCTCCGGCTTCGCCGGAAGCTACGATGTCGGCGACCAAGATTGGAAACGACGCAAGTATACTGGATTCAAGGCCTATTCCCAGTCTAAGCAGGCACTCCGCATGATGACCTGGAAGCTGGCGCAGCGCCTTGAGGGGAGCGGCGTAGTCGCAAATACCGTCTCGCCCGGCTTTGTCAAAACCGAGTTAATGCAGAACACTTCCGGCCTCGTCACCCGTCTGATCCGCATGATCAGTTTCATGGCCGACACCCGAAAAGGGTGCGGATACGCTGTTGTGGGTGGCAACTGCCCCGGAGATGGCTAATGTCACCGGAAAGTTTTACGAGGCTCGCAAGGAGAAGGACGGCAAGTACCGCGAACAAGCTGCTCTGGATGAACTCGAAAAGCTGCTCGACAAAAAAACCGGTGCCAGAAGCTCCGTCGCAGACGGGAACCCGGTCCGTGCTGCGGCCGTTCTATAGGACCATGTGCGCCCGAATAAATCACAGCATTACACTTATGCTGAGCTTGTCGGACGTTCGTGCGAAGTTCAAGAGTTTCGCGCAAAATTAGCCGGTTTTTGAGTTTTATGTTTTCCCATTTTGGCCATCTGGTTCAGCATGAAGTTAGGAGCTATCCGGCTCATGGCCTTCAGTACGTTGCTTAAGCCAGGGCGTATTTCTAGCTGTCCGGCCTCAATGGCAATGATGGTTTTTTTGACAAGAGTCCTTACATCCATTGCCGTCTGGCCCTTCGCTTCCTCTGCAAATTCACCACGGAATAAAGGTGTCTCAACGGCCGGCGGCGCCAACTCGATGACGGTCACGCTCGTCCCGGCTAATTGGATGCGCAGAGCTTGCGAAAACGAATGGATGGCTGCCTTAGTCGCGCTATAGACCGGCGATAGCGGGAACGGGATGAAGGCAAGGCCTGAAGACACATTTATGATCCCTGCATTTTGTCGACTTTTAAGATGTGGCAGAAACTGCTGCACCATGCGCACTGGACCACTTAGGTTAGTTTCAATTTCCCTTGTCACGTCTCTCAAGTCGCGACTTTGATTGAGGTTGAGGTTGCGCATGATACCAGCGTTGTTGACGAGTACGTCGAGCGTCGGGAACTTCGCGAGCACGCTCTCATGCAACGCCGCTATTGCATCCGGATCGCTGACATCGCTCTGCACAGTGTGAACGCCGGGCAATACGTCCTTTGTGGAAAATAACTTGGCTGCATCGCGGCCGGTGACGATCACAGTGTTGCCCTTGGCGAGCAGTTGCCTTCCCAGCTCGAGACCAATGCCGCTCGTACCACCCGTGATTAAGATTGTCTTCTGGGTCAGTTTCATAAAAAGCCTCCATACAAGACGATTTTTGATAGCCGCCGGTCCTGATTGCATCTAGATAGGAGCTTACGATCGAATAGAAAGAAGGCACTCGAAAGTGCCATACTTACCTGAAAGAGAGTATAACGTGCCCAAGGCTCCGCAATTCACCGAGCAGCAGATAGCTCTTGCGAAAGCCTATGCCGCTCTTGAGCCGCCTGAAGACATCGACCCCAGAATTGAGGCTCTAGTAAATAATCTTATTGGCCGAGTAGCTGATAAGTGGACGGTGCTCATTCTTGAGGCGCTCGCCGAAAAAGAGACGCTGCGATTTACTCGCTTAAGTGAGTTGGTCGAGGGTATTAGTCAAAAGATGCTCACGCAGACCCTACGGCAAATGGAACGAGATGGGCTTCTGATACGTACTGTGTATCCCGTGGTTCCGCCAAAGGTAGAATACAAGCTCACCCGTCTCGGCATGAGTCTTGGAGGGGCATTTTGCGGCGTTTGGGTGTGGGCGGCTGAAAACCTTCAACACGTCGAGCGGGCCCGTCGAGATTTCGACGAAACTAAGGGTCACTGAATCAAGTTGCATTTGCCGCTCAGGCTACAGCGCTAACTCGCGCCCGCCGATTATCGTCTTACCCACGCGGGGAGCGAGGGCGTTCTCAAACAGGGCGCAGGCGACACTGCGCGCAGGGATCATGCGCCAACTATGTGGTAGCACGGGATCAAAGACGGCGAAGAGGATTGACGCAACGGCCTCAACACGGCGCGGCGGGATGCGGCGGCCGCCGATCATTCCGGGCCGTGCCAACGTCAGCGACGTGAACTCGAACAGCGCAAGATCGCGGACAGAGGTGGCTCGGCAAATCTGCACAGCGGGCTGAGTGGATTGTCTGCCTGAAGGCGGCCAGGATGGCTGCGATCAGGAGAGACGATGACGAAGAGACCCAGGCGGAATCACAGCCCTGCCTTCAAGGCGAAGGTGGCGTTGGCGGCTGTGCGTGGCGAGAAGACGCTGGCGGAGTTAGCGCAGCAGTTCGACGTGCATCCCAATCAGATCACGCAGTGGCGCTCGCAGCTTCTGGACGGGGCTGCCGGCGTCTTTGGATCGGAGCCGAGCGCCGCGTCCGCAACGCCGGTGATCGACGTGAAGACACTCCACGCCAAAATCGGGGAGCTGACATTGGCCAACGATTTTTTGGAAGGCGCGCTCGACAAGGCCGGACTGTTGCCGAGCGCAAGACGATGATTGACCGCTCGCATGATCTGCCGGTCGCCCGGCAGGCCCGAGAGCTCGGCATCAGCCGAGGCAGCATCTACTACCTGCCGCGCCCGGTCCCGGCCGCCGATCTCGCGCTGATGCGGCGGATCGACGTGCTGTTGTCCCAGGGGCGCCCAGTCGCGGAAGCGATCCGGACCATCAGCGTGACGGCGTTCACCTATTATCGCTGGCGCAAAGAGTTTGGCGGGCTGAAGTCCGATCAGGTGAAGCGACTGAAGGATCTGGAGAAGGAGAACGAGCGGCTGCGCAAGGCGGTCTCGGATCTGACGCTTGAGAAGCTCATTCTGAGGGAAGCTGCCTCGGGAAACTACTGAGCCCCGCCCGGCGCCGTCGCTGCATTGACCACGTCATCGAGAAGTTCGACGTGTCGGAGCGGATAGCGTGCCGGGTTCTGGGGCAGCATCGATCGACGCAACGCAAGGTTCCGAAGGGCCGCACTGGCGATGCGTCGTTGACCGCCGACATTGTCGAGCTCGCCACCCGCTATGGCCGCTATGGCTACCGCAGGATTGCAGCCATGCTGGAGACCACCGGTTGGGCCGTGAACGTCAAACGTGTCGAGCGAATCTGGCGGCGTGAGGGGCTCAAGGTGCCGGCCAGACAACCGAAGAAGGCCCGCCTCTGGCTCAATGATGGTTCTTGCATCCGGCTTCGGCCAGAACACCCCGACCATGTCTGGTCCTACGACTTTGTCGAGGATCGCACCCATAATGGCAGGAAGTTCCGCATGTTGAACGTGATCGACGAGTACACACGGGAATGCATCGCGATCAGGATCGATCGGAAACTCAAGTCCACCGACGTCATCGACGTCCTGTCCGATCTCTTCATCCTGCGCGGCGTGCCTGGGCATGTTCGTTCGGACAACGGTCCCGAGTTCGTCGCCAAGGCGGTGCGGGATTGGATCACAGCGGTCGGCGCGAAAACGGCCTTCATCGAGCCAGGCTCGCCATGGGAAAACGGCTACTGCGAGAGCTTCAACTCCAAGCTTCGCGACGAGCTCCTGAACGGTGAGCTGTTCTACAGCCTCGCTGAGGCGCGCATCGTCATCGAGGGCTGGCGCAAACACTACAACACCCTGCGCCCGCACTCCTCGTTGGGCTACCGGCCACCAGCACCGATCGCCGTCGTGTGGCCAGCTGCGCAAACCCAACCCGCCTCGCCGGCCAGCTCAACCGTGGCAGACAAGCCCACAATGCATTAGATTTAAACCGGGCCACCTAATGGGGGCAGGTCACCTCCTCGAGGAGCACATCAAGAATGACGAGCAAGTTGAGGTCGATATGACGAAGCTTCACGATGTGAATGTCTTACCATAACGAACATCATTTTGCAGAATGCCAACCGTGGTCCTATTCTGACACTTTGTCAGGAGACCAGGATGTCCACCGTGCTGCTGCTTGCACATGCCGATTTCCACACTTCGCGCGCGAACCGCGCTCTGCTGCGAGGGGTGACCGACGTCCCAGGATTGGAGGTGACACAGATCTACGCGCTCTATCCCGGTGGACTCATTGATGTGCCGGTCGAGCGCGAGCGGTTGCTTCGTGCGACTCATCTTGTGTTCCAGTTTCCGCTTCAATGGTACGCGACGCCCGCGCTGCTCAAGCAGTGGGAAGACGCGGTTCCGCGACGGGGAAAAGGCCGGAACAACTTTGTTGCGTTCTAGAATACTCGGATATGAGGGCGACTAATGCTTTCCCGCTTCTCGGGCGGCTTATAAGCTAGATATGTATCCTTCGTGGCAATCCGATCCGCCACGTATTTGGCGTCGTGCCATACGCCCCAG
The DNA here is from genome assembly GCF_004323635.1 of Lichenihabitans psoromatis. NCBI lineage: Bacteria > Pseudomonadati > Pseudomonadota > Alphaproteobacteria > Hyphomicrobiales > Lichenihabitantaceae > Lichenihabitans > Lichenihabitans psoromatis. The sequence goes on from NZ_CP036516.1 coordinate 40,732, forward strand.
ATAAAGCTCGATCCTCTGCTCGACTGCCACGGCAGGCCCAGGAAGTAGATGCCGGGCTCGGTCGAGACACCGCGCCGCTGCTTCAGCTGGCCGTTAGCGTCAAAGATGTCGAGGTCCAGCCAAGAGTAATCCATAGCATAACCCGTTGCCCAGATAATCGAGGCGATGCCCGCCTCTGCTAGGTTCAGTTCGCGAATAGGATCAGTCACGCAAGCGGGATCCGCGTCGATCGTCCTGGCCCCGGGCTCCTCAGGAAGGTCGATGCCGTTGCTGAACACGTAGGCATCAGCTTCGTCCAGGACCGAAAGATAACAGACGTCTCCGCTCGCAAGGTTCTTCGCGAGGCCGCCGTCAAATACGAGCGTGTCGTCCCGACAGGCTTCCGTCCGTCCGACAAGTATCATGCCCGACGCGGCGAGGCGCCGGAAATCGATCGTCTTGCCGCCTCCCGCGCCGCTCACTGCGATCGTCACATGTTCGGTGTTCGGGCCCGGGGCGTCGGCATCCCACTTGCCCAATACGCCCAACCACCAGCTGAGGTCGCGCCCGCGATAGGCCCGGGGCAAACGATCATGCCGACCGACCGAGAGGTAGACGCGCTTGCCCGCGCGAAGGAGTTCGTCCGCAATCTGCACTCCGGAGGACCCGGCACCAACCACCAGGACGGCGCCTTCCGGCAGATAGCCGGGGTTGCGGTACGCGTTAGAATGAAGCTGTGTCACTCTTGCGGTCTCGGGAACGATAGTGGGCCTGACGGGCACCTGAAACGGCCCCGTCGCGACAACGACGTTCCGCGCTTGAAGCAAACCGTGCGATGTCTCGACCTCGAAACCGTGACTGCCCGTCAGCCGCCGCACTTTCCTGACTTCGACTCCGCAGCGGATGGGAGCATTAATCATCCTGGCATAGTCGACGAAATATTCGGCGACCTTGTCCTTGGAAACGAAGCTGTCGGGATCGGCGTCGGGGAAAACCATACCGGGAAAACGGTCATGCCACGCTGGGCCGTTGGCGACCAGCGAGTCCCACCGCTCCGATCGCCAGCGTTCGGCAATGCGGTGCCGTTCGAGCACAATGTGAGGCACCTCGTGTTTGCCGAGGTGCTCGCTCATGGCCAGGCCTGCCTGGCCCCCGCCCACAACAAGGGTGTTTACGATTTCGACTGACATTCAGAGTATTCCTTTCCGGCTCCCGATTCGTTCGTGGGCCGGGCGCAGGTGTCATTCACCATCGAGTGGTGAGATGGAGCAATCGCTCTGCGGAAGACAGGATAAATAACCAAACCGACCAAAAGGAATCTCCGAAGTCATGCGGCGTGAGCACTTCAGTTTCCGCGATACCAATGCAGGCGTGAGACTTCTGTCGAGCGCCCCGCCGAGATGATGCCGAAGCGCACGGCGCAATGTATTCGAGCGAGGCCGATCAGCGGACCACGCGGTCGATTCCGACGACCCGATCCAGGACGATCACCAGGGCGAGCGTGAGGAGGGCGAGCAGAGTGGACAAGACCGCAACCAACGGGTCATCGAAATCCCGGATATGCTGGTAGGCCGCGATCGGCAGCGTGTTGCCATGGAGGTCGACGAGAAAGACATTGACTGAGAAGTTGTCGATGACTTCGACGAAGACGAAGATGGCCCCCGCCAGCAGACCGGACCTGAGTTGGGGCAAGGTGACCTTGAAGTAGGTGTAAAGCGGCCCCGCTCCCAAATCCCTCGCCGCCTCCTCGCAGCGCAGATCGACGCCGGTATAGTTCGCGCCAAGCACGTCTCCGGGATGATGTTGAGAGCTTCGCCGCCGCTTATCGCGCCGACATGGATCGTGGTGAACGGGACCGCGAAGGTCGGATCGCAAAGTTCGGAGACCCGCAGAGCTGCCTTCTCCCGGGTGAACGCTCCGATCACCTCACTCGCCATCTCGACGGCGTTCACGCCGCAATCCGGATCGCTCGAGTGACCCCCAACGCCCTTGCAGATCACTCGGCCCATCACCTTGCCTTTGTGTCCAAGCACCAGCTCCATGCCGGTCGGCTCGCCGATGATGGCCAGCTGCGGCCGTCGCGGGAGCCGGTCCAATGCCGCGAGCATGGGGCGGACGCCCACGCACCCGATCTCCTCGTCGTAGCTGAAGGCGAGAATGAGGGGCTTTGCGAGCGTGCGGCGTAACACAATCATCGCGATCCTCAGCATGCAGGCGAGGAACGCCTTCATGTCGGTGGCGCCACGCCCGAAGGCGCGACCGCCGTCGACGCGAAGGGTGAACGGGTCACTCGACCAGTCTTGTCCCGCGACGGGAACCACATCCGTATGTCCGGACAGGATCACGCCGGGCCCGTCCGGCGGCCCGATGCACGAGAACAGGCTCGCTTTCCTGCCATCCGCGCTCGGGACGATGGTGCAGCCGATCCCGACGCCGCCGAGCGTACGTTCGATGAAGCCAATCAGGTCGAGGTTTGAGTTATGGCTAACGGTACGGAAGCCGGTGAGCTCGCGCAGGATGCTCAAGCTGTCGTGAGGTCTCATGAGCCTGCGGTGTCGACGCGGACCGGCTCGTCGGACACCGGGGCTTGGGCTGGATTCAAGGCACGCGCAAGATAGAGCTGCATCCGGGGCTCCCAGACGCTCCACAACCGCTCCAACTCGGTGATCGGGCATTTGTCCGTCCAGTCGACGCGCAGGTCGACGATGGCCCATGGTACGTCATTCATGACCAGGATGCCGGCGGATCGGACGGCTTCGACTTCGCCACCTGCTTCAAGGCCCGCTCGCATGGCGCGAAGCAGCCGGCTGGCCAGATGCCCGTCCGCCCCCGTGAAAGCCGCCGTCATCGCGGTAGGAATTTCCGGAGAAGAAAGCAGGTTGCCGGCTGCCGCGGCGTGCTCGGTCAGCGCGCTGCCGGTCTGCGGGATGCAGGACGATCCGGTGAAGGCGGCCGGCACGTCCGACGCGCCGACGGCCAGCAGTTGCCGAAAGGCGGAGTCGCTCGCCGTCGAAGAGAGGATTGCGATCGCCTGGTCCGCCGTGGCGCCGCGCTCCAAAAGGTCGAGGCCGCGTCTTCCGAGGGTCGGATCGGTGAAGTTCTGCGTCGCGACCGCGCCGACCCCTGGACGGGCATGCGCGCAACGGGCCGCGACGGCAGGCGAGGAGGACGACACCGCGACGCCGAACATACCGGTCTGGGCGCACCGGGCAACGATGCTGAATGTCACGATCTCACCTCCGGTGGCGTGCTGCAGGTCTGCCACCCACGCGGGTGAGACCGCACTCGACAGTGCTGCCCCCCGCTCAAGACGACGCGGGCTCGTTGTTGGGCCGGCGACCGCTTCATCTGCCCTGGAGCAAACCGTTTAATCGCCGTGATCAGAAAGACCCGCGAGACTGCCGGCATGGCATGCATCCTCCGCTTAGTGCTTGTTCAGGCAGGACGTGCCGCCGTCCCTCATAGCCACGTGCGTAGACTCTGTCATGGATGCAGAACCGAGCAGGAGGCACTGTCCGTCGCCACACCATCGACTCCGGCGAACAGACTTGTTCCCTTCAACCTTTCAAGGGAGCATTCTCTCAATCGCCTGGTAAGCGAGACAACATGAGCGCGCTCCGCTGCGTGTATATCCATTCAGAACTCTGTCTTCTTCGACATGATTGGCTTGTGCAAGTCGAAGTTTCAGATGACAGAATTTGCATTTTCCTGGCCGGATCGATGCCGCGCACGAGCCACCATCTCGACCCATTGCGACTCATCCAAGAGCGCACCCGGTGAATTGGATCTATCGTGAGATCGGTTCGCTCCCGGCATGATCGTTCCACGCGTTACGAATACGTGCCGAATCTCTGGAGTCGATGTCAACGAAATGCACTGCTACTCGCTCGCAACCTTTTTTAACAGATCTGCCCACAGTCTTCCCTGCTAGAAATTATGGTCATAGTCCAACGCTTTAGCGCAGGATTGTTCTGATGAACTCCACAAGTCGAGTGTTCGCCGGGGCTGGATTTTCTGGGCTAGTGCTTCAAAGCCGGCCAGCCTCAATTATCCGATTGAGAAAGGCTCGGGTGCGTTCCTCTTTGGGCTCAGAGAAGATTGTCTCTGGTGGCCCTTGCTCGTACACCACACCGTCACAAAGAAAGCACACCTTGCTGGACACTTCGCGGGCGAAGCCCATCTCGTGCGTGGCCAGGATCATTGTCATTCCCTCAGTCACGAGATCGCGCACGATGTTCAGCACCTCCGATACGAGTTCCGGATCGAGCGCCGAGGTGATCTCATCGAGCAGTAGGAGGATCGGGTCCATGGCAAGCGCCCGCACAATGGCGACGCGCTGTTGCTGGCCGCCCGACAACCTTTCGGGGTAATCCTTGGCTTTGTGGTCCAACCCGATGCGCTTAAGCAGCGTCATCGCCCGTATCTCTGCCTCCTCGCGTCCGAGCTTGAGGACTTGGATCGGTGCCAGCGTCACGTTCTCGAGCACGGTCATATGCGGGAAAAGGTTGAAGCTCTGGAAGACGATCCCGACATCGCGGCGCAGTGCGTTGACGTCGACTCCGGGCCCGCTCACCCGGTCGTCGTGAAGTCGGATTTCACCACGGTTTATCGTCTCGAGTCCGTTTATGCAGCGCAGCAGCGTGGATTTCCCGCAGCCGGAGCCGCCGATCAGGCAGACAACCTGATGCTCTTCCACATTAAGGCTGAGTCCTCTCAGAATCTCCAGTTGTCCATAGCTCTTAGTGACGTTTCGTACTTCCAGGAGAGACATCATTTACCTCCCGCTCGGGTTCGTACCTGATCACGCTCAATCAAGCGATCCACAAAGCGCGCTTGCGGGATCGTGATTGCGACGAATAAGATCGCAACCGTCGTGACAGCAGAAAGATTGAAATGGTTGGCCGCCACGATCTTGGCTTGGTTGAAGGCATCCACAGCACCGATCACGTTTACGAGCGCCGTGTCTTTTTGCAGGCTGATGAAATCGTTGAGCAGTGGAGGAAAGATCCGCCTGACCGCCTGCGGCACGACAACAAATCTGAGGGTCTGTGAATGCGAGAGGCCGAGCGAGCGGGCCGCAGCGGTCTGATTCAACTGCACACTGTCAATACCCGAGCGATAAACCTCCGCGACGTAAGCTCCATATGTCAACGTGAGTGCCATAATTGCGAGCGTAGTTGGCTCCAGATCTCGAACGATTGGGAGGCCTGTCAGCGGAAGTCCGAAGCCGATAAGGTAGATTGAAATGATGGCAGGCAAACCACGGAACACGTCGCAATACGCGATGGCAAGCATGCGGACCGGTAATCCCGGCGCGCTCGGTGTCAGCCGCGCGATTGCAATGATAAGGCCCCAGATGAGCACAAGTATTTCAGCGACGACGAAGATCTTCACGTTGATCCAAAAAGCACCGAGGATAAGTGAGAAGCTGGATCGAATGACGGGCCAGAAGAAGAACGTCTTCCCGACCGCAATGTTGTTAGTGATGATGAACAATGCGCCAAGGTTAACGATCAGGACCGCCACAGAGAAACCAAATGCGTAGGCGGCCGCGGTGCGAGCTTGGGACGAATGCACCCGGGCCTCTGAAATGTCAGTCGTGGCGATATCGGCGGAGCGTTTCGCGGCTCGCAGCCCGGCCATTGCGGGTCGCATGAGGATAACGCTAGCTAGTCCGAGCACCGCTAGAATGACATCGAAAACCCAACCTCCTGTCCCGATCGAGGCGAGAGACGTTCGCACTGTGAAAAGCGTCGAGAACGTAGCCGCAACCGTAAAGCCGGCCACAGCGAGCGCCGTCAAAGCGCCACCGAAGCCCGACTTCGGTGTGACGGCCGCCCAGCGACGGGGCGTGCGCGACACGACCCCGATTGCCTCGTGGGCGATCCCTGACTGGTGCTGGAGATGCGAATTCGACACGATCAAGGCTTGAAGTATGGGATCGTGGCCGGGTCCAGGCCCCAGGACGCTGCAAGGTATTTCGAGGCCAGCTTCTTGGTCGAACCATCGTCGATCAGAGACTGCAATATCTTGTCGATGACAGCCCGATTCGGCGAATTCTTTGGATAGACCGCTCCATATTGTTCGCCCGTCGTATATTGCCCAACCACAGCGAAGAGGCCGCTCGATGCAGACGCCTGCCCGAGAACGATGGCCGTATCAGTCATCGCCAGGTCAATCTGACCCGCCTGCAGGGCGGTTATCATCGAGGGCGCGTCGGGAAAGACCTTGGCGGTCGTCGTCGGCTTGATCTTGTCTGCGACGAAGTCGGCGCCTGTCGTCCCTTGCGTCACGCCTATTCTCAGGCTTTTCACGCCCTCAGCCGTGACCTTTGTGCCCGCCTTTGCGAGGATGCCTATATCGGACGAGAAATACGGAACCGAAAAATCCACGACCTTCTTGCGCTCGTCGGTGATCGAAATCTCGGAGAGGGCGAGGTCGAAAGCTCTCGTCTGGCCAGCGACCAGTGCGTCGAAATCGACGTTGACCACCTGGACGGCTCCCAGCCCGAGGCGGTGAGCGACGTTCGCGGCCAAGCAATATTCATAGCCGTCCTTGATCGACCCTGGGGTATCGCCATTCCACCAGCCCGGCGCCGGCAGGTTAACCTCGACCGTGAGTTGACCCGACTTAGCCGGCGTGATCGTCGACACAGCCGCTGCGCCGTAGAGTTCGCAGTTTCCGATCGTCTCAGCTGAAGCGGGCAGCACAACACCGACCGTTATAATAACTGTTGCTCCGAACTTGAGTGCGGACATTATGTTCATGACGCGAACCTTTGAAGGCGTGACCGGGAGCTGCCGGACCAGATTGCTCATTTATTCAAGACCGCCGATGCGCGTTGGGCGGACAGAAGCGTGTTGTTCATCAGCATCGCAATCGTCATGGGACCGACGCCGCCGGGCACCGGCGTGATCGCCGAGGCACGCATGGCGGCTTCCGCGTAGGCGACATCGCCGACCAGCCGGGTGTTGATCCCTTCTGCCGGGATCCGACTAATGCCGACATCGATGACGATGGCGCCCGGCTTGATCCAGTCGCCCTTGACGATCTCGGGCCGCCCTACCGCAGCGACGAGGACGTCAGCTTGGCGACATACCTCAGCGAGGTCCACGGTCTGGGAATGCGCGACGGTCACGGTGCAATCCGTGGCCAGGAGCAGGCTTGAGATCGGCTTTCCGACAAGATTTGATCGCCCCATCACCACAGCCTTCAAGCCACGGAGGTCAGACATAACACTGCGGATCAGCACCATCGATCCCGCTGGCGTGCAAGGGACGAATGCCCGCTCTACGTCACCCAGTGCGACACGGCCAGCGTTGATTTCATTCAGGCCGTCAACATCCTTCTCAGGCAACATGAGACCGATGATTTGCAGGGTGTTTAGATGTCTCGGTAGCGGCAACTGAATTAGAATACCGTGGATGGTCGGATCGGCATTCAGTGCTTGTACCAGCCGTGAGAGGGCGCTCTGCGATGTGCTTTCCGGCAGGGTATGCTGCAAGGATCTGAACCCGCAAGCTTCTGCTATGCGGGCTTTCGAGGCGACGTAAACCTGGCTCGCCGGATCCGTCCCCACGATGATCACGGCCAAGCCAGGTATGGTGCCCGTGCTCTCTAGCAAGGCCGCCGCATCTATTGTGACGCGCGCAATGACGTCGGCTGCAATAGCCTTCCCGTCGATCAAGCGAGCCCCGGACATGCTCAGAACACCACCGTTTTGGTGCCGTTCAGTAGCACGCGTTGTTCCACATGCAGCTTCACGGCACGCGCCAGCACGCGCGCTTCGATGTTCCTTCCCACTGCCACGTAGTCCTCGGGCGAAAGCGCATGTGTTACGCGCTCGGTCTCCTGCTCGATGATCGGACCTTCGTCGAGCTCCGGGGTGACGTAATGGGCAGTGGCACCAATGAGCTTTACGCCGCGTTCGTGCGCCTGATGATAGGGCTTAGCGCCCTTGAAACTCGGCAAGAACGAGTGGTGGATGTTGATTACATGTCCAGCGAGGGTCGACGTGAAGCCGTCAGACAGCACCTGCATGTAGCGGGCGAGGACCACCAGTTCGGCATTCGTCTCATCGATCAGGGCAAGGACACGGCTTTCTTGCTCCGCCTTACTGTCCTTGGTGACCGGCAACCAATGGAACGGGATGCCGGCAAGTTCGGCGGTGCGCTCGCTATCCCTGTGGTTAGACACGATTGCCGCGACCGTCGCCTTCAACCAACCGACGCGGACTTGGTAGAGGATGTGCTGCAAGCAGTGGTCGAACTTCGAGACCAAGACGATGATGCGCGGCGATCGTTCTGCGTCCGTCAGCCTGGCTTTTAGACCAAACTGTTCGACAGTCGGCTGCAGGGCGCGCCGCATCACGTCAGGCACGACGGCCGACGAGGTCGAGAATGCGATCCGCATGTAGAAGCCATTGTCCGATCGCTCCCAGAATTGCGCGCTTTCACTTATGTTGCCGCCAAGTTTCGCGATAATGGCCGACACCCGCGCGACGATGCCGGGCCTGTCCTCGCAAGTCAGGGTGAGTAGATGCGCTCGTGTTGCCACGCCCGCCGGCGACATGGATGCGGGATCCGCTTGGAAGGTGGGTGCGGCAACTAGGTTCATGACGTTGAGCTCACATTGTCCCAAGGTAGCGAGACGGATCGCGGCATACGAAAAAGGCTGGAACAATCAGCTAGTGGTTACCGAGAAGCCCAGCCCACTCACATTTCTGACAAGATTGGAGGCTTAAGGCAGTTTTTTGACTAAGTAGCCTCGCGTCTCAAATCGTATTAGCGAGCGAGGTCGTTCATTTCGGATCGTCCGCGCACGCGGTAGGAGTACCCTCTGAAGACCGAAGTTTCTTTTGTCGATGCCGCTCTACTAAAGTCCCCTGGCGATCTTCTTGTCCGGATCATAGAACGGCTTGCGTATGACGACTGCGTCCAACGACCCGGCTGGGGACGCCACGCTTAACTTAGTTCCCAAAGCTGTATATTCGGGCGCAATCATCGCAAGGGCGATATTCTTGTTTAGCCGAGGGGAATGGATGCAAGATGTCGCTTGTCCCACATCGCGACCATCCACGGAGAGCGACCATCTGCGATCGTTGCGCGCGGAGAGAGGCCCGCCTAGAATCTCGAGTCCACACGATACCCTCTTGACGCCCTCCGCCTTGATCTTCCTCAAGGCCTCCTTGCCTATGAAATCGAAGTCGCCGTCGACAGCGACGAGGCGATCCAATCCGATTTCGAAGGGGTTGTTCTCGATCGTCATGTCTTGCTGGTACGCAAGTATGCCGGCCTCTATGCGCCGAATCCCCGAGGTGGTATCGGGCCGCAGTCCGAACGGCCGACCAGCCTCCATGATCGACTCCCACAACTCGTCTCCTCTTGACGAGTCGCACAGGAAGATCTCATAGCCCAACTCACCGCTGTACCCGGTTCGAGAAACGATGAGAGGGATGCCGTTCAAATCGAGCGGCCTGAGCCAATAGTAACGTAGGTCGTCGACCGCGTCGCCGAACAGCGACTGCATGATCTGAAGCGACTTGGGCCCTTGAAGTTGCACCGGTGAGACGTCGGGCTCCCGTACGCTCACGTTCATCCCCGCGAATGTCTGCACGCCCTTAACCCAGAGCAGAACGTCGCTATCGGCGGTCGAAAGCCAGTATCGATCCGACTCGAGGCGAAGTAGCACCGGATCGTTGATGATGCCGCCCTCGGTCGTAGTCAGCACAGTGTATTTGCATTGACCGACGGCGCAGCCGGAAAGCGTCCTTGGCGTGAGAAGCTGCACAAAACGAGAAGCATCAGGTCCGGAGATTTCGACTTGTCGCTCGACTGATACATCGCTCAGGATCGCATCGTTGACGAGGCTCCAATAGCCCTCCTCCGCACTCCTAAACGTCCCGGGGAAGTACATGTGGTTGTACACAGCGAAATTCGTTGCGCCGTGCCGTAGCGTCGCCTCGAAAAACGGCGATCGGCGGACCCCGACCGAGAAGCTTGGGAGCGCGCGGCTCGGATCGGCCATTTGTCTCTTTCTTCGTGAGTAGCCAGGAAGAGGCGCCGACCTGGCAAGCCAAATGCCAGCACGTGTTCTCGCTCTTGGTGCGGAGTATCCTCCCGCCTGATGGAAGTAAAGTCAACGGCAAAAATTTATGAAGCGACTATGTCCGTTTGACGTGTCTTCCGTCGGGTGGTAGTTACTTCCATCTTGCAGAGGGGATGCGGGCATGCTGATACGTCTGGGCATGCAGGCCTCTCTTCCAGAGTCACGCTCGCGAGACCCGGTGACTGACTGCGGACCTGCCGGTGCGGGTCGATGCAGTTGCGATCGCCTACTGCCGGTTCGGAACGGTCGTTGGGAGTGGTGGGTATTTAGCTACCGGCGACCAATCAACAGCGCGGAACATGATTGCCAAAGGATCTCGACATGCGCGGCACAGCTAAGCTGCCGACAAAGGCGCAAACTGGAGAGCGGCCCGATGCTGTCTCTGCCTTGAGGACATCGTTGGCCGCCTTGGCCGCCGATCTGTCGATCGAGGTCACGCCCAAGGAGGCCCTGCGCGGAGCTGCGGGGCTCGGGGAGCTTCCGCCTCGCACGCGAACCTTCATCACCCGGCTCCCAAAGGGCAGCTTTGAAGAAACTCTTGCGGCTGCGATGAGGCTCCGCGCCTGCGGGCTGAACCCGGTACCGCACTTCACCGCGAGGACGACGGCGGATGCAACGACGCTGGCGAGACGCCTCGATCGGATGGTCGTCGAAGCTGGTGTGGAAGAGATCCTGCTCGTCGCTGGCTCGAACGACCGGCCAGAGGGCCCGTTCGCGAGCACCATCGATATCTTGAAATGTGGGGTCATCGAGTCCTCCGGCCTCCGAGCCTTGAACGTTGCAGGTCATCCGGAGGGACATCCGCAGGCAAACGAAGCAGAGCTGCATCGCGCTCTGGATGCGAAGAACGAGTTCGCGGCCCGGACCGGCATGCCGGTCGCGTTGGTCACCCAGTTTTTCTTTGACGCTGCGCCCGTCATCGCCTGGGAGGAGCGGATCAGGGTCCTTGGCAACAAGCTTCCGATTGACCCGGGGCTGCACGGGGTCACCGGCATGACAAGCTTGATGAAGCACGCGCTGGCATGCGGTGTCGGCGCCTCGGTGAAGGTCCTGGCGCAGCGCTCCGGCAACCTGCTCCAGTTCGCTCAGATCCACGCGCCGGATGCCATGCTGGGTGAACTCGCAGCCGCCAAGGCGGCTGATGCTTCGTCGATGTTTCGCAACGTGCACATGTTCCCTCTCGGCGGCTTCGAACGGACCGTCGCCTGGGCCAATAGCCTTCGACAGGGCCGCATCTCCGTCACTCCGGAGGGCCGTGTGACAGTGGCCGCGTAAGCGTCAACCTTTCAGAAACAAACCTCTCACTGGATGACGCGAATGGATCTTGATCATGGCGCAAGGGGTTCTAGCTCCAGTCTCGTGGACGACCTGCGGGCCGTTCTAGGTCCGAATGGCCTGCTAACTGATGAGCACGACCTCGCCGGATACGGTGGAAGCCAGCCAGGGACTTCTACTCGCAACATACTGGCGATCGCGCGACCTGCGAGCGTCCAGGAGGTCGCCCTCGTACTGCGGTCCTGTCGCGACTGGAGCGTCCCAATCATACCCCGCGGCGGGGGGACCGGACTGGCGGGGGGTGCAGTCGTCGGCACAGAGGCCGCCGCGGTGGTCCTATCGCTCGAACGCATGCAGCGCATTCGAGAGCTGGATACGGTCGGCAATACGATGATCGTCGAGTCCGGCTGCACGCTCGCAACCGCCAGGGAGGCCGCAGCGAAAGCTGGCAGGTCGATCGGCCTCGATCACGGCGGGTCGGGGTCGAGCCAGATCGGCGGCAATCTGGCGACCAATGCCGGCGGCAACAACGTGTTGCGCTATGGAACGGCCCGCGATCAGGTGCTCGGGTTGGAGGCCGTGCTCGCGGACGGGAGCGTCATCGGCGACCTCACAGGGCTGCGTAAGAGCAACGCCGGATACGATCTTAAGGGTCTGCTGATCGGGTCGGAAGGGACGCTCGGAGTCATCACTGCCGCTGCACTGAAGCTCCGGCTTGCACCCGTTGCACGTTCGACTGCCCTACTCGGCATCGCCTCGCCTGCGCACGCACTCTCGCTCCTGACCCTCGCGGGAGAGATCATCGGCGACCAGGTGAGCGCATTCGAGATGATGTCGAAATCTGCAGTAGCTCTGCATTTTGAGCACACCGAGGCAGGCCAGTGGCCGCTCGCGACCGAGGCCGACTATATCGTGCTCATCGAGTGCGACAGCAGCAGCCGCTTCTTCGACCTCGACGCCGCATTCGAGGCCCTCCTCGAGGCTGCACTGGAGCGTGGTGTCGTCAGTGACGGCGCGATCGCCGCGTCCGGCGCTCAGCGTGACGCGATGTGGAAGATCAGAGAAGGCATCCCCGCGGCTCTGCACAGGGCTCGCTATCCTGTCGTAACGACGGATACGGCCGTGCCCGTATCGGCCGTTCCGAACTTCATCGCCGCCGTCGAAGACGGGGCGAGCGGCCTTGCGCCAGGTGGCGTGTCGGTCGTCTTCGGACATGTTGGTGACGGTAACATTCACTTCAACGTTCTGTCCCGGGAACCAGATGACTGGGACGCGTTCCGCGCCGCCATGCCGGCGCTCTATCGCATGACCGAGGATGTGGCCCTGGCACTCGGGGGCACCGTCAGCGCCGAGCACGGGATTGGTCAGTCCAAACGCGAGGCGCTACTGCGCATGAAGTCTCCCGTCGAGATGGCGCTGATGCGCGGCGTACGTACCCTCTTCGACCCGGGCGGCATCCTCAATCCCGGCAAGATCTTCGTGCCGCTCGATCCGCCGTCGTCGCGCGATCGGGACCGGACCTAAAGGACAGTCGAATGTTCAACCATCTCGAAATGGCTAGCCCAGACAAGATCCTGTCCCTGATGGGTCTGTTCCGAGACGATCCGCGTCCGGAAAAGATCGACCTCGGGATCGGCGTCTACCGAGACCTCTCCGGTCACACGCCGATCCTCGCCTGCGTCCGGGAGGCGGAGCAGCGCCTGCTCGCGCAGCAGGACACCAAGACCTATGTCTCGCCAGTGGGAGATGAGCGTTTCACCCAGGCCCTCACATCGCTCGTCTTCGGCGACCATGAGAAGCTGGAGCGGATGAGCGGGCTGCAGACGCCCGGCGGCGCGGGCGCGCTTCGGCTCCTAGCCGGATTGCTCGCGCAGGCGCGGCCCGGCGGACGCATTTGGGTGCCGGACCCGACGTGGACCCACCACCACGCCGTCTTCGCCGACGCCGGACTCGATGTCCGTGTCTACCCGTACTTGAACGGCGTCACCCATGCGGTCGACGTCGAGGCCATGCTCGACACGTTGCTCCGCGTCCAGCCCGGGGACGTGGTCCTCCTTCACGGCTGCTGCCACAATCCGTCCGGCGCCGACCCAACGCCTGAACAATGGCGCGCCATCGTCGACGTCATTGTCCAGCGCGGGCTGTTCCCCTTTGTCGACCTTGCCTACCAGGGTTTCGGCGAAGGTCTCGAGCAAGATGCCGCCGCGACCCGTCTCATCGCCCGGCATGTCCCCGAGATGGTCATTGCCTACTCCTGCTCGAAGAACTTCGGCATCTATCGCGAACGCACCGGGGGGGCCTTCGTCCTCGGCGAGACCGCGAGCAAGGCGGCGGCCGCCAAATCCCAGCTCGCGGTTCTTGCCCGGCTCGCCTACTCCATGCCACCGGACCATGGCGCCTCGGTCGTTCGCATCATCCTTGAAGACGAGCCGCTCTCGATTGCTTGGAGGGTTGAACTCGCAACGATGCGCGACAAGATCCAGAAGGCACGCCTCACGCTGGCAGACGCTTTCCGCAAGCGGACCGGCGGTGATCGGTACGGCTTCCTTGCTCGGCACAAAGGCATGTTTTCCCTCCTCGGCACCACCGCGGACGACGCCGTTCGGCTGCGGGAAGACCATGCCGTCTACGTCGTGGGCGACGGCCGCATCAATCTTGCGGGCCTGCAACTCGGGTCGGTGGACCGCTTCGTCGGCGCCGTCTTGTCGCAAACTCGACAGTAATCCGGTCGAGCTCTGCGACTCGCCGGCCTATCGAGGCGGCTTCGGTTATGAAGCCCGAGCCGGTCCTTACGCCAGCTGCTGCCCTGCCATGGGGGCGACCGAACGCGCGCCGACGACCTCATCCTCGGTCGCTGTCTCCTGTTCGGCGCGGAGTCGCTGGGCGGCACGCCGTCGGCCGTTGCCGTAGGCGGCGGCACCCATCAGGCTCATGGCGATCATCAGCAGGGCCAGAGCATTGATCTTCGGCGTTATGCCGGCCCGGACCTGGGAGAAGACGTAGACGGTCAGCGTCTGCGTGTTCCCAGCGGTGAAGAGCGTGACGTTGAAGTTCTCGACCGACTGGAAGAAGGCGATCACCGCGGCGGCCGCGAAAGCGGGTTTGAGGTGCGGGATGATGATGCGCCGCATCACTTGACCATGCGAGGCCCCAAGGTCGAGCGCGGCCTCCTCGAGCGCCGGATCGAGGCTCTGCATGCGCGCCAGCACGAGCAACATCGCGTAGGCACTGATGAACGACGCTTGGCCAAGGACCGAGAGATGCAGTCCAGCGGAAACGTGGAGACGGTTCCAGAACAGGATAGTTGCAATGCCGATCACGGCCCCCGGCGTCAGGATCGGCGCCACCATGATGCCATAGAGGACCGCACGGAATCGGGCTTGAGCGCTATTGATCACCAAAGCGGCGGCCGTTCCGACCGGCACCGAGATCGCAACGACAGCCAGGGCGACGAGCAGGCTGCGGATGACGGCCAGCCACATCTGCCCATCGTGAAAGAGCTCCACAAACCAACGAAGCGTGAGCCCCATCCATGGATAGATCGATGGAAAACGCGAGTCGTTGATGGCTGCTCCGCCCATGACCATCAGCGGGGCGATCATGTAGACGATGAAAGCCACGACGTAGGCGGTGATCAGCAAGCGGCCGACGCTGAAGCGTTTCAAAACCCTACCTCGCGACATCGACGAGCTTCACATTGAGGATCCGGGTCATCATGCTGACGAAGGTGATGCAGAGGATGAGCAGCAGGAAGGCGTATGCCGCGCCGGTGTTCCAGTCGAGGGACTCGAACATCCATTGCTGGATGATCTCGGTGAACCAGCGCGACGAGGCTGAACCCAGGATACTCGGCACCAGGATCGAACCAGCCGAGAGCATGAACACCATGATGCATCCGGAGCCGATGCCGGGTTTGGCGTGAGGGGCGACGATGCGCCAGTGAATGCGCCACAGCGAGGCACCAAGATCCTGGGCGGCCTCGATCTGGTTGCTGTCGAGTGACTGCATCGCATTATATAAAGGAAAAACCATAAAGAGCACGTTCGTGTAGACCAGACCGACGATGATCCCGTTGAACCCGGTGCGCCATCGGATCGGCTCGTGGATCAATCCCAAGCCCTGCAGGGCGGCATTCAGCGGCCCATGGTTGGCCAGGATGATCGACCAAGCGAAAGACCTCATCACCTCGCTCACCCAGAGCGGAAGGAGCAGCACCAGGAACCATGTCGCGGCGTTCCGAGGCGGCGTGACCTTGGCCAGGAAAAACGCGAGGGGGTAGGAGAGCACGAGGCATATGAACGTGACGACGCTGCTGTAGAGCACCGTCAAGCCGAAGATCTCGATGTGAATGAAGCTATGGAAGAACGTGGCGTAGTTGGCGAGGGTGTAGACGTCATTGCTGCCCCCCATCTGGCTGATAGGCAGATACGGCCGGAATGAGAAATTAAGAAGAATGAGGTTCGGCACGATCACCAGTAAGACCAGCCAAAAGGCCGTCATCGCGACGATCAGCCCTGTCAGACCCCTGCCATAACGCGAGATGAGCACGGCTTCAGCGCTTCCTAACTTGAGAGCTTGGATTAAGCGTGGGACAGCACGACCGCGCTGTCGCACGCGAAGGTCATGGAGAGCTGCTGGCCAATGTTGGGGATTGGCAAGCCCCGGTCGTTCCGCATCTGGATCATGTGGAGGCGATCCTGCGCGTCCCGGACGTGAACGTTGATAAAGCTTCCCTCGAACGCCACGTCGCTGATCCGGACCTCTACAGCGTTGTCGCCTTCGGCGTCGGGACAGAGCCGAACATTCTCGGGGCGCACGTACAGCCTGACGGCCGATCCGACAGAAACGTCGGATCCGACCCTGGCCAGGAACGCACCTGCTGACGTGGAAATGCGCCCGTAGCCGTTCTGGACATCGACGAGTTGGCCGTCGATGTGGTTGTTCTCGCCGACGAAGGAGGCTACGAAGCCATTTGCCGGCTGATTGTAGATCTCCGCCGGCGTACCCACCTGTTGCAGCACACCAGCTGACATGACGGCAACTCGGTCCGACATCGCCAGCGCCTCACCCTGATCGTGTGTGATGTAGATGAAGGTCAAGTTGGTTTTCTTCTGGATCGCGCGAAGTTCGCTACGCATGTGTTGCCTGAGCTTGAGGTCGAGCGCCGACAAGGGCTCGTCGAGCAGCATGACCTTGGGCTCCACGGCCAGGGCGCGAGCGATCGCAACGCGCTGTTTCTGACCGCCCGACAACTGGCCGACGCGCTTATCGCCTGACCCGCTGAGGTCGACGGTTCGGAGAAGGGACTCGGCTCGCTCTCGACGTTCCCCCTTGGGAACACCTCGGACCTCCAGTCCGAAGGCGATGTTCTCCGCGACCGACATCAACGGGAACAAGGCAAGGTTCTGAAAGATGAGCGCAGTCGGCCGCCTGTTCGGCCCGATGCCGAGCATGCTCTTGCCTCCGATCCTTATCTCTCCAGCCGTTGGGTCGATGAAGCCTGAAATTATACGCAAGATGGTGGTCTTGCCGCACCCGGACGGCCCGAGGAAGGAGAAGAACTCCCCTGCCCGGATGGTGACGTCGACGTTGTCGACCGCTTTGAAGGCGCCGAATTCGACAGTCACGCTGCTGAGTTGGACATCTTCGCTCATCGCGCATCCTAACGGATCGGGTTGCCGATCCTCCGCCGCTGAGGATGGCCGCAGCTTATGCCGGGTTCAGCCGCAGGTCCGGCAGCGGTTCAGCTCCGTCACTGCCTTCACAGGCCGTGACCGCCGGACCTCCTCAGGCGGCCTTGTACTTGTCGACGTACTCGCCGCGCAGCTTCAGGAACCAGGAGTCCTGCGCGGGCAGCCACCAGATCTTGTTCAGCGCATCGCCGGGATAGGCCGCCTTGTAGAAGGCGGCGACCTTCGGATCGAGCAGGTCCGCCGCGCCTTTGCCGGTCGGATTGGCCGAGAACGCCGTCGCGTTCAGGGCTGAGCCCTGGGCCGTCGAAACGAAGTTGGCGAACGCCGTCGCCTGCTCGACGTTGGTCGCGTTCTTCATGAGGAAGTAGCCCTGCATCCAGCCGAATGCCCCCTCCCTGGGCGCGACATAGGCGAAGGGAAGACCCTCCTTGCCGAGATTGTAGCCCGTCGAGTCCCAGCACAGGCCCAGGGTGCACCCGTTATCGCGAAAAGCGGACTGCGCATCGTTCTCGCCGGTCCAGAACTGAACGATATTAGGCTTGGCCGCGACGGCCGCGGCCAGCACCAGATCCCATGCCTGCCGCATCGTGGCCTCGTCCTTGAAACTATCCAGGAACGGCTTCGGGAGCTTACCTTGCTGCTCGAGAACGCGCCCCATCGACATCAATGCCAAATGGGCGAGGACCGTGACCTTGCCCTTGAACTTGGGGTCGAACAGCGAGGCGAGCGTCGTTTCGGGGTACTCCATGGGAGCGTCGACGGTCGAATGGATGAGGGCCTCTGTGCCCCAGACGCTCGGGAGATAGTAGCGCTTGCCGCCGATCGTGGCTGCGTCGCCGACTGCGCCGGACACGAACGCGGGATCGTAGTTGTCGAGCTTAACCTTCGTCATGTCCCAGGGCTGCACGAGGCCGTTCGACACCCAGGCCGGCAAATGATCGATGGACGGTTCGGCGAAGTCGATGCCGCCGGTCTGCAACGCGACCTTGCACCGCGCATACATCGTGTCCTGGTCGGGCTGGTCGAGCAGGTTGACCTTGATGCCGGTCTGCTTGGTGAATGCCGCGAACAGGTCATCATACTTATAACCTGACCAGCCCATGAAGTTAACCTCGCCCGACGAGGCCCGCGCCTTCGCCGATATTATTGCGGGCGCGGCGAGGCCCCCAATGGCCGCGACGGCTGACTTCATCACCGATCGACGGTTCAGCCATCCCAACTTTAAATCATCAAGCATCGACAACTCCCATCATGATTGCCTCGGGACGGCTGACTACGGTCCATCGGTTCAGCCTCGGTGCCACACGCAGCGGCGCCGGATTTATCCCCGATCGCTCCGCCGATGCGCGACACCTCACCCGACTACGCAAAAACTTCCGTCTGGTGGTAATCAACACCAATTGGTGGTAGCAAGTCAACCGCATTGCTGCGGTCATATCTCAGCTTCAAATCAGGCCGCATACACGTCTCTGCCTGAAAAATTCTCGTCCCTTCTGGCGCATTGCAGTCTTAGTAGCATCTGCTTGACAGACAGCGTCACAGCGGCGGAATATAGTCCCGCAGGATGGCAGTCGAGCTTGGCATTGCCCTGGGGTAGCTTGGGTCATTGAGATTTGGACGGCCGCACGGTCGTCGGGCTGGACCGCGAGCCTCCTACGTCGGTCCGACGAGGATTGATCACGCGGAGCCGAAAAGGCCGTCGCGGGAGTCGCAGGCGCGGGGATTTTTGATGTCGGAAGTAGACGCTTCCAGTGACGAAATGGAACCGAAGGCGCAGGACCGCACGACGGTTCGTGCCGTGGAGAGGGCGTTCGAGTTGCTGGGCTGCTTCAGTGGGGATCAAAGAACTATGACGTTGAGCGAGGCGGCGCGTGCGGTCAGCCTCCCGTTGAGCACCGTTTCTCGTCTGCTCGGCACGCTGGAGTCGAGCGACTTCGTCCGCCGGCTCTCGGACGGGCGCTACGTGCCCGGTGGTCGATTACTCAAGGTCGGCGTCCTGGCCCTCCATGGCCTCGACCTTTACGACATGTCTGCACCTTACCTCGAGCAACTCGCGGATCAGACAGGCGAAACCGCCAACCTTGGTATCCCGACTGCGGACGACCAGGTCCTCTACATCAGGCAGTCGCTCAGCAAGCATTCCATCAGACACGCCGCCTGGATCGGTCGGTCCGTGCCGATCGAGGGGACGGCCATCGGCGCCGCGATTAGCGGCCGCTTCGGGCGAAATGGGGTGAGCCTTGCACGGGTCACCCTCGAGCCGGACGTCACTGCTCTTGCTGCGCCCATCTTCGGAGCGGACGACCTCATCGTGGGGGCCTTGAGCGTCACGGGCCCGAGCTATCGGATGGATGACGCCTTGATCGATCGCGCCAAAATTGCGCTACTACAAGCAGTGCACTCGCTTTCATTGTCCCTTGGAGCTTCGGAGGCCAAGCCGAGCGACGGCCGACGGCGCGTCCAGTCGAAAATCGAACTGCCAACTATCGAGGGCCTGACATGAGGCGCAATTTGACGCGAGTCGACGTGAAGCCCGCGATGATCGGCGGGCTGCTCCTGTCGGCGGGTGGGAGCGGGGTCGAGCGGTCGCTCGAGCGACACGACCTGGCCGCCGACGTAGCCTTGGGGCTCGGCCCAGTCGCTTTCGTGTCACTCGACGAGCTGCCCCAGGACGGCATCATTCTCGCTTCCACTTCAGTCGGGGCACCCGGCCATGCTCAGCCGGAACTCGTCCTGCGGGACCATGTCGACGCCGCACAGGCTGTGATCGCGAGAATGGGCGCAAAGCCGTGCGGGATCATCTGCGGGCACGTACCCGGCTTCAATGCTTGGCTTGTCGCCGCCGCCCTCGGCATCCCGTTGGTGGATGCCGCAGCAAACGGCCGAGGACATCCGACCGTCAAGATGGGTGGGATGGGCCTCGCCTCCCGACCAGAGGTCTCCATCGTGCAGGCCGCTAAGTGCGGCTACGCCGAATCTGGCACTCGGCTTGCGATCGTAGCGGAGGGCAACCTCATCCGCACCTCCCAGGTGATGCGTCACGCCGCGATCGTGGGCGGCGGTCTGGTTGCCTCGGCGCGTGGCCCGTACTCGGTCGGGTTCGTGGCAAAGAACGGTGCTGTGGGGGCGATCTCATATCAGATGGACCTCGGCCGGGCGATGCTGGCGAAGGAGCCGGGTTACGCCCGCGTCGCCGCTGCTGCCAAGTTCATGGGTGGCGAAACCCTCATCACCGGGACAGTCACCGAGAACTCGGTTGGGTACCGTGACGGCTTCGACGTCGGTCGACTCGTCGTCTCAGACGAGACGTCGCAGCTGACGATCGGCGTCTTCAACGAGTTCATGACGGCGGATCAGGACGACAAGCGGGTCGCGACGTTCCCGGACATGATCGGATCCCTCGACCCCACCTCGGGCGATCCGATCGCGATCGCCCAACTCCACCCTGGCTCGGTGGTGTCGATCGTGGCCGCTCACCACACCGGGTTCCCACTCGGGAAAGGAGCGCTCGACCCCGCGCTCTTTGTCGAGGTGGAGGAAGCTCTAGGCCTCGACATCCGTTCCTACCTGCCGGCCGCAACAGCGTTGAAGCCATGATCAGACTTCATGACAGTAAACTCTCCGGCAACTCCTGGAAGATCCGGTTGTGCCTACGGCACCTCGGCATCCCGTTTGAGAGGGTCACCCTCAATCTCGCCGAAGGCGCGCACAAAGCCGACTCATTCACTGGCCGGAACCGCTTCAAGCGCGTGCCAGTCCTCGAGTTGGAGGATGGCCGAAATCTCGCGGAGTCGAATGCCATCCTGCTGTATCTCACGGAAGGGACATCGCTCTTGCCGGCGGATGCGGTCGAACGCGCGAAGGTGGTGGCCTGGCTGTTCTACGAGCAAGCCGACCTGATGCGCTTCCTCGCTTTCCCACGCTTTTACGCGAACACGGGGCAGAGCGAGGCCTTCGCCGATGTGATTGCGCACTACCGGTCCCTGGGCGAAGCAGGGCTCGATGTCATCGAGCACGCATTGGAAGGGGCACCTTGGCTAAACGGCGATCTCCCGAGCGTTGCCGATTTCTCGGTGTATCCATACATTCGGCTCAGCCCAGAGGGCGGCTACGCGCTTGCGGGCAGGCCTGCCATCAACAATTGGATGGCTCACTTCGAGGCACTGCCCGGCTTCGAGCCGATCGTACCGGCTCCCCGACATTGACCGATCAGCCGGAAGACACGTCGAGACGATCCAACAGCGGCCGCGGAAACAGGCACGTCAATGCGGATCGTCTATGGCGAGACGTGATGGGGCTCGGGGCAATCACGGATCCCGGCCGGCCCTACACGCGGCGATGTTTCACTGATCGGTTTCTCGACGGGCGCCGCTGGCTCGCTGGGCGGTTCGCGGAAGCGGGCCTGGAGGTCCACCTCGATGCCGCCGCCAACATGATCGGACGGTTGGAGGGCAACGAGCACGGGCTGCCGGTCCTGGCCATAGGCTCGCACTCGGATACCGTGCCCAGCGGAGGTCGCTTCGACGGTTGCCTGGGCATACTCGCCGGCCTCGAGGCCGTTCGCACGCTGCGCGACCGCGGCATTCGCCTTCGGCATGGAATCGAGATCATCGACTTTCTAAGCGAGGAGCCGAGCGACTACGGCCTCTCGTGCATCGGTAGCCGCGCCATGTCCGGGTGCCTCGAGTCAGGGATGATGGCCTTCGCGAACCGGGGTGGCGAGTCCCTGCAAGCGGCGATGCGGCGCATGGGCGCCGACGGCTCGCCGCACGAGGCGCCCCCGCGCGAGGACATTGCGGCTTTCTTGGAGTTGCACATCGAGCAGGGACGCATCCTGGAGACCTCATCAACAGACATCGGCGTGGTGACCGGGATTGTCGGCATTTTGCGCCTCGAGATCGTCTTCCTTGGCACGGCCGACCATGCTGGGACAACTCCGTTCGACCTTCGCGGCGATGCTCTGGTCGCAGCCGCACGGACCGTCATGGAGGTGCGGCGAATCGGACAGCGCTTCGCGTCCGCCGAAGACGGCTACTTTATCGCGACGACGGGATGCTTCGATGTCGAACCGAACGCCGCTAACGTCGTGCCCGGACGGGTTCGGCTCATCGTCGAGGCGCGAGCGGAGGCGAGGCAGCATATGGACGCCTTCCGCGACGAGCTCGACGCCGCCACTCTTGAAGCGGCGGCCGCCGCCAACGTTGGGCGCGAGGTCTACGGTCAAATATCGCGATCGGAGCCGGTGCGCCTGTCGCCGCCCCTGCAAAGGCATCTTTCTAAGGCTGCCAACGTGCTTGGGCTCTCGTCGGTGGCGATGGCGAGCGGCGCAGGTCACGACGCGGCGTTCGTCGCCCGCATCGCCCCCAGCGCCATGATCTTCGTGCCGAGCCGGATGGGTCGCAGTCATTCCCCGGACGAATGGACGGAAAAGGACCAGTGCGCCGATGGCGCGGCCGTGCTGCTCCAAGCGCTACTGCAGATCGATTGCGATAACGCCTTCGGCGACCATGCGTCGCGATCCGCTTCGGCTAACCCCGAGAGGCCCGCCGCGATGCGCGGCAAAGGAGTGGACCTGTGATGGATCGTCAGATAGTTGCGGCCCGTGGAAGCGATCTTCGCTGCAAGGGATGGCGTCAGGAAACGATCCTGCGCCTGCTCGAAAATAATTTAGAAAATGCGGAGAACCCGGCCGACCTCGTCGTCTACATGTCCTGGGCCAAGGCCGCGCGTGACTGGAACGGTTATGATCAAGCCGTCAGAGCCCTGCAATCGCTCGAGGAGCACCAGACCCTCGTTATGCAATCCGGCAGGCCCGTCGGCCTGTTCCCCTCGCAGGGGAGCACGCCGCTTGTATTAATGGCCAACGGCAACGTCGTGGGCGGATGGGCCGGAGACGACGATTTCCGCGCCCTGGAACGCAAGGGCCTGACCATCATGCCCGGCATGACAGCGGCGGCTTGGCAATACATCGGCAGCCAAGGCATTCTGCAGGGCACCTACGAAACGTTCATGACCGCGGGACGGATGCATTTTGGCGGTTCGCTCGCCGGCCGACTGATCGTGACGGCGGGCTGCGGCGGCATGAGTGGCGCCCAGCCACTTGCCGGTCAGTTGGCCGGCGCGGCTACGCTCGTGGTCGAAGTCGACGAGCGGCGCATCAAGCGTCGCGTCGACACAGGCTACTGCCAGCGCCTGACGCATGATCTGGACGAGGCCCTGCGCTGGTGCGACGAGGCGCGCGCCGACAAGGTGGGTGTGTCGGTCGGGCTGGTGGCCAACATCGCGACTGTTCTTGCCGCGCTCATCGAACGCGGCATCACCCCGGACATCGTGACGGATCAGACCATCGCCGATCCGGTGAACGGCTACGTGCCACAGGGCCTGAGCGTCTCGCAAGCCGCGGACCTGCGTCGCGGCGACCTCGAGACCCTTAAGGCCCGCGCCCTCGAGACGCTGGCGCAGCATGTCTCCTCCATGCTGACGCTGCAGCATCGTGGCGCACTGGTCTTTGAATACGGGAACAACCTGCGGAAATATGCACGTGACGGAGGCCTGAAGGAGGCGTTCGGGTTCCGGTCGTTCATCGAGCTCTTCATCCGCCCGCTGTTCTGCGAAGGCATCGGGCCCTTTCGTTGGATCGCGCCTTCTGGCGATGCCAACGACATTCACGCAATAGACGACCTGATCCTGTCGACATTCCCGCCCGATCACCGCATCGCGAGCTGGATCCGCACGGCGCGAGACCATGTTCGGTTCACCGGCCTCCCGGCCCGAATCGGGTGGCTCGGCTATGGTGAGCGGCGACAACTCGCTCTCGCCGTCAACAAGATGGTGGCGCGCGGCGAACTGAAGGGACCGATCGCCTTCACCCGCGACCACCTCGACTCCGGATCGGCGAGTCTGCCGCACCGAGAGACGGAGAACATGGCGGATGGGTCCGACGCCATCTCCGATTGGCCCATCCTCAACGCACTTCTCAATTGCGCGTCGGGCGCGGATCTGGTCGCCGTCCACGCCCTGGGCAATTGGGGGCAGTCGGCGGGCGTGACCACGATCGCCACGGGGACGGCGGATGCTGCGGATCGACTGTCCCGTGTGATGGACAACGACACGGGGATCGGGATTCTCCGGCACGCCAGCGCCGGATACGAGACCGCGCGCAAGAAGGCGCGGTGCTCCGGCCTCGGTATACCCGAGCAACTGGTCTCGGGGCGTTGACGAAACCAATCGGCTGCAGCCCCCGGATCCACGTGTTTCGCACTCGCACCGCAAAGCGACGGACAGGACAATGACTATAATGCTTTATCCGGGAGCCGTTCCGCTATCGGTTATCGAAACGATCTACTGGACCGGCGAGCCGGCGAGGCTGGACGGGTCCTTCGATGCGGGCATGGCGCGGTCCGCCGCACGGGTTGCCGAGATCGCGGCCGGCGCGGTGCCGGTTTATGGCGTGAATACCGGCTTCGGGAAGCTGGCGTCGATCAAGATCGATAGCGGCGACGTTGAGGCATTGCAGCGCAACCTGATCGTCTCCCACTGCTGCGGCATCGGCACCGCGTTCTCCGAGCCGATCGTTCGCCTGATCATGGCGCTGAAGCTGATCTCTCTCGGTCGCGGGGCCTCAGGCGTGCGGCTCGAGGTCGTCAGGCTGATCGAGGCGATGCTGGAGCGTGGCGTCATTCCAACGATCCCGGAAAAGGGCTCTGTCGGCGCGTCTGGAGACCTGGCGCCACTCGCCCACATGGCAGCGGTGATGATGGGAGAAGGCGAGGCCTCGGTCGCGGGAGAGCAGATGGATGGCCGAACCGCCCTGAAACGGGTCGGCCTTGCGCCGATCGTGTTCGCCGCGAAGGAAGGTCTAGCGCTCATAAATGGAACCCAGGTTTCGACCGCCCTGGCTCTCGTCGGGCTTTTCCACGCTCACCGGGCAGCGCAAGCGTCCCTGATCACCGGCGCGATGTCGACCGACGCGGTGATGGGCTCGACCGCTCCGTTCGATCCCGGTATTCACGCATTGCGCGGCCACAAGGGCCAGGCCAGTGCTGGCGCGGCGCTGCTCGCGCTGCTCGAAGGCTCCGCTATCCGGCAGAGCCATTTAAAGAATGATCCGCGTGTGCAGGACCCGTACTGCATCCGTTGCCAGCCGCAGGTTGCCGGTGCTTGCCTCGACCTCCTCGCATCGGCTGCCCGGACGCTGGAGATCGAGGCGAACGCCGTCACCGACAACCCGCTCATCCTGCCCGACAACTCCGTCGTTTCCGGCGGCAACTTCCATGGTGAACCGGTGGCCTTCGCGGCGGATCAGATCGCCCTTGCGGTGTGCGAGATCGGATCGATCGCGCAACGGCGGATCGCGCTCATGGTCGATCCCACGATGTCATACGGACTGCCGGCCTTCCTCGCCAAGGCGCCGGGACTGAACTCGGGCCTCATCGTCGCGGAAGTCTGCTCCGCGGCCTTGATGTCCGAGAACAAGCAGATGTCGCATCCAGCCTCGGTCGACTCGACCCCGACCTGCGCCAACCAGGAAGACCATGTTTCGATGGCCTGCCATGGCGCAAGACGCCTGCTGCCGATGACGGAGAACCTCTTCGCCATCATCGGGATCGAAGCCGTGGCGGCGGCGCAAGGGATCGACTTCCGCGCGCCTTTGGCCACGAGCCCGGACCTGTCGAGAGCGGTATCGTTGATCCGCACCAAGGTCGCATTTCTGGATCGCGACCGCGCGATGTCGCGCGAGCTCCAAGCCGCAGGACGGCTTGTATCAAGCGGGCAGCTCACGGCCGCGGTCTCACTGGGCATCATCCCTACCCTTTTGTGATCCACGGCTCACGAGGATAACCGACCAGCGCCCGCCGAACCGGCTCGCGCGATCCTCTTGGTCCTCGGTCGCGTGAGTTCTTCAATCATCGGAGTGAACCATGTCCGACTTCGATCTCGTGCTGAGCGGTACGCTCATTCTCCCGGATCGAATCGTCCCGGGCGGCTTCGTTGCCGTGCGGGACGGCGTCGTGGCCGGTCTGGGCCAGGGCGTTGCGCCAGCAGCGCGGTCCCGGCACGCTCTCGGCGAAGCCCTAATTCTACCCGGCGCGATCGACGCGCAGGTCCACTCCCTAAGCCAGAAGAACCAGGAGGACTTCATCTGGTCGACCCGCGCCGCAGCGGCGGGCGGCATCACGACGATCGTCGACATGCCCTATGACGAGGGAAGCCTCGTTTGCTCGGCCGAGGCCGTCCGCCGCAAGGCCGCGCACGCCTCCGGCCAGGCGCGGGTGGACTTCGCGCTCTATGGCACGATCGATCCGCTGGAGGGCGCGGCGCGGATTGCAGAGCAGGCCGAGGCCGGCGTCGCCGCTTTCAAGTTCTCGACCTTCGGCACGGATCCCAAGCGCTTCCCCCGGATACCGGCCCCGCTGCTAGCCGAGTGCTTCACGGCGGTCGCGCGGACCGGCTTGGCGGCAGGGGTGCACAACGAGGACGACGAATATGTCCGAATCGCCATGGAAAAGGTCCGGGCGAGCGGCATTGCGGACTACCGCGCCCATGGCCTATCACGCCCGCCCTTGACCGAGCTTCTCGCGATGCTCCAGATCTATGAGATAGGGGTAGCGACCGGTTGCCCGGCGCATGTCGTCCACTGTTCGCTCGCGCGCGGCTATGAGATCGCTGCGAGCTACCGTGCGCAGGGGCACGCCGCCACCGTCGAATGCCTCATCCACTACCTGATGCTGGACGAGGAAAACGACGCCCGCCGCCTCGGCGGACGATCGAAGTGCAACCCGCCCTTGCGTCCTCGGGCCGAGGTGGAGTCGCTGTGGCGGCAGCTCGCGGCGGGCAACGTCACGCTCCTGTCGACCGACCATGTAAGTTGGTCCCTCGACCGCAAGAGCGACCCGGACATGCTCGCCAACGCGTCCGGCCTGCCGGGGCTTGAAACGATGGTGCCGCTGTTCGTCAAGGGTGCGCTGGAGCGTGGCATTCCGTTGACCTGGGCAGCACGCCTCATGGCCGAGAATCCGGCGCGGCATTTCCACCTCGATCATGTCAAGGGCGCGCTCGCGATGGGGAAGGACGCCGACATCACCGTTCTCACCCCCGAACCAACCATCGTCGAGGCGGCGAAAACAGGACACAGCGTTGCCGGTTGGTCGCCATTCGACGGCACGCTCCTGCCCTATCGCGTCGCCGGAACTTACGCGAGAGGCTGTCACGCCTTCGACGGAACTCGCGTCCTGGCGGAGCCCGGCTCGGGATCCTTCGTGCGTCCGTTGCCCACGATCTCTTTTTCGTAATCCTTCAGATGCTGCTAGCGCTCGGGGAGCCTGGAATGTTGATACTGAGATTGCTTGTCTTTGCTGTCTATTTGACTTGGGCACCTCTCCCCTGCTCGCCCCTGCCCCAAAGGACGATTGTTTGAATGTTGCCCGATCGTTCGCCTTCGTGAACGCAGTTTCCGCCGCCCGAACCCCGGGCGACATCGGGATTCAGCTCGTCCGGCTCGCCGCGGCGTTCGGCTTCTCGTCTGTGTTCGGCGGCCTCGTACCACGTGCCCGGACGCCGAAGAACCAGATCACGCCGCTCGTGCTGGTCCAGCACATGCCGGCAGACTGGGCGGTCCGCTACAACGAACGCGGCTACCTGTTCAAGGACCCGGTGTTCCACCGACTGCAAGCCGATCCCCAACCCTTCAGCTGGGCCGACAGTTACGCGTCATGCCCAATCCAAGCCGATCGCAGACTGGTCGGCGGGGAGGCCGCAGAGTTCGGCCTGACTGGTGGCTATGTGGTGCCGGTGATCACGCTCGACGAGCGAATCGCGGCCGTGTCCTTCGGCGGCGACCGGACGACGCTCGATCCGGACGACGCGGGGAAATTGTCGTTTGCTGCCACCTGCGCCGTCGGACGGTTTCTGCAGCTGCATGCCTCGGCTGACAGCCCGCCCACGCCGCTCACACCGCGCGAGCGTGAGTGTCTGATCTGGACCGGCGAGGGAAAGACCGAGGCCGACATCGCGGACATCCTGGGTGTCTCGACATCCACGATCAGCAAGCATATCGCTTCGGCGCGCGACAAACTCCATGCGATCAATAAGGCGCACGCCGTCGCCGTGGCCATGAAGCTCAACATGTTTTGAAGGCCGCAGAGACCTGGCCGGTGGACCACCGTGGGCATCCGCCGGCACAAGATTTCCAGGGCGCCGGCGACTACCGCCGCTACGATCTTAGCAGACCAACATTTCGGCCCCGTGCATCGATTGATAGGCAGGGGTTCGGCGGCGGCGTGGGTGTCAAGGTGCGGGGTACGGTCGCAAGGCGGTTTCATTGCCAGTTCACGGCCACAATTAAATACCTGAAAGCCTACCTTTGGTTGCATAAAGATAAGATTAGGCGTCGCCGATAGATGATCTAAACGCCGCGACATGCTTTTTTTTAATGATAACGGCATATCTGTATGTTCTTTTTCATACATTCACCCGGCCGGCATCGGGCGGGTTTTGCCAGTGGGGACTTGGACTGAGAAAAAGGAACTGGTTCCAAACACATCGATTGGGCCTTTCAGTCTTTTCAGCTTGGTGTGGGCATTGCTCCTTATCGGCCTTGCCAACTGGAATCCCGGGAGATGCAATATTCACCCGACAACGTGGTGGTCACAGGAAACAGCGCTCACTTTCGCCACTATCTGGATTTCGTGGAAGGTTTTCCTCGCTCCATCCGGCACGGTTTTCAAGAGCTATAATAGGCTCCCCGATGGCAGTCTGACCGACAACGTTCGCGTGAAGCTCTTGATTTCGTAACGGCCTACTCCGTAGTTCTATTCGACACATTCATCTGGAAGCTCACTCTCGTAGCATTTTTGACGTTCATCGCATGGCTGTTGGGCTGGCATGAAAACTCGCCTATTCCAATGGGATTGTTTCTGGCGTGGGCGCTGTCGGAGATCGGCCGCTTCGGAATGGTGACTGCAGGAGTAGCAGGCACGTTCTTCTCGAAAGGTAGACTGTGGGCCGCGTTCCTCCTGTCGATGTTATCGGTGTGTGCTTGGTCAGAGAGGGCTTTGGCGGGCTGCGGAGTGAGCGCAGGCAACCTCCCACTGGTAGGAACGTTCTTCAAGGGACATGGCCATCTGTGCCGGCGACGCCTGGATCGACAAAGGAGCCAACCTGATCCTCATCGGCGGACCGGGCGGCGGTAGAACACTTGCCGGAGGCCTCGGCGCGACCGCGATCGAGCGTCATCAGGGGTGTTCCGCCGATGAACAGGTCGAGGCGGTCGTCGTAGAGCAGGACCCGCAGCCGGTGTCCGATCAGCCGTGAGGGGACAGTATAGAAGACCTTTTTGAGCGTGAAGCCGCTCGTTGAGGTGACGGTGACGATGGTTTCCTCGTAATCGCAACTGCGCCCGCCCGGCAGGGGCTTGAGCGCCAGCCGTTCGGCTTCGATCCGCTTTGTGATGCGCGCGTTCTTGCGGCTGACGATCTCGTCGATGAAGCGCCGATAGGCGAGGAGATCGGCGAAGTCGCTGGTGCCCCGCATCAGCAGCGCGTCCACCACCGCCTTCTTGAGGTGGCCGTGCGGACTTTCGATCGCGCCGATCTCGTGAGCGATCCCGCGATTGTTGCGGGTCGGCTCCATGCCGTAATGGGCACACAGCGCATCATAACGTTGGGTGAGGTCCCCGCGGGCGTCCGTGTCGAGGTTGCGGAACGAGGCTGACAGGCTGTCGCTGCAATGCTCGCGTGGCGCACCGCCGAGCGTCCATAAGGCGTTCTGCAATCCTTCGGCCAAAGCCACATAGCTCTCGCCGCCGAGGACGACATGGACTGTCGAATCGCTTCCAAGCACGACCCCTTTTCGCTCCGAATGCTGGGTCTGACTCACTTCTGATGATGTCTGCTGATGGGCTGCGGCTGGGTCCTCAGCGAGGTCAGCGCCATGCAGCGGAAGTTTTAACTGTCGTCCGTGATCCCATCGGGTCTGGCCATTGAGGGCGTCACGCTGGATGCCGGGCTCATCCTGATCACGGCGAAGGCCATCTCGGCCACGGGCGCGTGTCCGCTCTGCGAGAGCCCCTCGCGACGCGTTCATAGCCGATACGTTCGGCGCCTCTCCGATCTGCCGTGTGCAGGCCGCGGCATCCGTCTCCACCTGGCGGCACGCCGGTTCCGCTGTGACGAGCCACTATGCCGCCAGCGGATCTTCGCGGAGCGCTTCGACCACGGCGTTGCAACATCCCGGTCTCGCCGCACGGCTCGGCTCTATTGCATCGTCCACCACCTCGGGCTCGCCCTCGGCGGCCGTCCAGGGGCGAGCTTCGCCAAGCGACTGATGCTGCCGGTGAGCAACGATACCTTGCTCCGGATCGTACGGCGCCGGTCACAGCGGCCCGCTGAGCCACTCAGGGTAGTTGGCATCGATGATTGGGCGTTCCGCCGCAACCACCGCTATGGCAGCATCGTCTGCGACCTCGAACGCCGCCGGATCGTGACGCTGTTGCCCGATCGTGAGAGAGCGACCGTCGAGGCTTGGCTCACGGCGCATCCTGGGATCGAAGTCGTGTCGCGCGACCGCGGTGGCGGGTATGGCGAGGCCGCCGCCAAGGCGCTCCCCCACGCTGTCCAGGTCGCCGACCGATGGCACCTGATGGAGAACGCCAGCGCGGCTTTCCTCGATGCGGTTCGCAAATCGATGCGGCCGATCCGTGCCGCGATCGGCGCGACAGTGATCGACCCCACGCTGCTCACCAATGCAGAACGCTTGCAATATGAAGGCTATCTGCGGCGCGAAGACACCAACGCTGCGATCCTGGCGCTCGCCAAAGACGGCGTGCCGATCAAACAGATCGTGAAACGGACAGGGCACAGCCGAGCGCTTGTCCGGCAAGTGATCCGGGGCCAGCGTACCGATGTGTTCCGCACCCGTCAGTCGTCCCTGGAGGCTCATCTGCCGCTGCTCGATGCACAGTGGGCAGCTGGGTGCCACAACGGCACGGAGCTATGGCGTCGCCTGAAGACGCATGGCTTCCAAGGATCCCTTCGTGTGGTAAGTGAGTGGAGGACCCGGCGCCGGCGAGCCGAGACGGTGACGGACCAGCAACTCCAACGGGTTCCCTCCGCCAGGATCATCGCGCGACTGATGACCATCGGACGAGACCATCTCAGCAAGGCCGACACAGTGACGATGGCGGCCATCGAAGGCGGCGTGCCGACCCTGGTAGAGGCCCGAAGCCTTTTGGACCGGTTCCATGCCATGATCCGACGCAAAAGCCCCGGCCTGGACGGCTGGCTCACCGATGCCACGACCAGCCTGATGGCCTCCTTCGCCGCCGGAATCCGCAAGGACAGGGCTGCTGTCGTGGCCGCTATCGCGAACCCATGGTCTAACGGCCAGACCAAGGGACAGATCACCAAACTCAAGCTGGTGAAGCGGCAAATGTACAGGCGGGCCAAGATCGACCTGCTCGAGGCTCGGCTTCTCAACAACCCATGAACGTCATCACAATTGCGTCAGACCCACTATTGCGGGTGATTTTACATCCATTATCGCCTGGGACACGCGCTACGCCAAGAGCCAGGACTACAGCCGGATGGCGCGCCCGCATGGGCGAGCGATCGACGGGCGCTCTGGACGAAGGTCGAGGAGCGGGAGGACGAGTCGAACCGCAGTTACCGGTGCCAGCACTGCGGATCGAGGCGGATCCGCGTGTCGCCGGACTGGAGCGACCATGTGGCTCAGGGAAACGGGCGGACGCGCCCGCCTGGTAACAACGAAAACTGAAACGCAACGTTGCTCTGGCGAAGCTGGTTTTCCCGCCAGATCGCTTTCGCGTCGCTTACGACATGCATTGTGGCCTGGCCGACTCAGCTTCCCCAGCCTCAGCCTCGATCTCCCGGACGACGCGCTGCTGCTCGGCACGAAGCTTGGCGAGAGCATCCGTCTGGCCGAGGTCCGCTGGCAGCGGCCGCTCGGGATGCGCTGCAAGGGCCCGAACAGCCTCCGATGCTGCCACAGCCTCGCGGCTCTCGCGCGCGGCCGCCTGTTCAGAGGTCGACACCATCGCCCGCTCGGCCCGGAGTTCGCGGACCGCATCCGGGTCGGCTCCTGCCCTGGCCTCTTGTCGGCGCTCGGCCTCGACGGTCCGGTCGGCAAGCCGCTCCGCTGTCGCCGCCTCGCGGGTCTCCCGACCCAGGATCTGCTGCGCATGGGCGATGAGCCGGTCGGCGTTCGGGCCGGCGATCGCCTCAATCTCCGCGCGCGTCATCGTTTCCACACCGCTCTCATGCACCCGCTGCAGGTCGATCCGATTGGCCAAGGTCTCAAGATATCGGGCGGACGCCTCCTGGAATTGCTGCTTCGTCTGCCCCTCCAGCAGGTCGCTGGTCCGGGACACCGCCTCGTTCATCAGGTTGAGGTCCTTCACCATCTTCTCCGACGTGATGGCCATGTCGTCGTGCTCCTTCGTGAGGTGATCCACCCTCGTTTCGATCGTGTGCAAGATGGTGCCGAACGTCTGCGCCATGGTCAGACGGGCCAGCATGCCCTGGGCGAGGTCGTTGGTCGGTTGTTCTCGTGCCACCGTGCGCCACGCCGCGGCGCTGTCGTCGACCGCCTGCCGCGCCGGCTCCGAGGTGGGCAGCCGGATCGGATTGCTCCGGGCGGTGCCGATGCGATGCCGGGCGTTCTCGATCAGGCGCTGGTTGTCGGGGTGCGAGGCATAACCTCGGTCGCGGGCCTCCCGGGCTGGGCGCGGCCGCTCCGCGACATCGACGATCGCCTTATCGCGTGGCCCGTAGCTTTGCGAGGAGGCCCGCTCCCGTGCAGAGGTTGCGACGATCTTGAGCCCCTGCGCCTGGGCGTGTTCGGCATAGGCCTCTCGCCAATCCTGGAAGGTGTCCCGGCCGGGGTGGATCTTCTGACCCGCTTCGTTCTTCACGGTGATGACCGCATGGGCGTGGACGTGCCCGTCGGCTTCCTTGTCGGTGTGGACACCGAACATGAATTTATGGTCGGCAAAGCGGTCGTGAAGGAACGCCCGCGCGGCCTCGATCAGGGCACCGACATCTGTTCCCGCCTTTGCCGAAAGGATGAGGTGCATGGTGTCACGCGAGGACTGCGACCGCAGCGACCGCCCCCATTCCCGCGCGGCGGATCGCGTGTCGGCGACATTCGCCACCGACTTCCCGCGATCGTCGATCGCCGGCCCTGCCTCGATCAGCTTGTTCAGCCGATAGGTCACGCCATCGCGGCCGTGGCTCGTCCCGGCCGGCATGAGGACGACGGCATCAGCCCCCTGCCCCGTCGCCGCCTCGATCCGAGCCTTGATGATCGCTTCCGACGCCGTGTCGAACCGACGGCGCGTGATGCTCGTTTCGCCTTCCCCACCCCGTTCTTCACGAACCCGCAACCGTTCCTTGGCGCAGCCCGCCAAGGCGACGACAGCTCGCGCTTCGAGGTCGCCTGACGGCGTGCCATCGATGCGCGCCGCATAGCGATGCCCACTGAATCCCGCCGAGAAAGCCGTGCCCATCTTCTCGCGACCTTCCGGCGTGTCGCGAACCCCCGCGAGTCTGAGCCGCAACGCGACGACGTCCTGGCTCTCGGCACGTTTGGCGAAGCCGGTCGACCAGCCCTTCATCTCCACGGCCACAGCCTCCCGGTCCTCGAGAATCCGTCCGTCATGGGTCTCCAGCGCGACCTCCTCGCGCTGGATGTACTGGCCCGTCGCGGTCACCCGTGCGACGCCGCGGGCATAGGACACGACCTTGATCACCGCGGGCTGATAACCCGCCGCGAGCTTGCGGGCTCGGCCCAGCGCTCCGCCCTGCCCTGCTCCGCCGGAAGACCCACCTTCTACGGGCAGATCGCGACGCGTCGGACTGAAGCGCCCTGCCCCGACCGCTCCGCCGCCGCCTCTCGACATCGGCAGCGCACGACGTCGCTCTTCATCGACCCCGCCCGTGATGGTCGAGCCGCGCCGAATGCGTTGCGAAGAGACCGGGGACGGCGCGGCCTCGACCCGCCCTGCCCTTGATCGAGGCACCTCTTCCAACCCAATCGGGCGCCGACGCATGGCGCGCGCCGCCTCGACGGTCCGCAAGGTCGACTGGGTCTGCGCCAGCCACCATTCAATCCGATCCGAACGGCTCATGAGGCGAGGCTCTCTTCGTCCCGCTCGGTCGGTATGGAAAGGCTCGCGGCACGGCGCAGCTTGGACCCGTAGGCGACCGTCATTTCGGTCAGATCGGCGTCGATCGCCGCTACCATCTGGTGGAGCCCGAGCCACACCGGTTCCGTATCCTCGATGCGCACGGCCTGCCCACGGTGGATCGCTTTCAGCACCTGCAAGAGGTTGCGGCCGACCATCCGAACTTGGCCGGCGAGCAGGATGACGGCCTGCGTATTCTGCGCCGAGAGCGCGGGTCCGGCTTGCACCGACGCGCGGATGAGACGCCGGACCACCTCGGCCTTCGGTAGACCGAACAGGGCCGCGGCTTGCTGCAGACGCTGCTCATCCGCGTCGGAAAGCTCGGTGCGAAGCCGTGCCTTGCGTCGAGGGTTGCCGGCCGTGCGTGCCACCTCGCCCTCCCCCTTCTCGGCCACCAATCCGACCGGGGTCGGACCTCTCGGCGCGAAGGCGCCCCGGCTGCGTCCAGCAGCCACCCCGGTTGTGGCCCACAAACCGGTATCTTGTCAACTAATATACACTATAATAAACCTACATGAAGCCTGGGTCGCAGAGGCCCTGAGCCCGCGGCACCGGACCAATCAAAAGCCACGGCCGCATCGCGTGAGCGCTTCACCGCACCGCAATCGAACACTCCGGCAACGCCGGAATACCGCATTCCGGCACTTGCTCATTCCTTGCTTCGCGACCTCCGGCATTCTCAAATCCACTCATTCGCACGGTCCACACATCACGCATGATCGAACCACTTCATCAGCGAAACCCCGCATCGTTGGATTGCGCCACTCCGCTACTGTCGACCCTGGGCACTGCCGTTCTCCCGCACACCTGCGCTGCGGCAAAACATGATCGTGGGAAAGCCGCAAAGCCAGCCTGCCGAATTGCATTACATCTAATATAATGTATGTACGAGATCTACGGCTCGCCGAGCCCGGCATTCACATGAGGACCCTCCATGCCGAGTATCTTCGCCGTCGCCAATCCGAAGGGCGGGAGCGGCAAGACCACCGTGGCCATCATCCTCTCCGGAGAGTTTGCCAAGCACGGCTACTCCGTCGCCATCGTCGATGCCGACCCGCAGGGTTCCTCCTACCAGTGGCACGCCTCCTCGGTCGCCCGCGGCCTCAGTCCTAACGGCATCGACCTCATCCGGGCTCCCGACGAGAAAGCGCTGGACAAAGCCATAGAGCAGCTCGATGCCTACGACGTCGTCGTCATCGACACCCCCGGCTATTACGGCGAGGCCCTGATCCAATCGGCCCTTCGGGCCGACCTCCTGGTCCTGCCCTGCAAAGTTCACACCTTCGACGCATCGCAGGTGGTCCGCACCATCCGGAACCTCGAGCGGCATGCCGATGATGCGAAGCTACCCATGATCCAGCACCGCGTCCTCTTCAACGAGTATGACAGCCTCGACCGCAACACGCGTCCATTGCGAGAGGTCGTCGCCTACCTCGACGGCGAACGCGTGCCGGTCTGTGCCAACGCGCTCTACCGCCGCGTGACCTACCGCACCATGACGAGCGGACACGGGACGCTCTACCAAATGAGCGACAAGGACGAGTCGGTGCGCAAGGCGCGCTACAACGCCGACCAGGTCGTTCGCGAACTCCTCGCGGCCAGCCAGAGCACGACCACGGCCGAGGCCACACCATGAGCGACGCGGCAGAAGTTCCGAAGGCAGAGCGCCCTGCCCTGCCCCGCGACACCTTTCGGCATCAGCGAACCGCATCGACGTCGCCAATGCCGGTCGTGGTCACGCCGGATTACAGCGAGCTCAAGGGTAGCACGCCTGTCGTGGGGCCGGATCGGCTCGGGTCGGAACGCGAGCAAGCCGTCGCCCCGAGACTGCGGCCCAAGGCGAAGTCCGTGTCTCCCAGAAACCCATTCGCAGGCTATGGCGAGCGGACATCGTCGCGCCCCTATGCCCTCCGCCTGCCCGATGCCATCGACCTGGTGCTGCGCCAGATGGCGGCCGAGGAGCGGACGCAACCGCTCCGCGTCATCGATCGCATCCTCTATGAACACCTGAAACGATCCGGGCGCCTGCCACCTCTAGACCGCACCTGACCACAGCCCCTCCGCCGTCCCTACAGCGCTATTGGGGGAGCGCGGGACGGCTCCGGCGCTGCTCCGCTTCGCTGCGGTCGCTCCCGCGACTGGACAGCTGCCGGAAGGCTTAACGGGGAGATCAGACATTCAATATACAAGACGTCGGCGCCGGCGTACGATCGCGCGCCACGCCGAGGCCCGCGCCCCAGATGCCGCCCGTTCGCAAGCCCAAGGTCATCGACAATTCCATTCTCAACGAAATGCTCGCCATTAGGCTGCAGCAGCTCGAGATCGAGAATGGTGGGATGGAGGCGTTCCTGCCGAAAACCGGACTGGCGCGAGGCACTTACTATCAGGTGCTCCGCGGCATCGGGAACCCGACCCTCAAGACGCTTGATCGCATTGCGTCCAGCCTGAATTTGAGTGTCCTCGAGCTGCTGGGGTTCGATATCGACGATGCCCGGCGCGCCCTCAAGAAGAGCGGTGTCAGCTACGACGATCTCGCCTCGGCGCTCGTGAAGAGGAATGAGGCCGACCGGCGCGTCGCGCGTCAGACGCGTTCGAGGAAGCTGCCCGGCTAACTTTGAATCGCCCATACCGCTTCGTGGCTCCGACGTGACCGTTAACGTACTTTGTCTCGGTCGAAGCTTCGAAGCTGCCTTTCGTTTCGGCCAGGATGCGCCAGCAGCAGGATGGCTGAGTGGTTGCGCCCCGCTCTGTTCGGAGCGGGGCCTGGTGTCGAGGTGTCAGCTGGCGGGGTTCCAGATGATGACCTTCTTGGTGGGGTCGTCGCCGGGCGCCGGGGCGACATTGCCGTAGATGGTGCCGAACTCGGGAGCCGAGAGCGACACCGAGATGTACTCCTCGCCGGTGTTCTTCGAGATCCGGTTCCAGCCCGCGCCCACCTCGAAGCCGTTCTTGCGGGACACGATCCGGTAGTCCGGCTCGTTCTCCTTCGCCTTGCGGCTGTTGGGCACCAGCGCAATCGGCGCCGTGACGTTGAGGGTGGTCAGCGTGCCTTCGAGGTTGCCGTCCTGCTTCTGGGTGAGGGTTGCGATCGTGGCCATTGGGTTGTCCTTGAGGTTTGGTCGGGGTCCATTCCCCGATGACGACCAAAGGAAGGGGCCGGGCGCCGACGTCACCAAGCGAAAGCGCCGGGGAACCCCCTGCCCGGGGCCTCGTGGCGCTCGCGCCATGGGGTGGGTTGCGGGGTTGACGGAACAAGGCGACCGAGACCCGGACAAAGGCGTCACAAGGGAGGGGATGGGCCGCGACACGACCCATCAAGGACACCGAGACAACAAGGCCAAGCCGCCGGAAGCCAGATGCAGGCAGGACATGAACGCCCCTACCCTCGCGTGAAGCGGCGTGATGCATCCAAACTCCGGCCGAACGATGGGAAGCCTGGACCTGAAATGTCCACGCGGGTTGTCGGGGTG
This sequence comes from Lichenihabitans psoromatis, assembly GCF_004323635.1. Taxonomy (NCBI): domain Bacteria; kingdom Pseudomonadati; phylum Pseudomonadota; class Alphaproteobacteria; order Hyphomicrobiales; family Lichenihabitantaceae; genus Lichenihabitans; species Lichenihabitans psoromatis. The sequence goes on from NZ_CP036516.1 coordinate 78,456, forward strand.
ATATGATGATCGGCATCGTCGGACACCCGAACCAGCATCACGGTCGATCGCCCGCGAAGTTCAAACGATGTGAACCCTCATCTGAGGCGGCACGTCGACAGGGCGCTCCGTTCTGGCGAACAGCGTTCACGATGGCATCTGGACCGAACTGCCCTACCCTTCCGAAAGGAGCACCGCTCTCCACATCAGGCCCGCTTCCTTTCGCGCTGCCGGGACCCAATGAGCGCCATGAGCATGGGCCCGACCGAGAACGCCCCCTCCTCCGCTCGCCGGGTCAGATCACGTATGTAGCCCCCGGCGCTGCTGATCGTGGCGCCGCGCTGCAGGATCGCTGCGACCACGATCGCGGCCTGGGTTTCGCCCATCACGGCTTGAGCTGTATCCCACGCGCTCGGACTGATTCCCAGCATGGGCCGCACGACACCGACCGTCGCCAGGAAGTCCCGCCAGTTTGAGATGCCCCCCTTCGCGTAGTCTGAGAGGTCAGGGCATGCGTCGAGGACCATCCCGAGAGGATACACCCCAAGCGGCAGCCTCGCTTTTGCCGAAAGTGGCTCGACGCTCGCCCCCATGTCTTTTCGAGAGACAGGTTCAAGTTCAATAAGGGTGTCTGGATTTGAATTCTGTTTGTGCCGCTCAGTTTGAGACTCATTGGCGCTTATATTCTGGGTTTCTGTGTGGGATTCCAGGATGTTGAGCACCTCGTCGGCGAGCATTGACAACTCGTCGGCCAGCGGGGCGAGTTCTGCCTGGCTCGCGGTTCGCGGAACCCGCCCGACGATGCCTCGGAAAAGGGCATGGATATCGGCCCAGGTCGCCGGCCCCTCCCCAGACCCTCGGGTCGGCACTCCTTCTTCGATACCGGTCGCGATCATCTTGGCGATGTCGCGCCGGCACAGGGTGATACGTTCGCGGACGATCTTGAGCGCACGCTCCTCGGCGAGCACCTCCTCCGCCCAGGCACCAAAGCTTTCGGCTCTCACCACGATGGGGGAAAGGTCGAAGCCGAAGGCGAGTTCGACATCCCCTCCCCTGCCCTTCCGGGCATAGCGCTTGCCGTTGGGACTATCGCGTCGAACAATCAGACCCGCATCGACGAGTGCCGCAATGTGACGCCGAAGCGTCGCGGGCGCCATGCCGTGCGCCCGCAGGGCCAGCTGCTGATTCGACGGCCAGACGATGAGGTCCTCGCCGGTCAGGACCGTCTCCGGATGAAACGTCAGGAGCGCGTCGAGGACCGCCAGCGCGCGCTCGGATACGCCGATGCGCGCTTTCGCGGTGCAGATCGTCCTGAACACGCTCCACTTGTGGACGGCCTTTTCCGGGGGCCGCGTCTTCGCGAGCGCCTGGTTCGTCACGTGGGCGAGTGTAAGGGTCCGCCGCCCAAAGGGCGTCGTCGATTGGTACAGTTCCATGTCCTTGCCTCTCATGGGGCAAAGGAAATCCGCTCGCCGAAACGGCGCTACTTTAGCGTCAAAACTCTTGACGGTGAGTCCAGGAAGTGCGATTCTCTAAGTCGCCAAACCACGAGAAGGGCCTTCGGAACTCCGTTTCGGGGGCCTTTTTCTTTTGCCGGTTACAAGTCTCCAGGGTTGCGCTTCATCCCGACCAGCTTTCAGATGCCGATCAAGCTCGTCAGGCGGAAGAATTCTCCGCCTTGAATTCGTCGTACAGGGCCTGCAGCCGGCCTTTGACGTAGTCGCCGAATTTCGGCGCTGTCCGATCGTCGAACACCATCGTGAGACGCTTGCTGCCGCGAGAGATCCGAGCCGCTTGCGTACCGTCGGCGGTACTCCAGTTCTCGGATTGAACACGAGCGGGCCTTGTCTTAATATCGCTCATAAGCGCTTCAAAGCGCTTATCGGAATCCAGCGAGGCAAAGTCAGGCTGAGACACTATTCGCTCGGCACGCGATCGGTTTTCTTGCTTTTCTAAAAGCTCAGTCAGTTCCTGCCAGCGCACCCGTCCGTAAGCCGGGGCAGGTCCTATCGACTCGATGATCTCAGCTGGGACTCGTCGGGCAACGGCTATGAGCCGTGAGAGGGCCGCCTTATCGACAGCGAGCGCAGCCATGATGGTCTCGCGTGTGAACTTGCGGTCTTCGAGACGAGCAGCGAACCGGGCTCTCTCGATAAAAGTCAGGTCGGTGCGACCGCTATTCTCCTGGCCCTGCGCGATGACTAGTTGTTCATCGCTAAGTTGCCTCACGACAGCGCGAACCTTTATGCCCAGTTCGCGCGCCGCACGCAGTCTTCGGTGGCCGAACGCCACCTCGTAGCGACTCTCATTCCCAGCCTTCGGCCTGACAAGGATGGGAACGTTCTGCCCGTGCTCTCGAATGAGCTCTCGGAACGCAGTGCTTTGCTCCTCGGATGCATCCATTCTATCTGCAACGAAAGAGTTGTCGATCTGCGACGGTTCAAGCTCAATTATAACCTGACCTTCGATCAGCTTTTGCTCGATCTCGTCGGCGCGCTTCACCTTATCTGTCATGCCGCCAAGGGACTGCGAAATTGCGCCCAGCGCACTCGACTGCTTGATGCTGCGCTCCATACCCAACAACGGTCGCGACTTCGCCGACGCGGGAAGAGACGAGGCTTGGTCCGCTTCACGTTCGTGCGAAGGTGCGGGATCGAAGTTGATTTTTCGAGCCATCGTCAGCCTCTAGCCCAGGCTTGTCGCATCAGCCCCTCGATCTCGCCATTGACCAAGTCAAGTGCTTCTACAGCCCTGTCATACGTCCCGCGTGTGAACTGCTGTCGCTCAACCTCGTAGAGGGTCTGCTTGGTCAGGCCAGCATCTGCAACCGCGGTACTCTTAACCATCGGATGCGTGAGAACACGGGAGCCGAAAATTGATCGCATCAGACCTACCATCGTAGTTTGCGGACCGTCGCTGGGCTCGTAGCGAGTCACGAGATAGCGCATCCAGTCGTAATGAGTGGTGCCCCCGGCGTTCGCGACAACATCAAGAAGGCTGCCGGTCATATTCAAAAACTGCGACATTGACATCACGTCGAGCATCTGCGGATGGACCGTGATCAGAACGGCCGTAGCGGCGCACAAGGCTGAAAGCGTCAAAAATCCAAGCTGCGGCGGACAATCGATGACTACCACGTCATAAGCATCGCTGACCTGTCCGATTGCCTCCCCTAATCTCGCGAAGAACAGCGACTCGCGACCCTGCTTACTCAACAAGGCTTTTGGCGTCTCATGCTCGAACTCCATGAGTTCGAGCTGTCCTGGCACGATGTGCAGGTTGGGAATGTACGTCCCCCGCACGATCTCCGCCATTTCACGACGTTGGTTGTCGTAACGGATCGCGCCGTAGATCGTCTCGTTCTCACCGACGTCGAGCTCTGGCTGATGACCAAACAAAGTCGAGAGGCTGGCTTGTGGGTCAAGGTCAATCGCGAGCACGCGATAGCCCCGGAACGCAAGGTACTCTGCGAGGTGAGCGGCCGTGGTGGTTTTGCCGCTTCCACCTTTGAAGTTCATTACTGAGATAACCTGCAGGGACTCACCGTCGCGCCTATATGGGAGGTAGCGTTTAGTTCCCTTCCCAGAGCGATCCAGGTCGGCCCGCAAAGCTTCGATGTCTTCGATTGAATAGGTGCGCCGATTGTTTGCTTGAGCCGGAGGGCCCTTCCCTTCCGCCACAAGCTGCCTGAGGTAGCCTTCTGCTATACCTATAAAACGCGCTGCCTCTCCAGGAGAAAAGCGACGCAAGTTCTTCTGAGCCTGCGGTGGGAAATCGCGAAGCTGCTGAGCTTGAAGCCGCGCAGAAAGCTCCGCAGCGTCTGCGTTGATCAAGCTCCGCAAATCTCCTACGGGCTGTACTTTGACGTTGGACGCCGCGGCCATTGTCTTCTCTGCATCTGCGTATATCCGTGCTGTCTGCTCGGAAAAGCGCTGATTTGCACATTGCTTCCGATTCGGCCTCTGGTGCAAGCTATTTTCAGTTAACAAAACCTTTCTAGATGGACCGGATCACGGATGCGCAGCTAGTATGTTTGGGTTGTCAGCGTACAACGCTCGGCTCCCGTTCTGGGTTTTGCTATGATGCTCATCAAACGGTTGTACGCGGACAACCGCTCTCCAAGACGATCTTGAGCGATCGACGAGATCGGTCTCCAGATCCCTGATTGTCGGTCAAAGTGGGTTGACACAGCCGCGGACGTGCCGCCTGCCTGACTGCGACTAAGAAAGCGAAATAGGCTAAGATTATAGCCGGAGCGGCAGTGTTTGCCTGAAGGTCAGGCCCCGCTCTGTGGCGAGCGGGGCCTAGTTGTCGGGGTTTCAGCTGGCGGGGTTCCAGATGATGACCTTCTTGGTGGGGTCGTCGCCGGGCGCCGGGGCGACATTGCCGTAGATGGTGCCGAACTCGGGAGCCGAGAGCGACACCGAGATGTACTCCTCGCCGGTGTTCTTCGAGATCCGGTTCCAGCCCGCGCCCACCTCGAAGCCGTTCTTGCGGGACACGATCCGGTAGTCCGGCTCGTTCTCCTTCGCCTTGCGGCTGTTGGGCACCAGCGCAATCGGCGCCGTGACGTTGAGGGTGGTCAGCGTGCCTTCGAGGTTGCCGTCCTGCTTCTGGGTGAGGGTTGCGATCGTGGCCATTGGGTTGTCCTTGAGGTTTGGTCGGGGTCCATTCCCCGATGACGACCAAAGGAAGGGGCCGGGCGCCGACGTCACCAAGCGAAAGCGCCGGGGAACCCCCTGCCCGGGGCCTCGTGGCGCTCGCGCCATGGGGTGGGTTGCGGGGTTGACGGAACAAGGCGACCGAGACCCGGACAAAGGCGTCACAAGGGAGGGGATGGGCCGCGACACGACCCATCAAGGACACCGAGACAACAAGGCCAAGCCGCCGGAAGCCAGATGCAGGCAGGACATGAACGCCCCTACCCTCGCGTGAAGCGGCGTGATCGGATCTGGTGACCTCTGCGACCCGAAGGTCGATCGGCTATTCGGATGAGGCATCGCCGCGGCCGTGTGGTTCAAGCTTCTGGCCGAAGCATCGAAGAGTTAAAGTCGGAACTCTCGCGGGCCGCCGTTACCCTCCAGAAGGCCAACTCGAGTCGCCGTCGCGCGACGGTCGCGTAATAACCCCATCCTGGAGATCCCCCTCGACGCCCGGCTACGGCCCGATCTGGCGCAGGGCAGCCTTGCCGCCCTTCACGGCCGCGAACGACAACCGGCGATCCAGAGTCGCTAACTGACCGCTGTGCGCCCTCGCCAAGGCGAGCAGGTAAGTGTCCGTCACCTGAGCCGAGGTCAAAATGCGAGACGCCTCGACGCGGTCCGACCCGACCAGACTGAGATCGTCCGGCCAGAAGCTATGCCCGGGCAGCAGGCGCAGTTTGGCGACGATCGGCGCAACGGCAGCCGGCGATCCCGGCGTGTTCGGGTAGTTGGGATGCCCGACGATCCGAATGACCCCGTTCTCGGTCAGGGGGCAGGTGGCCCAATCCATGGAGCCTGTCCGCTCGAACCAATGATGGGCCATTTCATGAGCGACGTGGGAAGCATCGATGAGCGCGATGAGCACATTCACGTCGAGCAGGAACGTCAAGGGAGATCATCACGAAGAGCGTTGACGATCTCGAGCGTCACGGGTGCGGCGTCGGGTCGGGTACTCAAGAGTTGGATGCCGTTCCGCTCCGAATGCGGCGCAGGCCGCCGAAGTGCCTTACGCGCCAGATCGGAAATGATTGCTCCCAGGCTTCTATTCTCTTGCTCAGCCATCGCCTTGGCGGCCACAAGAACGTCATCGTCGATCGAGAGAGTCGTTCTCACCTAACCGATCTTCCTATGCCGCATCAAACATCACGCATCATTCTAGCGTTCTATGTCGGTGAGAGCAAGCAGTTGGAGAAGGGGCTTAAGCCCCGCCCCCGAACCGCCAGACCGGGATGCCAAGCACCTTCGCCTTGTCGGCCAGATTGTCGGTGATCCCCGATCCGGGAAAGATCACGACCCCGATGGGGAGCTGCTTGAGGAGCTCGTCGTTGCGCTTGAAGGGCGCCGCCTTCGCATGCCGGATCCAGTCGGGCTTGAAGGAGACCTGCGGCACCTTTCGGGCGTCGGCCCACTTCGAGGCGATCAGCTCCGCACCCTTCGGTGATCCTCCGTGCAGGAGCACCATCGCGGTGTGCTTGGCGCGCACCTTGTCGAGGACGTCCCAGATCGCCTGGTAGTCGTTGCAGTCGAGCCCTCCGGCGAAGGCGACCTTCGCACCGGCCGGCATCAGAGGCTCGATATCGGCCTGGCGCTTGGCCGCGAGGAAATCCCGGCTGTCGATCATCGCCGCGGTCAGGTTGCGGTGATTGACCTTGGATCCCGTGCGGGGCAGCCAGACCGATCCGGTATGACCCTCGAAGAGCTCGCCGGCGTGGTCGCGGAAGAACTCCATCGTGTTGCGGCGCTCGACCATGGTCGTGCCCTCGGCGATCAGGCGCTCGAGTTCCACCGAGCGGACCTCCGATCCATCCTGCTCGCCCTGGCTCTTGCGCTGCGCGTCCTCGTTGCGATCGAGATCCCGCTCGACCCGGGCCGCGGCCCGGTGGAAGAGGTTCACGGTCGACCAGAGCAGGTCTTCAAGATCGGGCTCCAGGCGCGTGTCACCGAGTGTGGTGACGAGAGCGTCGAAGATATCCGCAAGAGCGCCGCGCACGCGTCCCTCGTCGGGCAGGGGCCTTGGGTCGGGCTCGTCCTGATGGGGTCTGTGGCCATAGAGCTGAAACTCCTGGAGCATGTGACCGGTCGGAGAGAAGGCGGCGGGATCGTCGTCGAAGGGCAGGTCGATGGCCATTGTGTCTGTCCCTGCGGTGGTGGCCGCGCTCATCGCGGCCTTCGCGGCGATCAGGCGGCGGTGGGGACAGGGCTGCACCGTCCCGCGCAGCGGAGCGGCCGGAGCATCGCGGAGGAGGGCAGGACGGCGGCTGTTTTGCTTCGCGATGCAAAGGACGCCCCGAGGGACCCGCGCCCCTTCGCGCGGGTCGGAGGCGTCCGGCGGAAAACAGTCGCCGACCACTCTTGCCGGCCTGGAACAGCTGACGCCCACTCGCCCCCTAGAAGGCCATGGATGCGGCCTCTTTCACTCCATGGGACAGGCGTGGCCATTCGTCAGACTATTTGTACGATCCTTTGCCAGGACCGTTCGCTCATGCTCTCCACGGCAGGAACCTGGCCACATCCTGCGGCCCGAGCTGGCTCCTGACGTGGTCGATGAGGTCGGCCGGGCCGAGCCGCCGCAGGTCTTCGTTGAAGTCTCCCAGACGCGGCACCAACGCCAGAACCTCGATGCCAGCCTGTCTCGCCCGCTCGCCCAATCGCGCCAACCCGCTCCGCCCGGCTCGATCGCCGTCGACCGCGACGTACAGCCGGCCCAGCGTCGGGGGCAGGTGGAAGGCCGCGAGGTGGTTCGCCGAGAGTGCGGCAACCGCCGGTACGGCGGGCATGATGGTGTGCAGGGACAGGATGGTCTCGATGCCCTCACCTGCGACCATGACCGGGGCAGGGGAGGGATGGTTGCCGCCGAACCGGACGCCTGAGCCAAGCAACTCACCCATCGCCCGGCGCGGTGACGGCACCGGTGCCTTCTTGCGCGGATCGTCGGGGTCGAGCCAGGTCCGATGAACGCCGGTGATGTGCCTTTCGCCGCCGGTGACGGCCGCGATCAGCGCTGGGAACGTTCGCGTCCGTGATGCAAGCTCGTCCCGGTAGTAGCAGGATGGTTGAAAGCGCAAGGACGTTGCGTCGACATCGGAGACATCGATCCCGCGGTGGCGAAGGTAGACGTCCGCTGCCGTGCCTGCGATCGGCCGAGAGAGCGCGAATAGCCGACGAGCCGCTTCCGCCGTCCTCCGCGACGTCGGCTTGAACTCCTTCGGGGCAGGGGAAGGCAGGTCCGGCTTTGGCAGGCTCAGGAAGGCCCGTGCCTCGTCCATGGCCTCGCGGGTCGATCTCAACCCGCGGTTGAGGGCGATGAGATCGAGGAGATCCCCATGTTCTCCGCTGGCGGCATCGGTCCAATGACCCGCGGCGCCCTTGCCACGATCGGGACCGCTGAGGCGAACGTAGAGGGAGCGCCCCGGCGAGCCGAGGGCATCGCCGACCAGCCAGTAGCGGCCTTCCTTGCGGCCGCAACGAAGGTAGGTGCGGCATACGTCCTCGGCATGTTGCGCGAGCCTTGCCGCGAGGTCCGAGGCGGAGAGACGGTCGGGCATCATCGCCTCCCCTCATGCCGCGCTGCGATCGATCGTGCCGACGAGCGGATGCCGCTCGACGAGCCGCGTGAAGACCGTCGGGCCGGCATCGCCGACGGGGATGAAGTACCGCAGCGTCCAGGCGATGATCTCCGAAAAGAGGCCGTCCGCCCGAAGTCTCTCCCGCATGCCTTGGGAAAACCCGACCAGCTCGATGCGATGCTCGCCCATGACGCGGACCCGGCGGACCTGCAGGCCGTCGGCCAACTGCACGGTGGCTCGCCCTTCGCTCACGATCGCCCAGGCCGCCGCAGGCTCGAGAGACGGGCCGCCCGACAATCCGAGATTCCGGTGCAGGGCCGACAGGGCCGCGTCCGAGATCAGCCGGCCGATGATCCGCTCGCCGTCATCGGTCTGCAGCCGATAGACCTTGCAGGTCTCGTCCGGGATGCGCTTCCAGATGGGCAGGAGCAGGCCGGTCACGACGTGGAACGTCGAGGTCGTGAAGGCGGGCACCTCCGACACCTCCGAAACCCAAGCGGTCGCGAAGCCCTCGCGATCCGTCTCCTTCCACTGGGTCTGCGCTAGCGCGTCCAATCCGATGGCGGTGCGTTCGATCGGGCGGAGCAATCGCACGCGGCGCTCGATCCGGCCATGGTCCAGCATGATGCTCGAGGCCGGCACCTGCACGGCGGCGCGTCCCGACCTGGCGTTGAGCAGCAGCTTCGCCCCGTGCTCGGTCGCGCGCTCCAGCGCCTCGTCCAGCGACAGCGGATGCGTGCGGTCCCGTCGCGCGATGGTGAACACGCGCGTCTCGGCTCCGGATGCCGCGTGCACATGCACGGTGCGGCGGTCCAGGATGGTCAGGCTGTCGGCCCGGAGCGTCTCGACGCCGGCATCGTAGTGGCCGGAGGCGACCGCGCCCTCGATGCGGCTGACCAGGATCGCCTCGAACGCCGCAAAGAGCCGGTTCTGCATCGCGATCGTCAGCGCGAGCAGGCGATTGAGGAAGGTGGTGATCGCCGGCAGGTCCTCGCGGATCGAGCCATCGCCATCCGTGAGCGACAGTCCGGTCGCTTGCTCGAAGTCTTGGAGCGAGCAGCCCTCGATCCGCCCGGCATAGAGCTGGACGAAGAACTGCCGGAGCGCCGCCTTGGCGTAGACGGATTCGAGATTGTCGTCGGCGCGGAACAGCCCCTGGCCGCCCGTCTGGCGCTGGCCCTTGGTGATGGCGCCGAGCGTATCGAGGCGGCGCGCGATGGTCGACAGGAACCGCTTCTCGGCCTTGACGTCGGTCGCGACCGGCCGAAACAGCGGCGGCTGGGCCTGGTTGGTGCGGTTGGTGCGCCCAAGGCCCTGGATGGCGGCGTCGGCCTTCCAACCGGCTTCCAGCAGGTAATGGACACGGAGCCGCTGGTTTCGGGCGGACAGATCGGCGTGATAGCTGCGCCCCGTGCCGCCCGCATCCGAGAAGACCAGGATTCGTTTCGTGTCGTCCATGAAGGCCTGGGTCTCGGCGAGATTGGCCGAGCCGGGGCGGTTCTCGACGACGAGGCGATCGAAACCATCCCGGCCGGATCTGCGGACAATGCGGCGGGATCGTCCCGTCACTTCGGCCACGATGTCGGTGCCGAAGCGGTGGACAATCTGATCGAGCGCGCTCTGGACGGGATCGAGCCCGGCCAGATGCTCGATCATGCGATCACGTCGCGCGATGGCCTCACGGCAGAGCACCGGTTGCCCCTCGTCGAACACGGGTCGCGAGGACAGGTTGCCGCTGTCATCGGTGAACGGCTCAAACAGCTGGACCGGGAACGAGTGCTGCAGGTAGTCGAGGACATATTCCCTGGGCGTGACGTCGACCCGGATATCCGTCCACTCCTCGGTCGGGATGTCGGCAAGCCGGCGTTCGAGCAGGGCCTCGCCGGTCGAGACGATTTGGATGACGGCCGCGTGGCCGGCGGCGAGATCCCGGTCGATGGCGGCGATCAGCGTCGGCGTCTTCATGGCCGTGATGAGATGGCCGAAGAAGCGCTGCTTCGAGCTCTCGAAAGCCGAGAGAGCCGCGGACATGGCCTGGCCATTCAGCGTGCCTTTGGCCGAGCGGATGTTGGACGCCTCCAACGCGGCGCGCAGGTTGTTGTGGATGACCTGGAACGCGCCGGCGTAGGCATCGTAGATGCGTGTCTGATCCTCTGTGAGCTTGTGTTCGATGAGTTCGTACTCGACGCCTTCGTAGGATAGCGAACGCGCCGCGTAGAGTCCGAGGGCCTTTAGGTCCCGGGCCAGCACCTCCATGGCGGCGACGCCACCCTCCTCGATGGCCGCGACGAACTCGGCGCGGGTCGCGAAGGGGAAGTCCGCGCCGCCCCAAAGGCTGAGACGCTGCGCATAGGCGAGGTTCTCGACCGTGGTCGCGCCGGTTGCAGACACATAGAGGATTCGGGCATCGGGCAGGGCATGCTGAAGCCGAAGCCCGGCTTTGCCCTGCTGCGAGGCGGCCTGATCACCACGCTCTCCCTTGCCACCGCCGGCATTGGCCATGGCGTGCGCTTCGTCGAAGACGATGACGCCATCGAAGTCCCGGCCGAGCCAGTCGACGAGCTGCTGGACGCGCGAGACTTTCCCCTCGCGTTCCTGCGAGCGGATCGTGGCGTAGGTCGTGAACAGGATGCCCACGTCCAGCCTGATCGGCGTGCCCTGCCGGAACCGCGATTGCGGGGTGACGAGCAGGCGCTCCTGGCCGAGCGCCGACCAGTCGCGCTGCGCGTCTTCGAGCAGCTTGTCCGACTTCGACACCCAGACGGCGCGACGTCGACCATGCAGCCAGTTGTCGAGGAGAACACCGGCCACCTGCCGACCCTTGCCGGCGCCCGTGCCGTCTCCGAGAAACCAACCCCGCCGAAACCGCACGGAACCTTCGGCTTCGTCGGGCGCGGCCGAGACGACGTCGTAGGTTGCATCGACGAGCCATGAACCGTCGAGCTGCCCGGCATGGGCGTCGCCGGCGTAGATGACGCTCTCGATCTGGGCGTCGGAGAGGAGACCGTCGGCGATGACGGAGGCCGGGAGTTTCGGACGATACTGCGGCTTGGGCGGGGCGACGGACGCCATGGCGGCGGACTGCACCAGCAAGGTGGGATGCGGATTTGCCGTCGGGATGCGGACGGATTGGAGCGTGTAGCCCTCGTAGATCGCCTCGGACAGGCTGCCGCGATCACCGGCCATCCAGTCGACCGTCTCGTAGACGAGCTCGACCGCCGGCTGCTCCAGGATGGGAGTGGGGGAGGGGAGGGGGCTCGTCCGCCGGACCGACCGAAGTCCTGGCCGGCTCGCGACTTTGCCCGGCAGACCAAGCACGGCGGCGACCGGACGTCGAGGCGGCAGCCGATCGAACAGCCAGGCGAGAAACGTCTTTGCATCCGGCGCCAGGCCGGGGCAGGGCGGGAAGATCGTCGCATTGTCGGCAGGCACCTTGTCGATGACGGTGAGCCGCGTCTCGATGGTCGTGCCGTGACGCGAATAGACCTGCCCGGCGATCGGAGCCGAAAAGACGATGTGCCCATGCTCCTGAAGCCGGGTGAAGGGCTCACGCCACGCGGCGGCATGCGGGTCCAGACCGCTCCCGGTGACGGCGACGAGCCGGCCGCCATCGGCGAGCCGGGCAAACGCCGAGCGGATGTGCTGAAAGGCGGCATCCCGCACCCGACCCTCGACCCCTGCGGCAACCGAGAAGGGTGGGTTCATCAGCAAGACGGTGGGACGGACGGCGGCCGGGAGCCGATCGTCGATCTGCGCCGCATCGTGGCGGGTCACGGTCTGCGACGGGAAAAGCCGATCCAGCAGGTCGGCGCGGTCGGGCGCGAGTTCATTCAACGCCAGCGTTGCGTAGCCGGCGACGTGGATCGCGAGCAGCCCGGTGCCGGCCGACGGCTCCAAGACGACGTCGCCGTCGACGACGCTGGCCGCGAAGGCTGCGACATATCCCAGGCCGAGCGGCGTCGAGAATTGCTGAAACCGCTGGCTCTCCTCGGAACGCTTCGTCTGCGTCGGCAGCAGGGTCGCCACACGATCGAGCATCGCGAGCATCGCCGCCGGGCTCGTCGCTTGACGTCGCATCGCGGCACCGTAGCGGCGCAAGAAGAGAACCTGAGCGACCTCGCAGGCCTCATAGGCGTCGCGCCAAAGCCAGGCGCCCTCCGCGTCGGAGCCGCCGAATGCTGTTTCCATGCTGCTGCGGAGGGTCTCGGCCGTGACAGGCCGCCCGCGAGCGAGGTGCGGCTGGATCAAAGCCGCGGCGGCGACGATCTGGGCCGCCTTCGATCGACCTGAAGCCGCGTGAAGGGCATCGGCCGCAGTGAGCGCCGACGAGGAGTGGAGAGGTTGATGCATGACGGAACATCCAGGAGAGCAGGGGAGAGGACCCGCCGTTCGCTCTCTCTGGTCCCGGCTGGGCCGCCCCCACCCGGCCCTCCTCTCGCTCTCGGTGTTTCACACGACCATCAAAGCCTCGAGCTGCGGCCACGAAAAAACCCGGCACTGAGGCCGGGTTCGGAAGTGTCTTGGCTCGAAGAGCGGAATACCTATCGACCGTGGCCCCGCCTATTCAGCTGCGAGGAGGTGGGAAGCGTCTCGCTCCTCGTCCTCGGATCGCTCTCCGTCGCCGGCCAGGAACTCCGGCAATGCCTCGGGCTCATCCTCGTTATGGTCGAATTCGTCTGTCACAAGTGGCTCGGAGGTCCGCAGCGGCTCGGGAAGCCAGCCACTCCCGGCAAGGAGACGTTCCGCTTCCGCTGCCATGTCGGCCTTCTTCAGGTGGTCGATCAGCTGCGCCGCGCCGTCGCCCTTTGCCTCGCGCACGGCTTCGAGAATGCGGGCCTTCGGAACCCGGCCGAGATAGGTGTCGACCGTCGGCGCCCATCCTGCCGCGGCCATATCGAGCGAGACCGCCTTGGCCAGATGATTGGCGTGCGCCTGCCGTTCCTTGTTCCGGTTCCACGGTTCGTGCACGGCGTTGATCGAGAGCGACGCACAATGCGCGAACAGGGCCTGCCGGTCGTCATCGCCCATGTCGGCCAGGGCGGACCACAGGTCGACCGAACTCGACGGAAGTCGCTCCTGCCATGCCGCATGACGCTCGGAGATCCGCTTCGCGCATGCCGTGTCCTTGAGGCCGGGCGCCTGTGCCGAGAACGCCGTGGTCTTGGCGCTGATCTCGAGGCAGGTGTCGTGCGCGAGCCGCCCGAAGGCATTGAGCGCGAGCGCGTGCAGGACGGCGAGGAAGGCCGTTTCGAAAACGCACCCGACAGCGTCTCGGAGCGCGACGGTGCGATGCGCGGTCAGCTCGATGACCAGACGTTCGGACAGCGGGCGGATCGTCTCCTCTTCGTCCTCCGCTGACGACGGTCCCTGGTGATCAGGCTCGCCGCCGATCATGATGACGGCGCGTTGCACCACGCCATAAACGCGTCCCCCGACGTCGGACGGCGCGGATCCCTCGACCGCGCTCGCTGAGGGGTGATCCACCGCGGGTTCGTCTTCGGGCCGGACGAAGCCGCGCTCGATCTCCAGCGACCCGTTGGCGTCGAGGCTGACGAACACTCCGGCACGCCCGATCTCGGCTGCGTCGAACCGCAAGGGTCGATTGTCGAAGGCCGCGATGGCGGTCTCCAACTCGCCGAGACGCTCGTCGACCTCCTCCGGCAGTTCGTCGGCGCTGTCATACTGCTCGTTCAGCGCGTCGAATTCCGCCTTCAGCACCTGATACGCCGCCTCTTCATCTGCGCTTCGATCGAGCGGCTCACCCCGCAGGCGCCGGAACCCATTGGTATGGCCGTACTTGAAGTCGAGCGCAGCCGAGACCCAGAGCCAGCCTTCACCGGCGATCGCCTGGGCCTCGATCTTCAGCTTTTCGTCGACCAGTCGCTCGAGCAGCGCCGGATCCTGCAGCCAGCCACCCCGGTCGTCGGTGAAGAGGTCGCGCATCACGATGCCGCCGGCCGCCTCATAGGCGGCGATTCCCACGAACTGGGCGCGACGGTCGTCGACCCGCACAGCGCTCTCGGTAAGCAGGCGACGGATATAGTAGGCTTCCTTGTTGTAGGAGCGGGACAGGCCCTCCCAGACCTGCTCCTGTCGGGCATGATCGCCCGAGACGCTGAAGGCTGTTAGCTGGTCGAGCGTCATGCCTTCATCCGCATAGACCGCCAGGAGCTTCTCCGACACCGTCGTCAGCCGGAGCCGCTGCTTGACGACATTGACCGACACGAAGAAGCGGGCCGCGATCTCCTCCTCTGACAGGCCCTGATCCACCAGCGTCTTGAAGCTGCGGTACTGGTCGAGAGGATGCAGCGCCTGGCGCTGCACGTTCTCGGCGAGCGAGTCCTCCTCGGCCGACACGCCGTCCCCGCCGTTTCGCACAACACACGGGACCATCGCGGTCTTGGCGAGCCGCTTCTGCTTCACCAGCAGCTCGAGCGCCCGGAACCGTCGTCCGCCGGCCGGCACCTCGAACACGCCGGTCTCGACGCCATCGGCGCCGACGATGGGCCGGACGCTGAGGCTCTGCAGCAGGGTCCGCCTCGCGATATCCTCGGCAAGTTCCTCGATCGTCACGCCGGTCTTGATGCGCCGGACGTTCGACTGGCTGAGGACGAGCTTATTGAAGGGAATGTCCCGCGCGCCGCTGAGGACAAGCTTGGGCTGGGTGGTTGGCATGTGAGCATCTCCGTGACGGATCGGCCGAGAGCCTCTCTCCCGACCTCCTTCCGTCACGCAGTGACCGGCCCCTCTCTCCCTCTCATTCCGGCGCCGATCTCCCGCGCCGAAGCTCTGGCGAGACGCCTCGCGACGCGATATCACTGCTGCGGGGCGGTACGCGCTGCCCTGGGGCGTGGAAACCTCGAGCTTACCGGTTTGGTGCCGGCCGTTACGGCACCTTTCTCCTAGACCTTCTGGTCGGGGAGCCTGCGACGTATGTCCAGGCGCCCCGGTGCTAAAGGTCGTAGGAGCCGGGTAAGCTCGGTTTTCCAACTCCCCGACTACGGGTGGTCTAGGCTTGTTTGCGGGGGCGCACCGCAGACACAAGCCTCAAGGGAAACGGGTCGATGGCCGACCCCGCCGACAAAGCGGACGCTCTCGAAGTTCGAACGATCGCGGCGCACCTTGCCTATATCGATGCGCTGACCGCATGGGAGCGCTTAGTCGAGGCGAGCGAGGCGGAGACCGGCGTCGAGCACGAGCGAGCGTGCGCCGACGCAGAAGCGCGGAAAGAAGAGCGCCGGGTCGCGTTTCGGGATCTGCTCGACGAGCTCGGATACCTGCCGAGCTTGAACGGGTCCTCGATCCCCTGAAGGGCCGCAGATGCCGAGCCAACACTACGGCAGACCCGGAATGTCCGGAGCGGCGCCGCCTTCTCAGACGGTTTAGTCCGCATATAACCCGAAACCGGGAAGGCCTTATAGCCAACCTCACTAGGGTTCGAATTGCCAAAGCTACGATCGGCGCTGCGGGCGCGGCAGCTTGAACGGAGCGTCTTAGACATATACACTCGGCATATACACAGGAGCTACAACAATGCCGGATGCAGCGCCTCGACCCCGCCAGGTCCGACTCTTTCGCAACAATCGGAGCCAGGCCATACGCATCCCTGTCGAGTTCGAGCTGCCGGGCACCGAAGCCGTCATCAGTCGCGATGGCGACCGGCTCATCATCGCGCCCGTGCACCAGAGCAAGCTCTTGGACCTTCTCGCCGGCTGGCAGCCGCTCGATGACGAATTTCCCGATGTCGATGCAGGCTTACCGCCGCTTCGCGACGTGACGCTGTGACCCTCTACATGCTGGACACCAACATCGTGTCCGACATGATGCGCAACCCTCGGGGCAAGGTCGCGGACCACATTGCCAGGGTGGGCGAAGAGAACCTCTGCATCAGCATCATCACGGCGGCGGAGCTGCGGTATGGGGCGGCGAAAAGCGGATCGAGCCGCATTCTGGAGAGGGTCGAAGCCATCCTGGCGCGGGTTCCGGTCCTGCCTCTGGCACCGCCGGCGGATGCGCATTACGGCGGCATTCGTGCCGAGCTCGAAGCCGCGGGCCGTCCGATCGGACCCAACGACCTTTTGATCGCGGCTCATGCCACCGCGCTGGGCGCCATCATGATCACGGCGAACGTCGCCGAGTTTCGGCGCGTGCGAGGCCTCGAAGTCCGGGACTGGACGGCCGATTAGCCATTGGGCTCAGCGGCCGAGGGCATCGCCAGGGTGGTCGCTCGGGATCGATACGCCCTCGCTCGATGCTTTCGATCAGATCGAGCAGATAGCTGGGATCCGCAGGGTAGGGGCAGGTGGCCCAGACCTCACGGATCCTGGTCTGTAACAAGCGGGGGAGGTCGGCGAGCCGCTTCCTCGCTCGGCGCCACGTCTGCGCCCGCGCCGATCGGGCCTGCAGCTGGGTGCGAAACCATTTGCTCGGCCCGGCGCGCCATCTCGGTGTCGGCGCTCGGCTGGGCATTGCCGATGATCGCCGCCAGCAGCGGATGCCGGTCTCGTTGATGTCGCTGGCTTCGCCGCAGGGCAGCACGCTTGCGAGGCGTATCCTCGAAGGCCGATACGCGCGGCCAGCGTCGGAAGCGCATCACTCCACCTCCCGCGTCTCGTCGACCGCTTCCTCCTCCAAGGTTTCGGTGTCCGGCAGGAACGCTAGGAGGAAGTCGGCGGCCTTGGAGGCGGCGCTGGCAGCCCGCACGATCGCGCGGTTGTCTTCGCGGACGATGTCGAGCCACGCGCCGAGGTAGTCGGCATGGCGCACGGTCGGAACGATGCCGAGCGACGCGCAGACGAACGCGGCCGAAAGCTCGGCGACGCATTCCTCCACGAAGTACGGCTTCGAGCCGAACGATCCGCTCTGGTCCCGGGCAAGGCGAGTGCTCGCGCCACTCCAGTGCGAGAGTTCGTGCGCCATCGTTCTTGCGAAATTGATGGGCACGAGGAACGCGTCCGGTCGCGGCACCTGAACATAGTCGTGCGTCACACTGTAGAATGCCTTGCCGCCGCCGATCTTCACCACGGCGCCGCTGGCCTTCACGAGAACGTCGATTGCCGGGGGACCAGATTGTCCGGCACCGGGGGGAGCGATGCGACCAGCGAATCCGGCACCCCGTCGCACTGGTCCGCATTGAAGACGGTGAAGCGTTTCAGGAAAGGAATGGCACCGCGCGGCTCGCCTTGGCTCACGGCTCCAGGCTGATGGTCGCCTGGGGTGAACCGGCTGGCGTAGACCACCGTGGTGCCGCGCTCTCCCTTCCGCACGCTGCCGCCCAAGGCCTGGGCCTGACGAAACGTGAGCCAGTTCTGCGTTCTGAACCCATGCTGGATCACGGTATCCCAGAGGATCAGGATGTTGATACCGGAATACCGCCGTCCAGTGAGGGCGTTCTTCGGCATGGCCAGGGGCGCGTTCGCTGCAGCCCAGGGCTGGACCCAAGGAACGCGGCCGGCCTCCAACTCCGCTATGATGCGGTCCGTGATCTCCTGGTACAGCGACGCCCGGCTCGGGGCAGAGCGGGTGCGTGTGGCGGCTCGGTTCATGGCGGAACTCCGCGACCGGCCGGCCGCGAGCCTCTCTCGCGATCCTCGACCCGTCACGGCCAGCCAGGCCGCCCTCTCACTCTCCTAAAGGCAGCATGCGCCCTCCGTTTCGGCGAGGAGGATCGCGCGACCGATCGTGACCGAAGGCGGAGACCTGGAGGGGCTTCGGGCAGCAGGCTGTCCTGCGGAGTAGAGCGGGGTCCGGGTACCGGACGCGCCATGAAACTCACCGCGATGGGACACCACGTTGAGAATTGGGATCAAGCCCCGGCACCCAGCGACCTCCCACAGCAGGGAACTTGCACGAACGGTTCTGTCCCGTATATTGACTGTAATCGAGGCGGGGATCAGGACATGGCGGCGATCAAGCTCAAACCCGTAAAGGGGTCGGCCATTCGATCGGATACGTTGGGCCCACCGCAAGAGCAACGTGAAGCCCACTTCGTCACGAGCTTCATGGACAAGGGGATCGTCGACGTTGATCGCGTCGCGGAGGCGTTCCGGATGTCCAAGGGCCAGCTCGCTGAAACCGCCGGGCTTGGCATCGCGTCGGTCTCGAAGGCGAACCGGCGCGTGGCGCCCAAGGCGCAGACCCGTGTCACTGAAATGCTCGAGATCATCAGCCGGGTGCGCGACTGGTCGGGTGGCGAAGCACAGGCGATGGCCTGGTACCGCTCGCAGCCCATTCCCGCGCTCGACGGCCGCACGCCCGAGGCACTGGTGAAAGCCGGCCGCGCCAGTGCCGTAAGGGAATACCTCGACCATTTCGCCCTTGGCGGATTTGCTTGAGATTTGTCGGCCGCTGCTATCGTGCCCATGATCCGGCCTGGTCGTTCTCGCCGCTTTCAGGTGCGGGTGCAGCAGCGACAGGCGGCCGGTTCAACCGCAAGGGGGAGGCCACGCTCTATCTGTCGCTGGACGTGATGACGTCGTTCGGCGAATGCACCCAGGGCTTCACCAATCGCCTCCAGCCATTGAGCATGTGCGAGTACGACGTCGACTGTGAGGGTATCGCCGATCTTCGCGACGATGCGGCGCGGGCCGCGCACGGTGTCACGCGCGATGAACTGTCCTGCTCCTGGCTCACCTTCCAGCTCGCGGGAAAGGCTGCGCCCTCCTGGCTGGCCATCGATCGTCTCAGGCCTGCGGGTCACACCGGTATTCTGGTCCCGAGCTTCGTGCCGGGAGCCACGGAGGCGAACATCAACCTCGTCCTCTGGCGCTGGGGGCCAGATCTCCCGCATAAAGTCGACGTCTTCGATCCGACCGGCCGACTGCCCAAAAACCAGATCTCCTGGCCCGCGGCAATCCGCCGATGACGCTCCGTCGCTGGGGCGACGCCGCAAAGTGGAACTGCCGGGGCTGCTACGCCGAGGGAGCAGGGGAGGGCATACGCAGAGGCGTCGACCTGCAGGGTGTCGATGATGCTCGTCGTTCGCTGAAGGCGGATGACCGCCGGTTCCATACCAGCCCCTATGCGAATCCAGGCTGGATCAGATCCATCGCAACGCGCTGAAGGCCCGGGTCTGACCCACTCCACGAGCGCCTGGTCGCCCGGCCCGACGAGCATCATCTCGGCCTGGTCACGACAGTTGCGGTGCCATGCAGATAAATTGTTCCTGCCAGCGTCATTATCGTGCATCTTCTTCTGCGTCTGCAATCAGGGTGACAGCCGTCAGGTAGCCGCAGCCTCGCCGGAAGCGGTCGGCGGCGGGACCGTCGTCCACCGGCAACGCCTGAGGAGCTGCCTCGCCACCACTGTTTGACTCTCGGTGGCGCATGATTGCGCCCGCGATCCCCATCGTCCGGATCTGGCGGACGACGGTTGACAACCACCGCAACCTTGTCGCCCGTGCGCAGGGACCCGGAGGGTGGCGAAAGCCGGTCGGCGCGTAGAGATGGTCGGCCTCGCGCACCCATTCGAGATCACCGAAACGCGTACAATCCGCTCCGAGCGGAAGTTCGAGGCCAACCACGTCTCCAGCGCGGCTAGATCGGCTGTCATCGGCACCTTTCGTCACGGAGGCCAGGTCGATCAGGATCGTCTGGCCAGTTCTGACCCGAACATTCTCACCGTCCTCAAAACCGTTCGGCAGCCTTCTTCAACACCCTGCTAGTCTTACTGCGTCATAAAACGAGCTGACGGTTTGTTTTGAGTTGATTGCAGCACGGACATCGGGAGAGACGTTGGACGAGGGCGTGGGTGAGCCGCCGCCGCATGGTCGTAATGGAGGTGGGCACGTGACGCTCGGGCCGAACCGGCGGAGCCGCGGGGTCGGCGATGACTGGGAAGGTAAGGCGTCGGGCCGCCCCTGGGGCGAGCTGAAGCTGAGGGGGGAATCGTCCCTTGAAGGGTGATGAGGAATCCATAGGCTGCGATGCAGAGGCTTGCGTGATGGTGGAAGCCGCGCCATCCGCGCCCCTCGTAATGGCCTAAGCCAAGTTCTTGCTTGAGATCCTGATAGTCGCGTTCGATCCGCCAACGCAACTTAGCTGTTTTGACCAAGTCTTCGATCGAGGTCTCTGGTGGCATGGTCGAGAGCCAATACTTGATTGGCTCGGCCGCATCCTCCGGCCATTCGATCATCAACCACTCCATAGCGCGCGGCTCGGAACGATTATAGTCCCTGGAGGCGGGTCGGAGGCGGACAGCAGCGAAGCGGGACGCGAGATCGACGTTGGTCCCTTCGCGCCACGTCATGCTCTGCCAAGCTTCGGTTGGGAGCTGTTCGGCCAACGCCCTGGCTGAGACAGGCTTGTTGTCAGGGCTGCGGCGCAGCAAGGACGGCGGTCGGCCCTTTCCGCTCCAGGGTTTGGGAGGCAGCGGCTCTTCGCCGGGGCGCCACACACTGAGCGTCGGTTGCACCCCGACCACATAGGCGAGCCCCAGGGCGGACAGGCCGGCGCGGAAGCCGCCGTCCGCGCCGTAGCCGGCATCCGCCAGGATCACGCCGGGAGCCACACGCTGGGCCTGCGCCGCCGCGATCTGGTCGAGCGCGATCTGCGGCTTGGTCTGGAACACGACATCCGGCGGAACCTTGGCCTTGCGGCGCTGCTCGGGATCGTCAGCCCAGGCTTGCGGAAGATAGAGTCGGTAGGCGATCGGCAGGCTCGCGGCCTCGTTCGCCACCGACAGGCTCACCGCCACTTGGCAGTTGTCCTGTTTGCCGAGCTGACCGCAATACTGCCGCGCCACCCCGACCGAGTGGCGCCCCTTCTTGGGGAACCCCGTATCGTCGACGATCCAGGCCTTGATCGGCCCCTGTCGCTCGATGACCGGCAGCACGTGATCGCGGACCTGGGCCATCACCGCCATGTCCGACCAAGGTGCCTCCCCGACAAGGTGCTGATGGTGCCCTGAATTGATGGACACGGGGGTTATGCCGCCAGCCTCTCGGCTTGTTCTGGCGTTTTGTAGCCGAGCGCAGAGTGGATCCGTCGTCGGTTATAATAGCCTTCGATGTAGGCGAACAGGTCGCGTCGGGCCTCGTCGCGTGTCGCCCAGTGACATTGGTGGACGAGTTCGACCTTCAGCGTGTGGAAGAAGCTCTCCATCGGGGCGTTGTCGTAACAGCAGCCCGTGCGGCTCATCGACGGCGTCGCCGCCATGACGGCCAGCTGCTTTCGGTAGACCTCGGCGGCGTATTGGCTGCCACGATCCGAATGTTGGATGAGCCCGGCCCCTGGGCGTTGACGCTGGGCGGCCATCATGAGCGCGGCGAGCGGCAGCTCGGTGCGCATATGATCGCGCATCGCCCAGCCGACGATCTTGCGCGTGGCGAGGTCGAGGACCGCAGCGAGATAGAGCCATCCCTCTCCGGTGGCGATATAGGTGATGTCCGCCAGCCAGACGGTGTTCGGAGTTGTTGCCGCGAACACCTGCTTGAGCCGGTTTGGCGCGATCGGAAGATCATGGCGGCTGTCCGTTGTGCAAGGCTTGAACCGACGCCCTGCCAGGCCGCGAATCCCGTGGTGGCGCATCAAACGGGCGACGCGTCCCCGGCTCACCGTCCGGCCTTCAGCACGAAGCGCGGCGTGCATCCTCGGTGAGCCATAGCGGCCACGATGCTCGGCCTCGAGACGCCGGACATCGCCAAGCAGATGACGGTTGGCGACGAGCCGAGCACTGTCGGGGCGATCCCGCCATGCATAGTAGCCGCTGGCAGAGACCTGCAGCACGCGGCACATGAGCCGGATCGGCCACGTGCCGACGTGATCGCGGATGAACGTGAACCTCATCTGGGCACCTCCGCGAAGATGCCGATGGCTTTTTTTAGGACGTCGCGCTCCATGCGCGTGCGATCGAGATCCCGCTTCAGCCGCGCAATCTCGGCAGCCTGGTCGGCCGGGGACGGGAGCTGCGGCACCCCGGCCGCGACCGCTCGCGAACGGGCAGCGCCGGTGTGGATGGCCGCTCGCCAGTTCCGCAGCATCGACGGCGAGATGCCGACCTCCGTGGCAACCTGCATCAACGGCCGACTGCTACTTTCAAGCAGCGCAACAGCCTCTCGTTTAAACTCGGGAGCGAACTCCCGCCTCGTTTTGGGCATCCAAACACCTTTCCCGCTCATCCGAGCGTATCAAAGGTGTCCACCAATGCGAGGGACCATCAAAGGCGGCATCGACAAAGTCGCGGACGGGGAGCTGCGTCGCGAGGCCGATCAGTCCCGCGCCGGCGAAGGCGACGGCTTGGGTGAGGCTCTCCCTGCACTTGGCCGAAAGCGGCATCGTTTCATCCGTCGGGCGAGAACAGGTGATGGGTGACGTGGTCAAGGCTTCGCGGCACCTTACTGCTTTGGTTTCCGTCTGAACAGGAGGCGGCACTTGGTGGGGACCGCGGCGACCGTGACGCGCGCAGAGGTCGCGGCTGCCGAGGGGTTGCCTACGCGGTCATCGACCGCCGCCGAGCCTTCGCAGGATCCGAGCGTTCCCGGAAGCCGGGAACGCCGGGCGAGACTACAGAAAGCTGAGGAACCTATAGTTGTCGGCGAAGAAAGACATGTCCCGTCCTGGGCGGACCGCGCGCGGCTCGATGGATGATGCTCGCGCGAAGTGGCGCAAAAGCATCAGAGGCATCAGGCGGCGCACGGGATCCTGGCGCTCCGCCGCGGTTGTGCTCAATACTGCGCGAGGAACGTTGCTTCGAAGCTTTAGCGACTTGTCTGAACAACCTGACACGACGCGAAGGCGAATGTTCGGAGTTTAGGGAGATTCTAGCTGGGCGATCAATCGTTGCGTAAACGGCCGTTCTCGCATCGATATAGCAAGTCTTTCGTAATTCTCGGCCGCCTCTCTCAGCGGATTGATGCTGAACCGTGTTGCGTAATCAGTGTGTCTCTGCGATCGTCTGACATGGGTTCCGCAACGAAACGGCCTTCGAAAAAGGATGCTGCTGCTTCAGCCTCTCTGCTGATCGGCTACGCGCGCGTGTCCACGGAAGATCAGAAGCTGGATCTGCAGAAAGATGCGCTGGTGAGCGCAGGGTGCGATCGGATTTTTGAGGACCGGGCATCGGGAGCGCGACCAGAGAGGCCCGGCCTCCGCGAGGCTCTTTCGCATCTACGACGCGGCGACACTTTGGTTGTCTGGAAGCTCGACCGACTCGGGCGGACGACCCACCAGCTCGTGGGCCTGCTCGAACAATTTGAGCAGGATGGTGTCAAACTTCGATCGCTGCAGGACGGGATCGATCCATCGACCACCATGGGAAAAGCCATGCTGCAGATCGGTGCTGTCTTTGCAGAGATGGAGCGCAACCTGATCCGCGAACGGACACGCGCCGGGCTGGCTGCAGCGCGGGCCCGCGGACGACTGGGAGGGCGAAAGCCAAAGATTGGCAAGGACGCCGTAGATACGGCCAGACGGCTGATGAAGGATCCTGATCTGACGATGTCTGAGATCGCTCAACGTCTCGGAGTCAATCGCGTCACACTCTATCGCACGTTGGAACGTGAGGCTGATTTTCGGCCTCGAGCGCCCGGACGCAAACCCGGGGGAAAACGGGTCTGACCCTCCGGCCCTCTATTAAAGGAATGCGGAAGACCCCTCTTTCGGCACTTCGCATCGACGCTATCTGGCCGTGAGCAGAATGGCCGCTTTCCGCCGTAATAATCTCAAATTTGCTGTTCGTCGGCTCCGTACTGCCAGCCATTGGAGCTCGATACTTGGGGTGGTTGTGGGCTACAGCGGTCGAGTCCTCTGGGGGTAAAGGGAGCAACTACCGACCAGACCAACTTGAATGTCTACCAGGTCACGGCGATCGTCGGAACGCGCATGGTGGAGGTCAGGGCCATCCCGCAAGCCGACGCGAGCACGGGGTGGGAGGCGTGTGTGACGGGCAAGGCGATGCCGGCCCTCGATGCCTTTACGGGCGAGCCACTACGGCGCCGCGTCGACGGTCGACGCCGGTCCGTGCGAATCGATGATTGCAGGACGGCTCTCGTTTGGGACGGGCGCCCAAAGGCCTGGACTGCCTATGCATGACGGGATCGGAAGCGAGCAAAGCGGCATCGCAGGAGGATACGGACATGCCGCGAACGGTCGATGCGGACGGGGGTCACGGCGGGATCTGTGCGTTTTGGGGGACGCTGGTAAGACCCGATTACATCACGTGCACGGGGTGCGGGGCCACATGGCGGCACCGCATCACCGCGTGGGGGCTACTGATGATCAGGGGCGCGTGGCCGTCCGGTCTGTTCCTCGGCCTAGTCTCTGTTAGTCCATTGACGTTTCGCGTAGCCAAAGTCTTCACGTCCTCGCAAGCGGTGTCAGCCCCCCGGGTGGCAAGCGGCCCCGTCGCACGGTCAGCACGATTTGGATCGCGACGACGGATCCGTAAACCGCGAGCAGGAGGTATAGGCTCATGCGGTCAACCTGCCAGTCGTGCCAGAGCAGCAGACCGAGGCTGGCGGTGGCGAGAAGTCCGCCGGCGAGCGGGATCGACGGCGACAACCCGATGCGCCCCGAAAGCCGCAAGGCGGAAAAGTTGACGGCGGCAAAGATGACGAGGAACGTCGCGCTCGCGAAGCCCGAGATCGCCGGCAGCGGGACCAGTAGCGCGAAGGCGAGCGACAGGACGGTGAGGGCGAGCAGCGAGACATAGGGAACTGGACGGATGCGCTCCTGGAGGGCAAAAACCTGGGGAAGCGCATGTTCCTCGGCCATCACCATGGCAAGCCGTGCGGCGCCGAACAACGTCGCGTTGATGGCGGACGCGGTTGAGAGCAGCGCGGCGATGCCGATCAGCACGAATCCGGCCTCGCCCAAGGTCGGCCGCGCGGCCACCGCGAGCACGTATTCCTGGTCCTGCTGGATCTGCGCCGGAGTAAGGTTGCCGAGTGCCGCGACGGCGACGACGATGTAGATGATCGTGGTAAGGACGATCGCGATGACGATGGCGCGGCGCAGGTTGTGTTCCGGATCCGCCATCTCGTCGATCGCGTTGGGAATGAGTTCAAACCCCTCATAGGCCACGAATATCAAGGCAACCGCGACCAGGGGCGAAGCGATGCCGCGATCGAAAAGCGGTACGAAATGGGCGGTTTTGATGCCGATGAAGCCGGCGGCGGCGAACACGGCGAGGATAAGCAGCTTGATGGCAACGACGCCGAGCTCGACGCTGCCCGACGTGCGCGCGCCACGGAGGTTGATGCCGAGAAACCCAACCAGCACCAGCCCCGCCAACACTGCCGTGGCCGGCCGTGCGCCGCCCAGACCGAACAGCGTCGCACCATAATCGCCGAACGCCGTCGCGTAGAGCGCGAGCGTTCCGACGTAGCCGACGACCAAGAGCCAGCCGGCGCAGCCCGCGACCAAGGGAGAGGCGAAGGCCTTATCGATGTAGGTGAAGCTGCCGCCGTCGCCGCGAAAGTGAAGGCCGAGATGGGCGTAGGAGAGGCCTGTCAGCAGGGCGATCACACCACCGCCCGCAAGCGTCAGGACAACGGCGTGTCCCGCGGTGGCGATGGCTAGGCCAAGCACCGCGAAGATACCCCCGCCGATCATGCCGCCGATGCCGATCGCGCTGACCTCGGCGAGATTCAGCTTGTCCTTGTCGACCCTTGCCATGCTTCGGTTTCCTGGCTGCGGCCGGCGACGGCGCGATCACGTCGATCGGGGAGCGACATCGATGCGCCCAGGCGGGTTTCTTGTCGACGAGGACGATCGGCGTCACGCGACCCGACGCCGCGTAATGCGAGTGAGTTCCGGCGGGCGCCCCAACCGTAGCGCGAAACCGGGCCACAGGGCGCTGCCGTTGTTGACGTAGAGCGTCATTCCGTCGACGTCGTAGCGCCCCGACACGAACCCGTCGTTCATGCGCGCGACGAGGCGGTCCAGGCCCCGGATCATGCCGCCGTGCGTATGCCCGGACAGTTGCAGCGAGACGCCACGCGCGGCGGCCTCCTTGGCCTTTCTCGGCTGATGGTCGAGCAGCACGATCGGGACGCCCTCGGGGGCTCCGGCGAGCGCGGCGGTCAGGTCGGGCTCGGGGTTGCCCGTCCCCGCCGCGGATCGGTCCGTCACCCCGGCGAGAATAAATCGCCCCTCACGCCGCTTCAGGACCACATGGTCGTTGAGGAGCATGGTCATTCCCATCCCGGCGAGGTGCCCCATCCACTCGCGGTAGCCGAAGTAATATTCGTGGTTGCCCTGGATCGCGTAGACGCCGTCCGGCGCGTGGAGACCGCGCAGCGGCTCGACGTCCGCCCGTCGCTTGGCGAGGGTGCCGTCGATGAAATCCCCGGTCACGACGATCAAGTCAACGCCCAGCGCGTTGGACCGCTCGACCAGCGTGCGGGTCCAGGACGCCGGGAACAGGCGGCTGATGTGCAGGTCGGTCAATTGGAGGATGCGATAGTCGTCGAACGCCGATGGCAGCCCGTGGATTTCGACCGTCACGTCCTTCAGGGGCGGTACCCGGACCGCCGCATGCACGCCGACCGCGGCGAGCAGCGAGGCGACGCTCGCCAGGGCGTATCTGACGCCATCCGGGACCGTCCCGTGCTCGCCCCGCACCAGCGTCATCGGCACCTTGACCGCACCGAGCGCTACGAGCAGTACGGCGAGGAACGCGATCGCGCCGAACGCCCACGTGAACAGGATCACGATGGGACGCGGGAACTCCGGCGACAGGACGGATCCCGACGAGAGACGGCTGACCAGATGATATTGCGACCCGACGAGCAGGAGCACCGCCAAGATGCCCTTGACCCATAGGGGTACCGCGAGCGGCATCACGATCCCGAACAGGACCAGCAGGAACGGCAAACCGAGGACGAGATGGAAGATGGTCCGCTCTCCGACGACGCCGTCCCAGAACCGGCGACGGAAAGCTCCAGGTACGTGGAACGAGCCGGTCCCGCAAATTCAGGGTACCCCGTAGCCGAGGCTTCCGGCTCGTCCACGGGCCCGCGCCTCACGGCCTCGTCGACCTGCTGACCTGACCACAGGACGGCTTCGCCTCGTCGCCTTGCCGCAACGGCGCCGTCCGACCTTCTTCCCCTGCGTTCCGCATTCCTCGCGAGGCAAGAACACCGGCCGACCCCGTCCTCCACTGCGTTGCGGTCCACAAGCGGATGCGGCGTCGATCGCCTCCGGTCCCTGGATTGCCATCGAGGACGCGACGGCGCGGGCCCGAACGGGAAGCAGGAGAGCAACATGGCTACCATCGGAACCTTCAAGGCCAACGGCACCGAGTTCACCGGCGATCGCTCCGGTTTCGCACTGGAGTTTCGCACAAGCTAAGCGGCTGATCCAATTAGGCCCCGCCGGGTCATGCGAAATGTATGGTTTCTGCAGAATGCGGAATGGCCGCTTTGGAGACCGGCTAGAAACGCATGGAACGTTCGGGATGGGCGCAAAGTCGAACATCCGAAATGTTCCGGTCGGCATCGACGTTCTCCGACGCATCTGTACCGGCCGGACCCCGGCGGACAAACTTCAGAGACGCGGGCGCTGTCGCGCCAGCGTCTTTGGATGGCTCACACTCCGAATGGATCGTACTCGTGAATGATCGATCCGGCATCGCCGTCGAACTCATCCGAGGGCAGCACACCGAAACCATTCTCGCCCCGGAAGAGAACGACGCAGACCATGAGCGTTTTGGCGAGGTTCCAGGCGTGGTTCTGCGCGAGGGTGAGGTTCTTCGACATCGGTTCAGCTCCCGTCTTGCGGCGGGGGCCATCCCCGCTCGACAGGCGCCCGAAGCGTCTGGGGCGTGGCCATGATCACGTCGAGGCGCAGCCGAAGAGGCCGCATGCTGGCATAGCGGACCCCTTGCGGGTTGATCGTCAGTCCGCGGCCCAGACCAAGGAGATGCGCCAACCAGAGCGAGATGGATCACGACGTTGCGAGTGTCCGAAGGACGAAGCCTTTCATCCCTCCGACCACGCAAAACCTTCGAGCTTCTCGCAATGCATCAGCACTGTGAATCCGAGCTGCCTGATTGATTCAGTCTTTGCGTTGGACGTCGACGCTGCGCGGGTGGACCATCATCGAATGCCCGCAGCACCACCGGCGTCGACCGCGTCCGTCCAGCTCCTCGTCCTCGACCGCATCGACGATGCCAGCAACATGGCGCGCTGCTACGTGCTGTCGGTCGAGCAGACGATGTTCGGCGACACCGCGCTCGTCCGCGAGTGGGGCCGCATCGGGGTGAGCTGCCGTCGCAGCCTCGACCTTTACGAGCATGATGCCACCGCGAAGGTTGCGCTCAGCGCCTGGCTCAAGCGCAAGGCCCGGCGGGGCTACGTCGTACGTCCGGACTAGCAGGCCACCCAGCCGGTTCGTTGTATTCTCCCCCAACGCGGCCCGTCAGACCGACCATCGATTGTCACAACTGGGAGTGGGCATTTCTACCCATACCGTGGCCCGCCCCTCTGTGGCTTTTTCCTCCTCAGGCAACACGTCGAGGAGGTTTCGATGCTCAAAGTCATACACGGGTCCGAGGTCAGCGCACATCAGGAGCTGATGGATCGGGTCTTCCGGTTCCGGCACGGTGTCTTCGTGGACGAGAAGGGCTGGGAGGATCTCCGCCAACCTGATGCGCGGGAGCGCGACCAGTTCGACGATGCGCATGCGATCCATCAGGTCTGCCTGCGCGACGAAGAGATCGTCGGCTATCAGCGGCTCCTACCGACGACGCGGCGACACCTCTTGACCGACGTGCTGGGAGACCTCTGCCGGACCAAGCCACCCCGAGGGCCGCGGGTCTTCGAATGGACCCGCTTCTGCGTGGCGCCAAGCCACCGCGAGGTCCGGCCACGGGCGAACGGCGCGTTCCTGGAACTGGCGCAGGGCGTCGTCGAAGGGGGAATGGCCAACCGCGTCGACACCGTCACGGTAGCCATCGATTGGCGATTGATGGTTATCGCGATGCAGCTCCGCTTCTTCGTTCGACCTCTCGGTTTCCCGAAGAAGATCGGCCGCGACGAAGTCGTCGCCCTTCGCATGTCGTTCACGGGCGAGACCCTCACGACCATCCGCCAGGCACGCGGCTGCGACGGACCGGTGTTGGAGCGCCCTGAGCGGCAGAGCTCGGCCGCCTGAGCACCCTGACAACCGGAGTTGGACCTTTGATCCGTATGAAAGACGCGAAGCTTGTCGCGCAGGAAGTGCACGCGCGCTACGAGCCGATCCGCGCCGTGGTGTTGATCAGCCGTTCGTTGCAAAAGGCTCTGTTCGCCGGCCGGTCGGACGATGTCGTCTTCTGGGCCCTCGTCTACGCATATTATCGAGGCGGCGAGCTCTGCGAGGCGACGCAGGAGCAGCTGGCCGCCTTCCGCCTGCTTATCCTGCCGGACACGGGTAACGGCGCATAGCGCCAGATGCCATTTGCACCGTGTGCCCTCGGCAGAGGATGGGGTTCGACACGATGGGCTTTCCTCGAACCCGTCGGGTCGGGGCGGCCGAGACCGCCCGACCCAACTCGCTTCAAGCGGCGAAGCGGTGGGACGATACGGTTGCCGATCGGTGTGGATCGGCGCGTATCTGCCATGTGGTTGCGGGACTGTCGTGCACAAACGCACCATGCCATATCCATGGTGCATCGCACGCGAAGCATGCCCTTCTTGGGCGTTTCCTCCCTTAGACTTGGACCGCCCGCGAAAAGTGAGGCGGCCTTTTCTTTTGCGGCGGAGAGAGGCTCGCCTCCGGTCCCTAGTCAGACCTCGGACGACGACACGATGATCGAAGCCGACGCCGCACTCGGCGGATTGGCCGCGACACCGGTCGTGGTGGGATAGTCTCCCGGTCCCGCCGGGCCGCACGTCCCCTGGCCGTTCTGGCAGTTGGGATCGGCCAGGCTTCGGGCATTCTTGGCCATGCCGCAGATCGTCGTGCCGTTGATGTCGGAGAAGCCCGAGCATTTGCCGGAAGCCACCATCTTCTGGCAGTTGCCGGTGCCGAGCTGAATGCAGGCCGCGATGAGGCTCGCGTCGACGGGCTGCCCGTCGAACGTCGACATCGAGGCGAGCTGGCGCACCGCGGACGAATTGTACCCGTCGTTGGTGAGATTCGCCCAGGCGTCGGTCTGCTGCTGCAGCGACTCGCAACCGTAGCCCGCCCGGTCCGTCCCGGCATATTTCTGGATGTTGGCGTTGTTCAGCTGAAAAATGCCGGTGCAGCAGCTGCCGTTGTAGACGCCCTTGTTGCCGCCCGACTCGAAGCGGCCAAGGCCGCCGAGGGAACACGACGTTGCTTTGAGATCGTCGCGTAGCGAGGAGTTCTGGACTGCATCGGTGATCTCTTGGGCCGAATAATTGGTCCGCTCGCAATATTGCGCACCCGCCGCGGTCACCGGGACGGTGCCGATCGGCAGAAAAGCGGACGACAGCAGGATGAGGGCGGCCGCGACGAAGCCACGGCGCCCGGCAGCGGGCCGGAGAGCGGTCACTTGATCGACACCGTCCGGTTGCAGGACGGGACGATCTTCCCGCCCACCGTTGTTCTAAGCTGCACGGTGCCGGATGCCGGATCGAAGCGCGCAAAGGTGTCGTCGCTGCGGTTCTTCGCCGGGAGGTCGGGATCGGCATGGTCGGCGTAACAGCCGGTTACGGTTTTGATCGACAGGAGCTTGGCACCGTCGAAAGTCGCGATCCGCACCGGGCAGGTGGAGGGCTCGATCCCGGCGTTCTTGTCGTTGGCGCCGCTGTCGCATTGGCGCGACAAGGCGATGCTGACCATCACGGTGCGGCCGCCGTCGTTGTAGGTGGCCGAGAGCGCCGTCACGAGGGCGTTCTTGCCGTCCAAAGGTCGCTTGAGCTCCGTCGTGACATAGGCGTTCGCCTCCCGGATCACGTCCGGCCAGACCAGCGTCTGCAGCGGATCGGTCGTCGAGGGCGTCCGGAAATCGTGGAAGGCCATCGGTTGCCAAGCGCCCGGAGAGGACTGTGCAGCGGAAATCCCGACGACGGCGAGTGGGGCGAGGGCAAAGGTCAGGAAACGAAGTCGCATGCGAGGTCCTGGTGGTGTCGTGCGGTCTGGAGGCTGCGTCGCCGATCATGACGGGGGCAGGGGGATGGCCTGGGAGCAGCCCTCGACAGGGCGGTGGTCGACGACGAAGCCGGTGCGGATGGTCCGCGTCGTGGGCTCGTACGACGCGTAGGCTGCGGCGATGTCGGCGTCCGGCGTCTCGCCCAGCGCCGCGGCCGATCGTTCGAGATAGCAGCCCCGGCCGCCATCGAGGGTATGGACGACGACACCTTCGTAGACGGCCAGCCGCATGGGGCACATCCTGATCGTTGCGTGGACGGATGCCCGCACCTCTTTCAGGGTGCACGCGGTCGCCGTGTCGAGGACACTGAGGACGATGGACTTCCGGGGGCTCCAGATCACGAAATGCGCTTCCGTCACCGGCGCATTGCCGTCAGCGAAACGCCGGTCACCGCGATCCACATAGGCGCGATTGTTTTGGTCGATCGCATCCTTCCAGATGTCGGCATAGGTGCCCGTGGCGGCTGTCGGCCATTGCAGATCGGCGTAGGACATCGGCCGCCATGCGGTCGGATCCGGCGTGGGTGTCTGCGCAATACCGCTGCCGCACGTCGCGGCGAAGAGGGCGGTTCCGACCGCGAGTCGGACGCCGCAACGCTCAACCGTGGCCGCGACGGAACTCCTCGCGTTCCGACTAACATCCATTCTGATGTACGCGCAAAACCGGCTTCGCCGAATTCGCCGGGCGCTATTCATAACGGTCCCGCCCCGGCACCCAGCTCCAGGGATCCTTGGGCGAGCCCTCCCGGCCACGCCACGGCACGGCGGTCCGCGGCGGATCGACGGGCTGCATCTGCCAGATCGCGCCGTCGTAGGCGAAGTTGATCGTCTGGCGATCGAGACGCCGGCCGGCCGGATCAAGGAGGTCCGTCGCGCAATGGACGACCGGACCACGGAACCGGACGATGCGGGCCGTCCGTTGATTCAGCGCCCCCGGCTTGCATCCGAAGAGCCATACGGATGAGGGCCCGGCGCGCACCGCAACGGTGTCGACGAGGCGCCGCCGGAAGGCGTCATTCGCCTGATCCTGCGTGGGGTAGGAGACGCGCTCCGTCAAGATCGGCGCGAAGGTCGACCCGTCCGGCGTGTATTCCAGTCGCCCCGGAATAACCCGCTGCGGGGCGTAGAGCGGCTCCTGGCTTGGAAGCGTGATGACCGCGACGGGTGTCGGGGGCGGAGGCGCACAGCCGCTTGCGGCCAGCAGAGCCGGAAGGAGCAGGACCGCGCGCTTCAATGGTCCGCCTCCGGGAGTTTGATGGCTGCAGCGTCATGAGCAATCCGCACGCGGTAGTCCCATGGCATTTCGAAACTGCTGGCCCAGAGGCCGCGATAAGCCTTGCGGGCTTCGCGCTCGGCCGAGGTGTAGGCGCGGATGGAAGGATCCTGCTCCGTCGGCGGCAGTGTGACGGCGATGCCGTCTCGGAGCATTGCGGCGATGAGGTCGGCATGGTCGGCGGAGGCGCACCGCGCCAGATGCTCGCCGGCCTCGTCGCGAAGCGTCGCGCAGGACAGCCATTTGCCGAGAGTCGCGGTGACCAGCCAGGCCGTCGCCATGGTGCCGCAAGGCCAGGGCTGACGGCCGAGGTGGGCGTCCTGGCCCGGCATGCAGGTTGCGATCCCGTAGAGACGATAGACGGCGCCGGTCTCGATCTCGCGGAGCCGCGTTCCGTCGAGGACCTCGACCCGGAGCGGCGTCGCTTGTGGGACGCTCCCTGGTTCGTAAAGGCCGCCGCGAACCGGCACGGTAGACGCTGCGGTCGCGGCCGTCCCGAGGCCAGCGATGCCGATCGAGGTCGCCAGCATCGTGATCGCCGAGCGCTCAGGCTTCCGCATCGTCCCGCGCGCCGAGATCGAGCTTGTGGAATGCGTTGGCGATGATGTCGGTCGTATAGACCGTCTCACCGTCCTTCTTGTAGGAGCCGTCGGCGACACGGCATTCGGCGTAGATGCCATCGCCCTTGCGGACGTTCGCGAGCGCCCAGGCGGCGACCTTCTCGTTCAGCAAGGTCACCGTGACCCAGTCGGTCTCCTCCTGCCGCTTGCCCTCAGTGTCGGTCCGGAAGCGATCCGTCGCGACATTGACCTTGGCCGCCTTGCCGAAAGCCTTGGGCGCCTGGCCGACCCGGCCACGGAGGATGAACAGATTCGTGGTTCGCATGGATCTTCGGCTCGCGTTTCGATGAGAGGTCAGGGTGTCGGGGTGGATGGCGTCGCCGGCGATGGGACGCCGGACCCGGCTGCGCGCTGCTTGCCAAGCGCCCGCAGGATGATCGCATTGGGGTCCGGCAGGTCGGCGAAGGCCCAGAGACCGGCATGGGTCCGCTGGGCGACGAGCTCGGCGACCAGGTAGGGCGGGTGGATCGGCTGACCGTCGGGGCCGAGGGCCGCGAAGGCAAAGCCGGTCGCGATCAGGGCGGTGCCAAGATCGATGCGAGATCCCGCTCCGGCGCCGGCGGTCGGCTGGGCGATGCAGAAGACAAGGACCGTGCTCGAGCGCGGTGTCTTGCCGGCGTCGATGCATTGCGGATGCAGGTCGCGGATCAGGGCGACCAGCATGGCGAGGGAGGTCTCGCCACAATCTCGGACCTGCCCATGCGCGTTCGTGAAGGTCGTGCCGCGCAGGCAGGATTGAACGCCGTAGAGCCGATAGGTGAGGCCATGATCCGTCCAGCTGTCGCCGGTCTGATAGGCGGCAGAAGCGGCGACGGGCGCCCAAGCCGGCGCGGCGGACTGCCCAGCGGCGGGCCACGCGACCAGGAGAGAACCAATCAAGAGACCGGCCGCGAGCCGCCAGGTCTCAGGCCACCTCCGCGGCATCTCGGTCTGTTGCGCTTCGGTCACGGTCTCGACTTGTCCTCGTCCAATTGCCCGGATGCTGGCTGAAACAGCATCGCAGGTCTGTTGCGAGATTAACAATGTCTGTTATAATGTCCATAACGGATTTGATCGGGAGGACATATGAGGGTCTGTTTGGCGGTCGGGATTGCTTTGGCGGCAACACAGGTGGTCTGTGGCGGGGATAGCGCGGCGCGTGCGGCATCGACCATCCTTGCCTCGGTCGATGCCGCCGGACATATCGTCCCCGCCCGGGCCGCGGCGACTGAAGCCGACACGCCTGCCAAGGCGCCGGGCAGACTATGCCGTGATGCCGTGTCGCTGCCCCCTGACACAGCCAAGACGCTCGTCGCCCGGATCGCCATAGAGGAAGGGTTCTTCCCCGACTTTGTGATCTCAGTCGCCAAGATCGAGAGCCACTTCAAGTCGACCGACCTGTCCGAAAAGGGCGCCTACGGTCTCATGCAACTGATGCCCGAGACGGCGCAGCGGTTCGGGGTCGACCTCTGCGATCCCGCCGGTAACATCCGGGGCGGCATCCGGCTCTTGCGCATGCTGCACGACCGCTACCGGAATCCCTTCTTTATCCTGGCCGCCTACAACGCCGGCGAAGAGGCGCTTCTCAAGAACCGAGGCGTCCCGCCGTTTCCCGAGACCGTCCGCTTCGTCGCCGACGTCATCAACGATTTTTACGCCTGGCCGGCGACCGCGCCCTCAGCGCGAGCCCGTGACGTGACGGCGGCGGCCGCCGCTCCGGGCATCGTCGAGGTCGCGCCCGAAACCGGCGCCTCCACTTCATCCGCAAAGCCAAATGCCGCTCCGCCCTGGAGCGATGGCTTCGTCATGCATGTCGATTGAAAGGTCGGATTTGATGCCATTCTTGTTTCCCCGTCTGCTGGTCCCAGTCTGCGCCCTGCTGCTCGGCATCGACGCCGCCAGTGCCCAATCGAGCGGGTCGTTGCAGCCGGTCCAATCGACCCTCACGACCCTGGTGTCGACCCTCACCGGATCCATCGCGACCGCGCTTGCCACCCTGGCCGTGATCGCCTGCGGGTTCTTCGCTTGGTCGGGCCGCCTGACCTGGGGCATCGCCGGCAGCGTCATCTTCGGCATCGTGCTGGTGTTCGGCTCTGCCCAGATCGTCCAGTTCTTCCAGTCGGCGGTCGGCCAGTGACGGAGCGCGATCTCGAAGAGCCGCTGATCACTCCGCTGGTGAAAGCGCTCACGCGGGCGCCGACCCTGATGGGCGTCCCGTACGTGTATTTCATGTTCAACGGCGTGGCGTCGTCGGTCTGCTTCCTGCTGTCTCACAACCTGTTTCTGCTGCTGGTCGCGATCCCACTGCACCTGTTCGGCTATGTGATGACGCTGCGCGACGACCGCATCTTCGAAATCCTATTCGTCAGGACCACCCGCTGCCCGCCCCGCACGCGCGGCGTCTGGGCCGCCGACAGTTACTGCGCCTGAGGTTTCGGCATGGTAGCCCGCGCCCTTCTCGATGAGCTGACCTTTGGCGCCGTGTCGCGCCGCGAACGGCCGGTCAGCACGCACATCCCCTACACAAGGCATGTCGACGACCACGTCATCCGGACGCGGGACGGGCTGGTCATGACCGTGCTGAAGCTCGAAGGCTATTCCTTCGAGACTGCCGACATGAGCGAGGTCAACGCCCGCCTGCTCGCCCGCAACGACGTCGTGCGGACCCTCGCGAACTCCCGCTTCGCCATCGCGAGCCACATCGTCCGTCGCGAGGTGCAGCCCGTCATCGCCTCGACCTTCGACAATGCGCTCTGCCGCGAGATCGACGAGCGCTACGACGCGGCGCTCTCCAAGCGGAAGATGTTCGTCAACGACCTCTACGTGACGATCGTCCGGCGGCGCCTGCAGGGACAGGCCGGCACCTTCGACACGGCACTCACCAAGCTGCTTGGCCGCAAGGATGAGGCCGGGGATTCCGTGGCCGAACAGACCGCGCTGACCGAGCTGCGCGATGCGGCGACGGCCGTGCGCGAGAACCTCGCTGCCTACGGCGCGCGGCAGCTCGGCGTCGTCAAGCGGGACGGGGTCTGGTTCTCCGAGCCGCTCGAATTCCTAGTGCAGCTCGTCAATGGCGGGTTGCCGCGGCCGATGCACCTGCCGCGGATGGCACTTGCCGATGCGCTGGCGCAAAAACGCATCTTCTTCGGCAAGAACGCCATCGAGATCCGCGGCGCCGGGCCGGACGACACGCGTTTCGCGGCCATGGTGTCGATCCGCGAATATCCGGCCCAGACCGGCCCGGGCTCATTCGACAATCTGCTGCGCGTCCCGCACGCCTTCATCGCGACCCAGACTTTCGCCATCGTCGACCGGCCGGAAGCCGCCCGCCAGATCGACCGCGTGTCGCGCCAGGTCGACATGTCGGACGAGGCCGGCTCGATCGTCGCCGAGCACTTGGACGAGGCCCGCGACGAGCTGCTCGCCTCCGAGGCGATCTACGGCGAGCACCACATGTCGGTGATGTGCCTTGGCCGGAGCTTGGCGGAGGTCGCGGCCAGCGTCACCGTCGTCGGCGCCGCGCTGACCGACCGCTCCGTCATCTGGACGCGCGAGGACCTCAATTGCGAGCCGGCCTTCTGGGCCCAGCTCCCGGGAAACTTCGCCTATATCGCGCGCAAGGCGGTCATCTCGTCGAAGAATTTCGCCGGCTTCACGTCCCTGCATAATTACCCGAGCGGGCGGCCGGACGGAAACCATTGGGGTCCCGCCATCTCAGTCTTCGAGACGACCTCGCAGACCGCCTACTACTACAACCACCACGTCCGCGACCTCGGCAATTTTACGGTCGTCGGCCCGTCCGGAAGCGGCAAGACTGTCTTCCTCTCCTTCATCTCCGCGCAGTCCCAGCGGGTTCTGCCGCGTCCAAAGCTGCTTTTCGTCGACAAGGACAGGGGCGCGGAGATCTTCATCCGCGCCATGGGCGGCCATTACGAGATCCTGGTGCCCGGCGAGCCAACGGGGTTCAACCCGCTGTCACTTCCCGACACCGCGCGCACCCGCGAGTTCCTGTTCCAGTTGTTGGGCTTCATGCTCCGGCCAGCCAATGGCGGCGAGCTCTCGGCCTCCGAGGAGCAGGTGATCCGCAACGCCGTGCAGGCCGTGCTCGGGGGCGGACCGGAAGGGCGGACGCTGAAGGCCTTCTCGACCCTGCTGCGCGGACGCATCCGGGCCGGGGAGGGGGATCTGCTGGCGCGGCTCGAGAGCTGGATGCGCCCGGACCAGCGCGGCTGGCTCTTCAACAACGAGACCGACCAGTTCTCCGTCTCCAGCATCTTCGGGTTCGACATGACCCGGGTGCTCGACGATCCCGTCATCCGCACCGCGGCGCTCATGTACATCTTCCATCGCACCGAGGAGCTGCTGACGGGCGACCCCGTCATGATCTTTTTGGACGAGGGCTGGCGGCTGCTCGATGATCCGGTCTTCGCCTTCTTCATCAAGGACAAGCTGAAGACCATCCGCAAGCAGAACGGAATCATCGGCTTCGGCACGCAATCGGCCGCCGACATCGTTCGCTCGAGCTCGGCCAGCACGCTGATCGAGCAGACCGCGACCAACGTCTTCTTCCCCAATCCGAAAGCGGACGACGAGAGCTATGGCCGCGCCTTCCGGCTGTCGTCGCGGGAGGTCGAATGGATCCGCAGCACGGTGCCGGAAAGCCGGTCGTTCCTGATCAAGCACGGCCGCGACAGCGTGATCGCGCGCCTGAACCTCGCCGGCATGCCGGACCTCATCAAGGTTCTGTCAGGGCGCACCGAGACCGTGGCCGAGCTCGACGCGTTACGCGCCCAATTTGGAGATGATCCGGCCGCCTGGTTGCCGATCTTCATGGGACGGGCCGCGGCATGAGAGCGATCCGCCTCGGCGTCCTGTCCACCATCACCTGTCTCTGCGCAGGCAGCGCCGCCGCGTCGATCCCGACCATCGACGCCGCTGAGCTGACCCAGCACGCCCGCACCTCGTCGTCGACCGTGCAGCTCGTGCCGATCACGACCAAGCGCAAGGATGCCAACCAGGGCGTTCATTGCGCCGTAACGACTGGCAAGAAAGCCAGCGTCGCCGATCCCGCCGTCCAGCCACAGGCCGGCGCGGGCAGCGGCATGATTCAATCCTACGCGCCGGACATGCCGGCTGCTCCCGTTGCCGGCAGTCAAGGGGCCGCGCTCAACAGCCAGACCCTGTTCAAGTCGACGGGTGATGTCGCGGCCGGGCTCGAGGCGAGCCACACCACGCTCGCGGCCGCGCTCTCCTCGTTCCAGGCCGCGAGCCGGCAGGTCGGGACGGGATCGACCGTTACGGCGGCGCTCGACATGAACTCGGCGGCCCGGCTGCAGAACGGCATCGCCTGGAACAGCGTCATCGGCTCGGCCAATTTTTGGGTCCAGGCCCTGAACGCGCTCAATCTTGCCGCAACCAGCGATGCGAGCCGGGCCGCCATCGGCATGCGGACCAGCGTCACCGCCGCGCCGAGCACCGTCTTCCCGGTCTGCCCGGTCGGCTTTGGCGGGACGGGGACGGTCGCCGATCCGTGCCGATCGTCGTCCTGCCCGAGCACGGCGTCGAGCACCGCGGGCTGCGTCGCCGGCAGCCTCGACGAGGGAGCTGGTGCCACCCTTTCCATCGTCGCGCCAGCCAGCGTGCTGGCAACCCTTCAATCCAGCGCCCGATAGGAGATCGGCATGCCATCCATCCGGCTCACCGCCGTCGCTCTGACCCTCGGCAGCCTCCTCGTACCGTTCGAGGCGTGGGCCTTGATGCCGGTCATTGACAACGCCAACCTTGCAAAAGCCCAGGAGATCGCGACCAACACGCAAGCGATCTTGAACGCCGATCAGCAGATCATGACGTTCACCCAAAAAACGCTGGCGGCGGTCACCGGCGATCGCAGCTCGCAGGCCCAGGGGAGCCTCGCCCAGATGGCGCTTGGCAGCGGCTTCACCATGGCGCAGGCGCCATCGCTCGGGTCGGTCATCTCCGGCGGCGCATTGTCCTTCGCCGGCATGGGAGCGACCTCCCAGAACATCGTCTCGACGCTGATCAACGGGCTGCAGCTCGTCCAGTCACTGACGGGGCTCGCGACCGGCACCAGCCATCCTGTCGATACCGCCTATCGCAACGCCGTGAATGTCGCGGCGACGCTGTCGGGCCTCATCACCTCGACCCAGGGCGCGATCCAGCAGCGCTCCTCGGCCTTCACGCAGGGCGGCCAGCAGATCGGGCAGGCGCCCGATCTCAAGGGCAGCGTCGACCAGAACACGCAGGTTCAGATCCAGACCGGCCAGACCATCAACGAGCTCAACGGCGTCGTGAACAACGCCGCCACGGCCGCCAACCAGGCGAACCTCGACCGGATCGCCGCCGAGTCCGCCGTGGCGCGCGCCATGAAGTTCACGCAGTAGGATTGCCTGTGCTGAAACCCAAACCTCTGATCGCCGCCGTGCTCGCCCTGGGCATCGCGATCCTGATTGGCGTCGCATTGTTCCGGCCCGGCCCGCAGCCACAGGCCCCTGCGCCTTCGGCCGCCACGACTGCGGAGCCGGACAGCGGCCTGTCGCGAGCGATGACCTTCACGACCCCCGCCGAACCGAAGAAATGATCGCGCGCGCGTTGCTCGTCATAGTGGCCGCCCTGGCGGTGTCCGGCTGTGCCTACAAGCCCCTCAAGGCGCCCTGCGCGCCGGACGAGGGCGGCGCTCCGCTCGCCTACGCCCCGGCACCCTCGAACACGACGCCCGAACCATTCCGCTCCTTCGACCGGTGCGGTCCGATGCGGCGGATCTGAGGGCGCATGGCCACCTTCAGCATCACGACCCTGCTCCAGACGGTCGATCATCTCGGCGAGAACTATGTCTCGACCGCCTACAAAGCGCTGTCGAATGCGATGACATCGGGCGGGGCTGTCGGCGTCGCAGGGCTGCTGCTGACGCTCTATGTCATCGTCTGGGGCATTGGCATCTGGCAGGGCACCGCCACGGGCGGCCCCGCCGATCATGCCTTCCGCCTGTTCCGGGCCTTTCTCATCTACGCCCTCGCGACCACTTGGGCGGATTTTCAGACTTTCGCCTACACGTTCCTGAACGAGGGGCCTTCGGCGATCGGCAACGCCCTGCTCGATGCCGTCACCAGCGCCAACGGGACCGGCACCTCCGCGAACCTTACCTCCGTCAACGGGGTCCAGTCCGCGCTGCAGAACATGTGGGACACCACCAACAATGCGACCCAGGCCTTTCTGCAGAATGCCGGCCTGACCAACTGGGGTCCGTACATCTTCGCCGCCGTCTTCTACGTCGTCATGGC
Source organism: Lichenihabitans psoromatis (assembly GCF_004323635.1). Classification (NCBI taxonomy): domain Bacteria; kingdom Pseudomonadati; phylum Pseudomonadota; class Alphaproteobacteria; order Hyphomicrobiales; family Lichenihabitantaceae; genus Lichenihabitans; species Lichenihabitans psoromatis. The sequence continues at coordinate 118,910 of NZ_CP036516.1, forward strand.
GCTTCTGATCGGCTTCGCGATCTTTCTCATCATCCTGTCGAAACTGTTCATGTGGCTTCTGCTCGCGCTGGCGCCGATCTTCATCATACTGCTGCTGTTCGGCGTGACGGCCCGGTTCTTCTCCGGATGGCTCGGGGCGCTGCTGCAGTATTTCCTGGTGCAGGTCCTCGTCTACGCGTTCCTCGCCTTCTACGTGTCGCTGATCCAGCAATCGATCGACACGCTGAATGGCGTCGCCAACACCCGCACCGCGAGCTGGGCCACCATCGGTCCCGTGGTGCTGCTCGCCATCATCGGGGTGCTGCTGCTCAGCCAGATCAACAATGTCGCCGCCGCGATCGCCGGCGGCGTCCCGATCTCCGGATCGCGCATCGGCGCGGTGCTGGCGACCGTCTCGGGCTTCCGTCTCGGGGCCGCCGCCAATCGCATGCGTCTGGCCGTTCGCAATCCGCTGAACCCCGCCTCCATCTCGCGCCGGGAAGAGCTCGCATCCCGCCAGCGCGTCCGCGTAGGCCTGCGTGCTGCTGCCTGGTCGCAGTCCGCGGAGTTCAGGCGGCTCGCGGACCAGATCAAGAATCCCGGCCAAAACCGGGGAAGGAGTTGAGTGTGACCGACATCCGGATCGACGGGCCACTGCTGATCGACCCGCGCTACTACGCGGACGGCGCCACCTGGGAGCACGACATCGCGCGGCGCAATCGCAACTCGCGCGCCTTCGCCTGGATCGTCGCCAGCGTCATGAGCGTCGTTGCCGTCGGCTCCCTCGGGACTCTGGCACTGCTCGTGCCGCTCAAGACCTACGAGCCCTACATGGTCGTGGTCGACAAGACCTCGGGCTTCGTCGAGGTCAAGCGGCCGATGGCCGAGGGGCCGCTCAGCCAGGACGAGGCGGTCACGACCTTCAACGTCGTGCGCTACGTCAAGGCACGCGAGACCTACGACCCGAAGTCGCTGAAGGACAATTTCGACCTGGCGCAGTTGCTCGCGACCGGCGAAGCCGCGCGAGACCTGAACGACCTCTATGCGCCGTCGAACCCGCAGAACCCCCTCAAGGTTCTGGGGACCGGCGCCGAGGTGAGCGTCTCGATCAAGTCGGTAACGTTCCCCAACAGCCGCACTGCTCTTGTCCGTTTCTCAACCGAGCTGAAGACGGCGACGGACGTCGCCAACCACGATTGGGTGTCACTCGTCCGCTTCCGCTACACCGCGGCGCCGATGCGCAACGAATGGCGCTTCGACAATCCGCTCGGGTTCCAGGTGGTCGAGTATCGACGCGACCAGGAAACGGCCCCTTCGCCAGGTACGGTGGGGCAACGGTGATGCGTCGTGGTCTGTGCGTTGCCGTGGCTCTGCTACTCGGCGGGACCGCGGCGTTCGGCGAGGCCCTGCCGCGCCCCGGTCGCCTGGACCCGCGCGTGCGGGACGTCGTCTACAACAAGGACATCGTCCCGTGCGGGACGTCGTCTACAACAAGGACAACGTCACAGCGATCGACGCGACCTACGGGACCTCGACCATGGTCGAGCTGCAGCCCGACGAGAAGATCGAGACCCTGGCGCTCGGCGACAGCCTCGCCTGGAAGGTCGAACCCAACCACAAGGGCGACATCATCTTCGTCAAGCCTGTCGACAAGAACGCGAGCTCGAACCTCAACGTCGTCACCGACAAGCGCATCTACTCCTTCATGCTGCGCTCGAACACCCGGCCGCCGGGCCAGCAGATCTACGCGGTCCGCTTCCGCTTTCCCGATGACGAGGCGAGCGCAGCGCTGCTCGCCGCCGCCAAGGAGCGGGCGGCGAACCCGAACCTGAAAGACCTGAACATCGCTAATGCGAACAGCGACTACGGCTACAAGGGCGCCTCCGTTAACAAGCCGGTTGCCGTTTTCGACGATGGCATCAAGACCTGGTTCCGCTTCGAGGGCGAGACGCCGGCGATCTACATCGTCGACGGCGAACGTAACGAGAGCCTGATCAATTTCCGCACCGAGGGTCCCTTTGTTGTGGTCGACAAGGTCTCGCCGCAGTGGACGCTCCGCAACGGGCCGGACTCGACGTGCATCTTCAATCGCCGGCTGACCAACCTGCGCGAGCCGAACGGGCTCGAGCCCTACGCGCCGCAGCGGGTCGGCTTGGCGGCACCCAAGGCCGGAGGCTGACGCCTGATGCCGACCCTGCAGGACTATCGCAATCTCGAGCTCGAATCCGCGGCGTCGACGAGCGTCGCTCGAGGGACAACGGCGCTGGGCACCTGGCTAAAGGCTGGCGTCGCGTTGGGCGCAGTGGCCGTCGCGGCCTGGATGATCCATGGCTCCATGGGACAGGGCCCAAAAAGCCTGACGACGCCGGACCGGGAGGAGTTCAACACCACCCAGTTCCCTGCGCCGTCACTGCAGTCGCCGCGGCCGCCAATCGATCCAGGAACAATCGTCATCCCGCCAGCCCCGGTGGCACCGGTCGACCCGACGCCACTGCCGCCGCCAGCCGCGCCACCGGGCGCACTCCCGGCACCGCCGCCGCCCGAGTCCTCTCTCGGCCTCGCTCCTCCCGGCGACGACGAAGCCCGTCGCCTTGCCGAACTGGAGCGGCAGCGCCAGGAGGAGGAGCGTCGGCGTTGGGAGCGGCTCCGGGCGCCCCAGGTTATCACCGACGGGGCGGCGCCGCCGACCGAGGCAAACGCCGATGCGGAGGCCGTGCGCGGCGCGGGTGGCGTCGACGACGATCCCAACCACCGCTTCCTGACATCGGTCTCGGCCGCCGGCGTCGAGATCGCCAAGGCAACCAAGAACAACCGGATCGACGCCCTGGTTGCCCAGGGCACCATGATCCGCGGCGTGCTGGAGACGGCCCTGCAGAGCGACCTGCCCGGCATGGTCCGAGCAGTGACGGCGGAGAACGTCTGGTCCTTCGACGGGCGTCGCATCCTCATCCCGGCCGGGACACGCCTCGTCGGCGAATACAAGTCCGGCATCGCCCAGGGGCAGACCCGCGTCTTCGTCGTCTGGACGCGTCTGCTCCGATCGGACGGCGTTTCGGTGCAGCTCGGCTCGAACGGCACCGACGATCTCGGCCGCGCCGGCAATGCCGGCTTCGTCGACAACCACTACATCGAGCGTTTTGGCTCGGCGATCATGCTGTCACTGGTTGGTGGCGTCTCGCAGTTCCTGAGCAGCTACGGCCAGACCACAGGGAATAACGGGACAGGGACGGTCACGACCACGACCGATCCGCTGACCGGGCTGATCACGACGACGCAGAGCGGCACCCAGAACCAACTGAACCTGCACGCGCGCCAGATCGCGGCGCAGAACGTGTCGCAGACGCTGACCAACATCGCCCAGGAAGCCCTCAAGAACTCGATCAACATCCCGCCGACCATCTATCTCGACCAAGGCTCGCGGATCATCGTCTTTGTCCGGCGCGATCTCGATTTCTCATCCCTCTACCCCGATCCCGTCCGGGAAGCGCTGAAGGAGATCAAGCGTGAACGTGGCCTTGCGAAGCCCGACGGTCTTCCTCGATAGGGCGCTGGAGCCGATCCGGCCCTGGCTGCTCGACGACCAGGTCGTCGAGATCTGCGCCAATGGACCCGGCGAAGTCTGGGTCGAGCGGTTCGGTCAAGCCGCGATGGAGCGGCACGACGTCCTCGACCTGACCGAGGCCGCGATCCGCCATCTGACCGAGCGCGTCGCCGGTCATTCCGGTCAGAGTGTCAACGAGGAGCATCCGCTGCTCTCGGCCGCGCTGCCGACGGGCGAGCGGTTTCAGGGGGTGCTGCCGCCCGCCACAACCGGAGGAGGGGCCTTTGCGATCCGCAAGCAGGTCATCAAGGACATGCGGCTCGACGACTACCGGCGGCTCGGCGCTTTCGAGCGTGTCGCGACATTGCCGGGTGGCGCGCTGTCCGAGACCGACCAGCGGCTCTGCGAGCATCTGCATGCCGGGCGCATCGAGGACTTCATCCGGCTCGCGGTTCATAGCAGCACGTCGATCCTGCTCTCCGGGGGCACGTCGTCAGGCAAAACGACCTTCCTGAATGCCATCCTGAAGGAGGTCCCGGCGCACGAGCGGATCATCACCATCGAGGACACGCGGGAGGTCGTGCCCGTTCAGCGCAACTTCTTGCCCCTGGTGGCCTCGAAAGGTGATCAGGGCGAGGCGCGGGTCACGGTCGAGACCCTGCTGCAAGCGTCGATGCGCCTGCGGCCGGACCGCATCTTCCTCGGCGAAATCCGGGGCCCGGAAGCCTATTCTTTCCTGCGCGCCATCAACACCGGCCATCCCGGCAGCATCACCACCGTTCATGCCGACAGCCCCACCGGCGCCTTCGAGCAGCTCGCGTTGATGGTCATGCAGGCCGGCCTCGGCCTGCGGCACGACGAGATCATCGGCTACATCAAGGCCGTCCTGCCCATCGTCATTCAGCAGACCAAGATCGGCGGATGGCGCGGCACCTCGGCAATCTATTTTTCCAAAATGACCGCGTGGCACGCCGCGAGGGAGAGCGCAGGAGACAGCGGCACCATTCAAGCGACGGCCGGGTCATCGGCGAGCGAGGGGAGGGGGACCCGTGCCGCGCGTCGTCGTCCATAGGATTGCGATCACGTTTCTCGCACTCCTGGCCTTCTGGCTGCTCTGGAGCCTCGCCTACGAGATCGTCGTCGCGTTGCGCTGGGCGCCGTCTCACTTCCCTGGGGAGGGCACGCGGCGTTGGGCGCTCCTCCGGATGCAGAACGCGGATCACTCCCTCGGCTTCGGCTTGGTGGCTTGGGAGCATTGTTGGGCGCGGCTGACCTATCCGGCGACGCAGACCGAAGCCCTCGTCCGGGCCGGACTGGCCGCGGCCTCGGTGGTCGGCCTCGGGATTGCCGGGGCCCTGTTCACCTTCATCAACCGGCCGCAGATGCCGTTCGGCGCTGCGCGGTTCGGCACCCTGATGGACGCCACCCGCCAGGGGCTCACCAGCAAGCAGGGCATCGTGCTCGGCACCATCAACGGCACCACGATCCGCTCGGATGAGCCAGCCCACATTCTCGTCGTCGGGCCGTCGCGATCGGGAAAAGGGACCGGCTTCGTCCTGCCGAACGGCTATCTCTGGCGGGGGTCGGCCGTCTTCTTCGATCCCAAGCGGGAGAATTTCGAGGCGCTGGCCAATCACCGCAAGGCGATGGGCAACAAAGTCTTCATGTTCTCACCCGGGTCCAACGACACTCATCGCTACAACCCGCTCGACTTCGTGCGACGCGACGAGCGGATGGCGACCGACTGCTTGGTCGTCGCCTCCTTCGTCATCCCCGAAAAGTCCGACGACACCTGGGCCGGGGCAGGGCGGCTGCTTCTGTCGGCACTAATCGGCTACGTCCTTGCTTCCCCGCTGATCGTCGGTGCCCAGCACATGCGAACCGTCGCCCGGATGACAACCACAGGCCGGGACATCTCGACCGTGCTGCGCGCCATCGTGAAGACCGAGCGCGCCCACCTGCCTGCCTGGATCACCGACACCTTCAACCAGTACATCGCGCTCGAGCCCGAGACACGGAACTCCGCCGTGTTCAACGTCAACATGGCCATGTCGCTCTGGAATAACGGCCTGATCGCCGCGGCGACCGCGACATCAGATTTCGACATCCGCGAGCTGCGGCGTCAGCCGATGACCATCTTTATCGGCTGCACGATCGCCGAGCTCGCGATCTTCCGGCCCCTGATCCGCATCCTGTTCCAGCAGATCCACGACCTCATGATGGTCAAGATCCCGGGACCCGACGAGCCGCACCAGGTTTTGCTCATGCTCGACGAGTTTTACCACGTCGGCCGGATGGACTCGCTCGTCTCCAAGATCACGATCAGTGCGGGCTATGGCTTCCGGATGGCGATCGTCATGCAGGATATCGCCCAGCTCGACGAGCTCTATGGCAGGAACACCCGCGTCACGACGGTATCCGGGTCGCAGATCAAGCTGTTCATCCAGATCAACGATCTCGACACGTCTGAATTCGTGTCGGAGATGCTCGGGGAGACAACGCAGGTCTACAAGACACCGGTCGCGCGGCCGGGGCAGGGGATCTTCGCGCCGCGGGCCTGGGCCCCGCATTACACGCCGCGACGGCTGCGGAGCCCGCTCGAGTTGCGGGAGATTTCGGCGCGGGTGGCCATTCTGATGGTGAAGAACTCGCGGTCGTTCCAGCTGACGAAGATCCGGCACTATCGGGATCAGCCGTATCGGCGCCGGTTCGAGGTGGCGAAGGGAACTCCTCCGGCGCTACCGGCCCTTCCGGGGTGGGAAGACGAAACTCTCGGTGGAGCGCTTGCGCCGATCAAGCCGGCAGAAGACGGCAGTAAGGCGGCCAGCGCCCTTGGACCTGCGAAAGCGGCCAGGAAGTCTCCTGCTCGCAAGCCAAAGGCCGCAAAGAAAACCCCTACGACAAGGGAACGATCAGAGAGTGAGCTTGACCCGCTTTCTGTTTTAATTTCAAAGCCGCCACCAACTCTGTCGAAGCGCACAAAGGCACTGTCCCTGGGCAGTGCGCCGCCGGTGCCTCGGGAAGAGAACTGCAACATCCGCGACGTCCTGGACTCCTCAGAGCAGGCGCAGGGGGAGCAGTTTGCGATCGTGCTTGCCACCACTCTTGGCGGCATTCACGACCCAGATGTCTCCATCGCGACCGAGACGCTTCGCAACCTGCAAGCAGGTTTCGGGGACGTCTCCGTGTGAAACACGACAGCGCTAACCGTTCGGGCGAACGCCGCGAGCAGCATACAGGTTGGCTGTGATAGCCACGGCGCGGCCAACTCAGCGGCAGCCAGAGCCGTTCGTCAAACACGAAAGGCCTTGTCGACTCGATTGAAACGCCGGCTACATCCGCATGGGCGGGATTGATGAGGATGTTGCGCGATTCCGGAACGACAAAGGAGGGAACCTGAAGGAGTGCGGACCGTCCCGACGCGATCCACGCATCACCTGCCGCAACAGGATCGCTCGGAATATCAGCAATCACCTCAGGAGTCCGAGCCGGCAGCCTGATTGCAACCAGGACATAGTCGTCGGGAAGGATATCCCAGTCGAGGTCGAGATGTACCCGCACTTCCAGCACCGCGAGTGCAGCTGTCTCGGCCGTGTAGATGACCGGGCGGCCTGCCGAATTCCATCGGCCTCCGTAAAGTCTAGCGCCGTCCCCGGATAAGTCTGAATACGGCTTTCGGCAGATTCGCCATACCAGCATCAGGCCGCTAGACCATGGTCGATCCGGTGCAGCAGGTTTTCAACCTCCCTATTGCCCTCCGTCGTATCGAGCAACGCCATGGGCGCGTCGCCCTGGAGCGCTTCTGAGGGTCGACGCAACCAGCGGGAAGCTTTCTCCTGAGAGCCAAATGTATCCTCCGCGGCCGCGATGATGCGGGCCACCCGCAGGAGACGATCCGACTGTTCAGGTGTCAGCGTGCCTATCTTGCGGCGGTGGCTGAGCGTTTTGCGCGGAAGGATGACCCGGTCGATTTCAGCGATGGTGAGCCGCCCCGAGCTTACGAGGTTTTCAATTCCTGCAATCGGGAAGCCGCGTCTCGTTGCGTCGATAGCCTCACGTCGGCTCGTCCTTTCCAAACCCGGTCCGGTTTCGACGACTAAAAGTCCGAGTGCTTCAAGTGGTCCCATGTCAGCGCTCCTGGCTATATGCCTACTGTATAGCAGCGTTTGGCCAGAAGCCATCACTCATGTCTTGGACCTCGCCCGTCTCTTCAGTTGCCAGAGCTGTCGGTCCAACTCCGCCGATAGGCCGTTCGTGCGCAGCGGCTCCCCTCTACGCCAGCAGCAAAACTGCTGACCTGCCAGGTAACATTGAGGGCGGCGGTCGTGGTCAAGATCGACGACTCGAAAGACGCTGCAATCCGGAACGCTTTGCAGCAGGACGCCCGAATGACGGGCGAAGCACTCTCCCTGATATGGCTATGATGAATCTTAGGCGGTGTTGACAAAGTGCCTGACCCACAAGCGGATTGAAGCGACGAGGACGAAGCCGAGGAAGCTGTCGGCTGTCTTGTCGTATCGCGTCGCCAATCGTCGGCTGTGTTTGAGCTTTGCGAAGCAGCGCTCGACCGTATTTCTCAGGGCATAGATGTGACCGTCGATAACGGGCTGGACCTTACGGTTGCGCTTGGCGGGGATGACGGCGGCGACGTCCCTGGCTGCCAGGTCGTGGCGGATGAAGTCGGCGTCGTATCCCTTTTCGGCGAGCAGCACGCGGGGTTGTGGCCAGGTTCGTCCATGACGGGCCTATAGCCTTTCACATCGGAGACCTGACCGCCGCTCAAGGTGATCGCGACGGGGAGGCCCAAGGCGTTGCTGCGGAGATGGATCTTGGTCGAGAAGCCACCACGAGAACGGCCAAGACCCTGGTCCACATCCCCCTTTTTTAGCGCGCCTACGGCGTGCTGATGGGCCCGGATGACAGTGGAATCGATCATCTGAACGCTGTTCTGTCCTGCGCCAGTCTCGTTTAATGCCTCCAGCATCACGTCCCAAATCCCAGCAAGCGTCCAGCGCCGGAACTGCCGATAGACTGTGTTCCACTTGCCGAAATAGCTGTGCAGGTCACGCCAGGCCGTTCCTGTCCGGGCGATCCAGAATACTCCGTCCAGCACCAGCCGGGGATGGCGAGGAAGCCGACCCCGTTGCGGTCCCTTCTCGATCACAAACCGCTCGAAGAACGCCCACTCCTCGTCCGACATCAAACCGCGAACCAAGCCACTCTCCCCAGAGAGCAGCCTTGAATCAGCAATCAGCCGATTTGGGAATCCACTTTGTCCACACCGCCTAACTGTCCACCCCTGTCACACTTGTCTGCAATTTTGATGAGAGTGGGCTTCAGCAGCTAGCTTTTGGTTAAACCTGATTGCAGTGCGGTGCGGTAATCCATTATGCATACGGTTTGCAGAGCATAGACGAGGTGAATGGTTGTATGGCATCAATTAGATCGACTGCCTGGCTCGAGTGCGCTGTCACGTAACCAGTATTATGTGGAGCAGAGTTTCTCATGCTAATCGCTGAGGCGGCCATGGGCCAGCCCGGCACGAAGGTCGGCGAGTTGTGTGCCGAACTGGGCAGCACGCGTAACACACTCTATTGCCCCGAGGAGACTAATGGTGTGCTCAGGATCGATGGTACAAGGCTGCTTGGCGGCAAAGCGAGGCCGGCGACGCCGCAGATGAAAGCAATGTCGTGAGCTACCGCGTCTGGGGGCCGGTTCTATCTATCGTTCTTGTCCTGACCTGTTGTGGTGGCTTCCACCAAACTACAGCGCAGTCGGCGCCCGATGCCGCCGTTATCGAAGACTCAAGTAGGCTTCCTGTTGTCATCGGCGGTCGAGACTATTCACTTGACGCGCTGATTGTTCGCCGCCCCGGGACGGACAAATTGCCTGTCGCCCTCATTACACACGGCTCCAGTCTAGGAGACCCCCGCGCGGCAACGACCGAGTGGCTGCGAGGTTGGGCACACGATCTAGCAAATCGTGGCTGGCTCGCCGTTGCGGTCATGCGCCGCGGCTACGGAAATTCGGATGGCAACATCGCCGATGACGCTGGTACATGCAAGGCGCCAGAAGTCGGCCGCTACCTCGACGCACACGGTGATGACCTGGAATCCGCGCTGCGCAGCATCGCGAAACGGCCGGATGCAGATATGAGCCGCGTAGTTGCAATAGGTGACTCTGCCGGAGGTGCTGCGGTCATGGATCTCGCCGCGCGCCCGTCCGTGCGGCTCTCCGCGGTGGTCAACGTCTCGGGTGGTCTTGGCCGCCGCCTGGGGCCATTCCGACCTGATCCGGCCTGCTCGCCTTACGATTCCGACTTGGTGTGGAACTTTGCACGGTTTGGCTCGACGGCTCACATGCCGTCGCTTTGGCTTTATGCAGAGAACGATAGCTGGTTCCGGCCGGGCTTGGTCGGACGCATGCGCGCTGCTTTCACCGGCAGTGGCGGCAACACCCACCTAGTGATGCTGCCGCCGTTTCAGGGGGACGGGCATACGATGTTCTTTGCACCAGGTGGAAGACAACTGCTGTTGCCCGAATTGGACGGCTTCCTCCGCGCGAACGGGCTGCCAACTTGGAACGAGGTAGATTTCGCCCCCCTGCTAGCTCACCTGTCGCCACAAGACCGGGAGAGCGTCGAGGCTTACCTTCGCATGCCGACCGAAAAGGCCCTCGCAGTGGGGTCCGAGTCGGGGGCGTATTGGCGTGAAGGCGAACGCACGATCGGGGATGCCCGAACCAAAGCCTTAGCCTATTGCAGGGAACAAACCAAAACTGAGTGCTCACTCGCGGCGGAAAACTTCGATCCTGTAATTCAACGATATCCTGAGGTGAGGACAGACCACTGAAGTTGTCTTTGACGCACCGCTGAAGCCGACTTTGGTAATAACAGACTGGCCTGCCCCCTGAAAAGTGGTCCTCCGTGAAGTAGGCTTTTGAGCCTTTGGAGGGCCTTTGATGCCGCAGAAGAAGCACAAACCCGAAGAGAGGTGGCTCGGCAAATCTGCACAGCGGGCTGAGTGGATTGTCTGCCTGAAGGCGGCCAGGATGGCTGCGATCAGGAGAGACGATGACGAAGAGACCCAGGCGGAATCACAGCCCTGCCTTCAAGGCGAAGGTGGCGTTGGCGGCTGTGCGTGGCGAGAAGACGCTGGCGGAGTTAGCGCAGCAGTTCGACGTGCATCCCAATCAGATCACGCAGTGGCGCTCGCAGCTTCTGGACGGGGCTGCCGGCGTCTTTGGATCGGAGCCGAGCGCCGCGTCCGCAACGCCGGTGATCGACGTGAAGACACTCCACGCCAAAATCGGGGAGCTGACATTGGCCAACGATTTTTTGGAAGGCGCGCTCGACAAGGCCGGACTGTTGCCGAGCGCAAGACGATGATTGACCGCTCGCATGATCTGCCGGTCGCCCGGCAGGCCCGAGAGCTCGGCATCAGCCGAGGCAGCATCTACTACCTGCCGCGCCCGGTCCCGGCCGCCGATCTCGCGCTGATGCGGCGGATCGACGAGTTGCATCTGGAATATCCCTTCGCCGGCAGTCGCATGCTGCGCGACCTCCTGGCCCGCGAAGGCATCACCGTTGGCCGCCTGCACGTCGCGACGCTGATGAAGCGCATGGCGATCGAGGCGATCTACCGCAGGCCGAACACCTCGAAGCCAGCGCCGGGCCACAAGATCTATCCCTACCTGCTCCGCAAGCTGCCGGTAACGCGGCCGAACCAGGTCTGGGCGATGGATATTACCTACGTGCCGATGGTCCGGGGCTTCGTCTATCTTGCCGCCGTCGTCGATTGGTTCAGCCGGCGGGTGCTGAGCTGGCGGCTTTCTATAACGATGCAGGCGGACTTCTGTATCGAGGCGGTCGAGGAGGCCTTAGCCCGCTTCGGGGCGCCGGACATTTTCAACACAGATCAAGGATCGCAGTTCACGAGCATCGACTTCACGAAAGTCCTGCTGGCCAGGGAGATCAAGATCAGCATGGACGGCAAGGGCGCCTGGCGCGACAACGTCTTTGTCGAGCGGCTTTGGAGGTCGGTCAAATATGAGGAGGTATATCTCCGGGCCTATGAGACGGTAAGCCATGCCCGGGGGTCGATCGGCCGATACCTCGACTTCTACAACGGCAGACGCCCGCACTCGAGCCTGGGCCGGAAAACGCCTGACCATGCCTACTTCAACCAGCCGCTTCTCGCAGCGGCATAAACCCGGCAGACGATCCACTTAACAAGCCGGCGAGGCTGTCCAGACGAACCGAGCCACCTCTCGCCGCAGGTCCTGCTGGCCCATCATAGCTAGAAAGTGGCATCGTTGTGGGAGCATTTATGTCACTGACTAAACTTCTTGTTCCAACCTATAGGAACATGTTGCAAACGCTCGCCGGCCTACTAAAAAGCGGAACAGCAAATGCCCGACCGGGCGGAGGGCCTGCTCGCGGCACGCTTGACACCAGATATGTAGGCGCTGTCACCCCAAATACGCTTTGGCGCCTTATCAAGCCCAAGAGGCTTCATTCAGGTTGCGCGGAGAGATCATTCCTTTGTCGCTTGTTGAAGTGGCCGCCTAAGGACGGAGCGCCGGTGGTGTGCCTGGATCGCTCTTAGAAGCCCGCGCTCGGATTGGCGAGACGATATCGTTTCTGGATGGCCTTGCAAGCGGCTCGCTTGATGCAGGTTCCGGCCTGCCGATCACGATCGAGCTTCCAGAGGGGGGTCGTTTGATATGACCAGCGACGAATACGCGCGAGATTGGGCACTAGCTCAACTCTATTTCCACGTTACCACCGCCTACGCCATCCTGCGGCAGCAAGGCGTCGAGATCGGTAAAGCCGATTACGTGCCTCACATGTTTGCCCATATCGGACAGGGAACTGTGCCATCAGCATAGACGATGAACGACAGCTAAGATGTCGTTTTGCAGACCACCCACCTGCAACATTTGCTGAGGTCCGATAGCTTCCAAATCAGCATTCCCGGAGCCGGACGGCTGCTCTCGACCCATTGCGGACATCCGAACCGGACACTTGAACTGACTAACATGCTGCCGGGCTTGGCTCGATGACCCGGTGCGAAATTCTTGAGTTTCGCACTCCACCGGCATGCCCGTGGAGCTGTCGGGCAGCGCTCGCCCACAAGCCTATCTTGTAATCGTTCTCATGAATGCCACGAGACGGATCACATCATTAGGCACAAGCCGTCCAATTGCTCGGCTTGAATAGACGGCGTTGAGCACGGTTCCATCCGGGGCGAGCACGAAGCCCGTATTCTCAAGGAAATGTTCCCGTACGGGATGGTGGCTTTGATAGGCACCGGTCGCGGCCGCGATCAATTCGATATTGGCGGAGTGACCCACCTTGAAGGTGATCTTATGTTTGGCGATAAATTCCTGGGTCGACGCCTCGTCGTCGACCGAGAAGGCCACGACTTTGATGCCCTCTTTTGTAAGCGCCTCGGTTGCACCAGCAAAAGCCGCCATCTGGTCATTGCAGAATGGGCACCAGTGGCCGCGATACATCAGCAAGACACCGTAGCTGCCGGCAAGATCGTGGGGCAGATTGAGCACACCACCACCTGTGGCGGGGATTTCAAGGTTCGGAAAGATTTGGTCATTCTCGAGCATAGGCATTGAGTTGTCCTTCAACTTAGAAGCAGCGGATGAGCACCACTGCCGCGATCACTAGACCGGCCCCGGCTGTGCGGCCGGTAGCGATTGCTGAGGCAGGCGAACGCGCCAAACTGATTGAGAGCCAGCGAGCACGAGAAAATCCCGGAGAGAAAACAAACGAACATCATCGCCGCGCCGAGCCGCAACCACCGTCATCACGGCGATAATAGAAGCTCCTTGGAGGCCGCCTGTCCAAAGTATTGGCGGTGACGACGCGAAAAACGCCAAAGATGGCGGCGTCAACCGCCAGACGAAGAGCGAGGCGGCCACAAGCATAAGAGAGGTCACTCCCGCCGAAATCGCGGCTGACCACAGTATGGTTTCGACCCATATGATCCCATTTCGGCTATAGCGGAAAAATCGTTGCAGCGGGTGTTCCGAGCAGCTGGGATCGAGTTCGTGAATGGCGAGCAGCCGGGGGTGAGGATCACGGAGCCGACGTGTTCAGATATCGCCCGTACGAATCACTGCTATTTCGGCAGATCCTAGAAGACCGTGCTGCATCGTGGCGCTCGTTAATCTCAATTCGATAGGTTGTGCACCTTGGGAACCAGCGCATGCCGCCGGAAACGGTTTATTTTTCAGCGGCAGCGGCTGGCAATACGCGAAAGCTGATCGCCATCCGATTATAGGCATTCATGAGACTGATCGCGAGCGTCAGGTCGACGAGCTGCTTTTCGGAAAATATTGCCGCCGCTGCCTCATAATCCTTGTCGGATACATGCGTCTCGGCGACACGCGTCACGGATTCGGTAAATGCGAGCGCGGCTTTTTCTTCCTCTGTGAAAAGCGAAGCCGCTTCATGCCACACCGAAACCAGCAGGAGTTTTTCGAGGTCCATGCCATTCTTGAGGAGATCCCGGGAATGCATGTCGATGCAATAGGCACAGCCGTTAATTTGCGACGTTCGCAAGAAGGCCAGGTCGATGATACCGATGTCGAGCCCGCATTTGTGAATGTAGGCATGCACCGAACCCATCGCCTTCAAACCGTCGGGCGCGATCGCATTATAGTCGGGTCTTTGAGACATATCGTCCTCGCTGAGCCACTCGCTGGAGATCGATGGTCCGATCGCACGCCCAGATGGCAGAATGGCGACTCAATTTCGCTAGAAATGTGTAAACGTTCGAGTCGTATCGCGGCATCCTGATTGCGCCATCTGTTTTCGGAGCTTATCGCAGCCTTCTAAAAACCTGTTCCCAATTTGCATTCCCGAAATGACGACGGAAAACAGGAAACTGATCGGTTAGCGTGGGACTCTCACGGCTGACAGACAAAAGCCGCACGTCACCGATAAAGCTCTGTAGCGATTGCAGATGCGGCTGCACCGATTTTTGGGATTTGTCGGTCAGCCCAGCCGGCACCACAAGCTGCACGCCGGCATTCACCATTTCACCGAACTGCGTTTCGGGAACACCCTCTTGCAACGTCAGCAGATGCTTTGCCGGAATACGATTTGCCTCGTTAAATATCTGCCGCCATCAGTCCTTGCAGGTCGTCTTAACCGCCAGCACCCGGAGCTGGTCGGGCGGGAACTAGGCTTCATAATAGGCCGCGATCGACGGAAACAGGAAGGCAGGCGTCTTACCGTCTTCCGATACGGGCTGGTGGGCGAACTGGGTGCCCTCGCACCAGTCGCTCCTCGAGGATGATTTCGCCAGTGTGCAGCTCGAGCGATCGTCCGGACCTGGCCTAGCGTCGTGCAGGAGCGTCTGAGCGCGAGCGATGAAGCCGTCCACCGACGTGAAGCCGGCGGTGATGTTGGGCAGCTCGATAGCCAGCTCGACGCTGCGGAAGATTTCAAATTCGCACTCGCGCCGACGCAACAGGCGGCGATCCGGATAAAGGCTGGCATCGGATCGCAGCTCGACGGCCTTGCGGATGATATCCGCACCGCTTGGAAATTTGGCGCGCCACGCTGCCGGTATCTCGGCATCGTCCAGCCGGCAGCTCGTCCGCGGGACCGGAGTATCTGCAAGCAAAGATGGGAAGACGCCCTGCGACGGCGGCCATATCAACCATTTACCAGGTTCTACCGGGCCAACCCGATCCTCGACAAAATCTTCCTCGGTTTAATGCCGGCATACCCACACATGGTAATCCGGCACGGCCGGCGCGATCGTCGGCCGAAAGGCAAAGACCGTTAGCGCGCCGGTGCTTTCCGGGTCCAGCAGCGCCGAAGTGCCGCCCCCGAACCCGTGCCGTCGCACTTGCTCCAGCATCTCTCGCCGCTCGGATGGCAACACATCAACCTGACCGGGGACTATCTCTGGACCGACGTCGGCATCCCGGATGGGAATCTGCGCGCCCTGCGTCATGCTCTCCGCTCGCCAACCTGACGGACCTTACCGTATCTTTCTGCCCGTTTTATGTAGCGACCCCCAGAAGGCCCACAAGGCGAAAATAGGGGCCGAACTGGCCGACATGATGGTAGCAACCTGGACCATTTCAGTCCCGCGCGATGAAGCGGGCATTGAACTCATCGACGCGCGTCAGGAAAGCCGAACTCTCGCGGCGGCTGCACAATGTGACCTGCGGCGTGCGCGCGTCGGCAGCAACGGTGACGGCATGTGCGATAGTATCGAGACAATCCAGGTGGCCCGTCGAGGTGCGATTATGGCGGATGACGGCCGAGAACCGGCAAGGCCGTTATGGAGAGGATGGATGCGGCTAGTGGATGCGTGTGAGGGCCTGCGAGGCATAGACCTGCAATTGTGATGTCTTCAGTCGGGTCAGGACCCGTTGGTGTGAGACGAGTGATCTGCTTCAGGCCCTGCGAAGGAACCGCGGATGAGCGACCTGTACTGGTCGACGGATCAGCAGATGGCGCGCCTGCGGCCGCACCCGCTACGATGGCTAACGGTCTTCCTCTCCGCCATCGCATCGCCCCACTGTCAGCTTCCGGCTTTGATCAGCGAGCCGTGAGCGTAAGGTGCTGGTGGGAGGACGGTGCCCGTCGCGGCCGTGCAGGTGGCGATCACCGTAGGGGCAGCCGGCGGGGGCGCCATCTACGCGCTCACAGGCGTCGCCGGCTTCTTCGTAACAGGCGGCGCCTTGATGCTGGTGACCTCGCTGGTCGTCTTCACCGGCCTGTTCGGCAGGAGCCGAGCCTGACCTGGAGGTTAATCCGCGCGGCTCCACTGGCTGACCACTCGGATCGCGGAAGCCCCGCATGGTTGGACACAATTCTAGGCGGTGTGGACAAAGTGGATTCCCAAATCGGCTGATTGCTGATTCAAGGCTGCTCTCTGGGGAGAGTGGCTTGGTTCGCGGTTTGATATCGGACGAGGAGTGGGCGTTCTTCGAGCGGTTTGTGATCGAGAAGGGACCGCAACGGGGTCGGCTTCCTCGCCATCCCCGGCTGGTGCTGGACGGAGTATTCTGGATCGCCCGGACAGGAACGGCCTGGCGTGACCTGCACAGCTATTTCGGCAAGTGGAACACAGTCTATCGGCAGTTCCGGCGCTGGACGCTTGCTGGGATTTGGGACGTGATGCTGGAGGCATTAAACGAGACTGGCGCAGGACAGAACAGCGTTCAGATGATCGATTCCACTGTCATCCGGGCCCATCAGCACGCCGTAGGCGCGCTAAAAAAGGGGATGTGGACCAGGGTCTTGGCCGTTCTTGTGGTGGCTTCTCGACCAAGATCCATCTCCGCAGCAACGCCTTGGGCCTCCCCGTCGCGATCACCTTGAGCGGCGGTCAGGTCTCCGATGTGAAAGGCTATAGGCCCGTCATGGACGAACCTGGCCACAACCCCGCGTGCTGCTCGCCGAAAAGGGATACGACGCCGACTTCATCCGCCACGACCTGGCAGCCAGGGACGTCGCCGCCGTCATCCCCGCCAAGCGCAACCGTAAGGTCCAGCCCGTTATCGACAGTCACATCTATGCCCTGAGAAATACGGTCGAGCGCTGCTTCGCAAAGCTCAAACACAGCCGACGATTGGCGACACGATACGACAAGACAGCCGACAGCTTCCTCGACTTCGTCCTCGTCGCTTCAATCCGCTTGTGGGTCAGGCACTTTGTCAACACCGCCTAGAAATGTTTCCGTTGTTCTCTGGCTGGGCTTTCATTCGATGTACGCGTCCGGTGAGGGCCGCCTTGCGGGACTGACGGCAGATTATCGAGAACTGTGCGTATGGACAGTCATACGCACAGGACCTTGGAGCGGCTTGAGATCGTCGAGATGGCCGGCGGCGGCGCTGGTCTGAGGCCGAGAGGCTCGGATCGTGCTGGAGAGCATGGTCGGCCCGCGGCTCGTTTCGGCGACGGCTCGCCGTCACGGGATATCCCGAGGTCTGCTGCTGACGTAGCGGCGTGCTTTTCGACCTGAGCAGGTCGAGACGGGCCTGCCGGCTGGCTTCGTGCCCATGGTTGTGGCGACGGAGGCGCCCGGCACGACAAGGCCGCGTCCAATGAAGGCTCACCGTGATGGTGACGGTCGCATCGAGATCGTGGTGTCGAAGGGCCGGCGGATCATCGTCGACGCGGATGTTGATCCTGACGCGCTGTCGCGGATCCTGGACGTCCTGGAGCGGCGATGATCCCGATCCCGGCGGGGGTGCGCGTATGGCTAGCCACCGGGCACACGCATATGCGGAAGGGGTTCTCCAGCCTGGCGCTCATCGTTCAGGAGGTTTTAAAGTGCGACCCGCATGCTCTAGACGTTCGCTTTGCTGATCGATCAGCGGATATTCGCACAGCTTTTTCACCAGCCAAGGCACTAAACTTGCTCGCTGCTCATGCAGGTGTAGATATCTTGAGTTTCCAACGTTGGCTCTAGAGCGGCTTCGTTTGGTGCGAAACTCTGGCAGACCGTCTGAAAACTCTTTGGATGAATGATGGTTTGCGCTGTTCAGTGCCGGAACTCTGTCGGCGACGAGATTTTCCGGATTTCGATGTCCAACGAGCCTGAGAAGGCATGATTGGATGCCTTTTCGCCCCTGTCTGGTTCAAAAAATGCGTGTGGTGGCCTATCATGCCCTGACAGCGGCGATCAGGCCCGCAACGCCGACAAGAGTGATGGCTCTTTTGATGTTGTAGGCGAGCGCCGTCAGGCTGAACTCCCCTCGAACGTTTTCCAGGCGCCGCATCAGGAACGCGCCCTGATACATCCATTGTTTTATGGTGCCGAACGGATGTTCGACGCTTTCGCGCCGTTGGTTCAGGATGTCGGGCCGATCGGTAAGACGCGCTGCCATGCGGTCGAGCACCGCCTCGTTCTCAAGGCGCGACACGCGACGGAAGCTTCTGGTGCAGCGTTTGCGCAGGCTGCACGCCTTGCAGGCGTCGCGGTTGACGTAGTCGATCTTCACATTGTCGCGGGATTTGCCAAAGTGACGGGGCGAGAGCACCTGGTCTGCGGGGCAAAGGTAAATGTCCTTGCCTGGATCATAGCGGAATTGCTCTTTGGAGAAGAAACCCTCGGCCACGGCCGGACCGCGGATCGGCTTGGGTACAAAAGCAGTGATCCCGGCTTTCTCGCAGGCTTCGATGTCCTCGATCTTGAAGTAGCCACGGTCCGCCACCGCCTCGATTTTGTCGACGCCGAGCGTGTCCATCGCCGCCTCGACCGTCGGCGCAAGAAGCCCCATGTCGAGGACGTGATTGCTGACCTCCTGCTCGGCGATCAGCTTATGCTTTACATCAACGGCAAGCTGGATGTTGTAGCCGACGCCGACCTTGGTCATGCGCGCCATGGCACGGGCATCCGGATCGGTCAGCGAGATCTGGTCCTCGCCGGTCTTGTCCAGTTCATCCAGCAGCGCCTTGTGGCGATCCCGCTTGCCTTGGATCGCCGCGATCTTTTCCGCGAGTTTGCCATCGCCGCGACCGGAGCCGCCGCCATTGCCACCGGCTTTCTCCTCTTGCGCATCGCCCTCATCGAGCCGCTTCATGTAGTCGGCCAGTTTCTCGTCGGCTTCGTTGATGAACTTGGTCAATGCTCCCCGTGTGAAGTTGCGATCCTTGTTGTTCACCGCCTTGATGCGCGTGCCATCGACCGCCAGCAATTCCCGTCCGAACAGATCAAGCTGTCGGCACAGGATGACGAATTCCCGGAATACCTGTTTGAAGGTTGACCGGTTCACGCGGCGGAAATCGGCAATGGTGCGGAAGTCCGGCGTCAGGTGTCGCAGCAGCCAGATGACCTCGATATTGCGATGAGCCTCGGCCTCCAGCCGCCGGCTGGATCGCACGCGGTTGAGGTAGCCGTAAACATACAACTTCAGCAAATCGGCCGGATCATAACCCGGACGCCCGGTCTCCTTGGCAACCACCCGCACAAAGCCTGCGGCGGCAAGATCGAGGCCATCAATGAACGCCTCGATGAAGCGGACCGGGTTGTCCGGCCCGACGTAATCGTCCACCGCTTCGGGCAGAAGCAGCAATTGCGCGCGATCTGTTCCTGAAAGATGTGCCATAGCAGAATCTATTACAGCTCGCCGATCCCTGGAATTTCAAGATTTTTACTTTTCGACAGCAACAAACGTCTTACGCAGCCAAATGCAGGCGTGTCCTGCTGGCAATCCATCAATCCGTCCGAATTCTTCATATCCGCGAGATCGGTAGAAGCCTGGGGCTTGAAAACTGAAGGTATCAACGTAAGCCCCAATGCAGCCGCGCTCGCGCGCAACTGCTTCTGCCTTATCCATCAACAAACTGCCGACGCCGGCGCCTCGAACCGAGTTCGACACCCAAAGCCAATCAATGAACATCCAGGCATAGAAGGTCCTTGCCTTCACTCCGCCCTTTACCAAACCCTCGCCATCGCGTGCTATGACCCATAGGTCTTCCGCATTGTCGGGGCCGGCCTTGCTGAAATTGTACTCATCCAGGCCTTGGTCGATAATCTGCCGCGTGGTGCCATCTGGAATGCCCTCGACTTCAACTGCTATCGACAACGGATCCCTCATTAAATTGCGCTATTAATGGCAAGTGCTGAGGGCGAGCACCCGTCCGACAGCGTTGCGTCGAAACAGGATAACTCGAAGGGCCTGGTTCGGCACGACTAAATGTAACCGGAGTTTTTGGACGGTCTGCTGGAGTTATGCACAGTGCAGGCCCGCCAGAAGCGCAGGCGCCTGTCGGACCAAATCTTCAGCAAACCGTTCAATCTCCGGAACCTCGCTGCGTCGCCAACTCGTTTGGTAAAAAATCGTAACAGGACCACCGCCTTTATCCTCGATCGGCAGGCTTCGCGCGACGTTAGATGCGATCTTAGACTGGGGAAGGATCGCAGCTCCGATTCCGAGCGCGGCCCACTCTTGAAGGACGCTGTAGCTCAGAGCCTCTCCCGAATATTCCTTTGGCACGACCTTGTGCCTTTTGAACAGGGAACGCGTAACCCGCGCCAAGCCACATGCGTCTGGCACCATTACGAACGTTTCCGCTGCAAGGGCGCGCACAGAGATCGTCCGCGACTTCAAGCCCGGAATCGGCGTATCGCCTTTAGGGATGAACACTAGCGGTTCGCTGTAAAGCAGTAGATGCCCTCGATCGGGGCCTTTCGGAGCCCGCTCATCGACGGGACCGATCACAAACTCCAGCTGACCGTTTTCAAGTGACAGATACATCGCGCTCAAGTTCATCTCGCGGAAATAACATCGACGTTGGAGTGGTCGGGAAGGAGTGGCTCGATCAACAAATTGATGAGCCGAATATTTACGAGCGGCGACACACCAACTGACCTGCCCCCATTAGGTGGCCCGGTTTAAATCTAATGCATTGTGGGCTTGTCTGCCACGGTTGAGCTGGCCGGCGAGGCGGGTTGGGTTTGCGATGGTGGCCATGGGAGTCTGTCCTTGCGGTGCGTCGGGGTCCATTCCCCGATGACGACCCAAAGGAAGGGGCCGGACGCCGACGTCACCAAGCGCAGCGCAGGGGAACCCCGACCCGGGGTCCCGCGACGCTCGCGTCGTGGGGTGGGTCGCGGGTTGACGGCACAAGGCAGACGAGCCCCGGACAAAGGCGTCAGAAAGGGGTTGCGCACAGACACCACCCATAAGGCACATCAACACACCAAGCCCACAACTCCCCTGCCCCGGGACTACAGGACAAGCCAGACGATCACGCTACTGGCCGTCATCAAGGCCGCCAGACCATGTATTCGCCCCAACCACGAAGATGAGTGCGTCTGTAATCACGCGGCACTAACGCGAGAGCGGGCGATCCCGATTTCTGCGCCGACGGCTTCGACGATCGTCGGTTTGCTCTCCGTGTCGACCGAACGTCCGAAAGGTTCGCAGTCGCATTTAGCTACACTGGAGCTAAGGCAGCATGTAGTGAAGTGCGCCCTTCCCGTTTTTTACTGCCGCTGTCGACAGACGCCGATCCAACGTCGTCAGCACGCCGCCGTGTGCACCGGCCAAAGCGAGAAGATAGGTGTCCGTCACCTGTGCCGAGGTGAAAATCCGAGCGACATTGATCCGGTCCGAATCCACAAGACTGAGATCGTCCTTCCAAAAGGAGTGCCCCGGCAGGCCGCGGAGCTTGATGACGATTGCCGCGACGGCCGCCGGTGAGCCGGGCGTGTTCGGGTACCTCGGGTGGCCGACGATGCGGATGACGCCGTTCTCGGTCAGAGGGCAGGTGGCCCAGTCGGTGGCCCCTTCCTCTTCGAACCACCGATGCGCGGCATCGTGCGCCACATGCCCCGGGTCGATCAACGCGACCAGAACATTGACGTCCAGCAGAAAGGTCACGGTACCTCGTCGCGAAGCGCGTTGACGATCTCGAGCGTCACCAGCGGTGCGTCAGGTTTGACGCGGAGCAGGGGAATTCCGTTCCGCTCGGAACGCGGCTCCGGCCAACCCAGCGACTTGCGCGCCAAGCCCGATATGATCTCGCCGAGGCTTCGGTTCTGCTGACGCGCCATCGCCTTGGCCGCCACGAGAACGTCATCATCAATCGCCAAGGTCGTTCTCAAGCTGTTGGCCTCGCATCACGCATCACGCATCACGCATTAATAGCATCGACTGGTTTGTGCGATAACTTTGTCGGGGGGGGGCAGGGGCGCTTAAGCGCCCCCCCGAACCTCCAGACCGGGATGCCCATCCCCTTCGCCTTGTCGGCCAGATTGTTCGTGATCCCCGATCCCGGGAAGATGACGACCCCGATCGGCAGCTGCTTGATGAGCTCATCGTTGCGCTTGAACGGCGCTGCCTTGGCGTGACGGGTCCAGTCGGGCTTGAAAGAAACCTGCGGCACCTTGCGGGCATCGGCCCATTTGGCGGCGATGAGTTCGGCGCCCTTCGGCGATCCACCGTGCAGGAGAACAATTGCGGTGTGCTTGGCGTGGACCTTGTCGAGAATGTCCCAGACCGCCTGAACGTCGTTGCAGTCGAGACCGCCGGCGAAGGCCACTTTCGCACCGGCGGGCATCAGGGGCTCGATCTCCGCCCGGCGCTTGGCTGGAAGGAAGTCGCGGCTGTCGATCATTGCCGCGGTGAGATTGCGGTGGTTGACCTTGGACCCCGTCCGCGGGTGCCACACAGACCCGATGTGCGCCTCGAAGAGTTCGCCGGCCTGATCGCGGAAGAACTCCATCGTGTCACGGCGCTCGACCATGGTGATGCCCTCAGCGATGAGGCGCTCGAGGTCGACCGACCGAACTTCCGATCCGTCCTGTTCGGCCTGGCTCCTGCGCTGGGCATCCTCGTTGCGGTCGAGCTCCCGGTCGACCCGGGCAGCCGCCCGGTGGAAGAGATTGACGGTCGACCAGAGCAGGTCCTCGAGGTCGGGCTCGATCCGTGTATCGCTGAGTGTGGTGACGAGGGCGTCGAAGATGTCGGCCAGGGCTCCCCGGATGCGTCCTTCGTCGGGGAGGGGCCTTGGATCCGGAGCGTCCTGGTGAGGCCGATACCCTTAGAGCTGGAGTTCCTGGAGCATGCGGCCGGTCTGCGAGGAGGCGAAGGGCTCGTCGTCGTGAAGATGGTCGGTTCCCATGATGTGTGTCCCTGCGGCGGTGGCCGCGCTTATCGCAGCCTTCGCGGCGATCAAGCGGCGGCGGGGACGGGCCTGCATCGCCGGGCGCAGCCCGGCGACCGAAGCATCGCGGAGGAGGGCAGGGCGGCGGCTGCTTTGCTTCGCGATGCAAAGGGGCGCCCCTTGGGCAGACCCGGCGGAAAACAGTGGACGACCGCTCTTGCCGGCCTGGACCGGCTGACGCTCACTCGCCCTCTAGAAGGCCATGGATGCGGCCCACTTCAGCGTAAGGACACAAGCGGGAATAGTCTGCTTATTGACGAGACTTCACACCGTGTCGCAGCTTTGACGACACTCAGCCCGGCAGAAGGCGAGCGACATCGGACGGGACGAGCTGCCCCCCAAGGTGCTTTGCGACCTCATGCTGACCGAGGCGCCGCAAGTCTTCGTTGAAGTCTCCAAGACATGGGTTCAGCGCGAGCACCTCGATCCCCGCCTGCCGCGCTCGTTCACTCAATCGCGCCAGGCCGCCGCGCCCTGCCCCGTCACAGTCGACCGCGACGTACAGCCTGCCCAGCGTCGCCGGCAGACGGAACGCTGCCAGGTGGTTGGCGGAAAGCGCCGCAACCGCGGGGAGGGTGGGCATCACCATGCGCAACGACAGGATGGTCTCCAGTCCTTCGCCGGCCACGAGAACCGGGGCAGGGGAGGGGGGCTCCCCACCGAAGCGGACGCCAAAGCCGAATAAGTCTCCCATCGCCCGGCGCGGCGATGGCACGGGCGCCTTCCGTCGCGGGTCCGCCGGGTCGAGCCAGGTCCGATGCACGCCGGTGATGTGCCCGTCGCCGTTGGTCACCTTCGCGATCAGCGCGGGAAACGCTCGCGTGCGGGCATCAGCCACGCGGATTGCTGGTATCTGGCACCTTCCGCAGAAATTCGGTAAGAACGGCACGGGGCAGTACGCGCTGCCCTGGGGCGTGGAAACCCCGACGTAGTTGGTAGGGTGCCGACCAGAACGGTGCCGATCCTCGACCCTTGCGGTCGGAGAGCCTGTGACGCATGTCCAGGCGCCTCGGTGCTAAAGGTCACAGGGCCGTACTATGTCCGGATTTCCAACTCCCCGACTACGGGTGGTTCAAGGCTTGTTTGCGGGGGCGCACCGCAGACGCAAGCCTTCCGGGAGCGGGTCAATGGCGGACCCCTTTGTTGATAGGGCAGGTCTGGAGGATCAGACGATCGCCGCGCATCGAGCCTATCTCGATGCGCAGACGGCGTGGGAGCAACTGGTAAAGGCCGGCCCGACGGGCTTGGACGAAGACCACGCAGGAGCTTGCGAAGCGGCCGAGGCTCACAAGGAAACTTGTCGGATCGCGTTCCGTGATCTCGCCGATAAGTTGGGGCACATTCCCCGATCTGACAGATCTTTGATCGGGCGAGCCTGAGACTATTGCTTGCAATCTTCTACCGAGAGGCCCGATTGATGATCGACGTTGCACAGAATGTGTCTCTACGAAAGTTGCTCGCGAACTGGGAGCCGCTCGACATCGAATTCCCCGACGTCAGCGCGGAGCTTTTGCCGCTGAGTAATGTGTCTCTTCAGACCGCCTTCGTACGAGCCGATGGGCGATATCAGCGAGTTTCAGCGTCCGAGGATTGGACGGTCGAGCCACGGACTGTAGACCGATAAGTAGAACAAGCTCGAACCGCAGCCCTGTCAACCGAACAGCTTTAGGCAGCCTGCGATTCTGCGTCGACGGACCCATCATCGTCCCTCGCTAGATCCTTATCGAGGAAGCCGAGCAGAAAGTCCGCGGCCTTCGAGGAGGCACTCGCCGCCCGGATGATCGCGCGATTGTCCTCGCGCATGATGTCGAGCCACGCGCCGAGATAGTCAGCATGGCGGACCGTCGGCACGATCCCGAGCGAGGCGCAGACGAAGGCCGCCGACAGCTCGGCGACGCATTCCTTCACGAAATACGGCTTGGAGCCGAACGAGCCGCTCTGATCGCGGCCAAGACGGGAGGCTGCCCCGCCCCAGTGCGACAGCTCGTGCGCCAGCGTCCGGGCGAAATTGATCGGGACCAGAAACGCGTCGGGGCGCGGGACCTGCACATAGTCATGGGTGACGCTGTAGAACGCCTTGTCGCCGCCGATCCGCACGACGGCCCCGCTCGCCTTCACCAAAGCATCGATCGATGGGGGAATCATGTCGTCCGGGACAGGCGGAAGCGGCGTCGTCAGGGTCTTGGGGAGCCCGTCGCACTGATCGGTGTTGAAGACGGTGAAGCGCTTCAGAAACGGGATGCCCGCGCGGGAGTCTGCCCGGCCTGACTCGACGGGCTGGGCGTCGCCCGGCGTGAACCGGCTGGCATAGACCACGGTCGTCCCTCGCTCCCCTTGCGCACGGATCCGCCGAGCGACAGCGCCTGTCGGAACGTGAGCCAGCTCTGTGTCCCGAAACCCCGCTGGATGACCGTGTCCCAGAGGATCAGGATGTTGACGCCCGAGTAGCGACGACCCGTCAAGGCGTTCTGCGGCATGGCCAGGGGCGCACTGGCCGCGGCCCAGGGCTGCACCCACGGGACGCGGCCCTCTTCCAGCTCGGCGATGATGCGGTCCGTGATCTCCTGGTAGAGCGAGGAGCGGCTCGGGGCGGGGCGGGTGCGCGTGTCGGCTCGGCTCATGGTGGCTCTCCGTGACCGGCCGCAGGCGAGCCTTTCTCGCCACTCCTCGACCGTCACGGCCAGACCGGCCGCGCTCTCACTCTTTCCGGCAGTGCGGTGGTGGCCTCGCTCGACCCGGCTCGCTGCTCGCGCGACCGATCGTGACCGAAGGCGGAGACCATCGGGCTCCGTGGAGCCGGCGCGCCGGCGGAGTAGAGCGGGGCCCGGCACAGGGCGCGCTATGAATCCATCAGAACTTGCCAAAAACGCCCAAATTCCAGAATGGGACCGGGGCAAAGCATATCGCACGAGGCCACACCGACTGCCGCGATCAATAGGCGATGTGGACAATCCGTTCAATCAAGCCTATCTAGTGGACAGGAGATGTTCCATGAGCCATGCAGCCTTACAGGCGCGATCCGACCAGAACTCCCTCAGCGAAGGCGATGTTCGCGCGGCGCTTCGCAAACAGAATCCGACGGCATCGCTCGGCGATGTTCGCACCTTGGCCCGCGTCATGGCGGCGGTGTGGGAGGTCGTTGCCGAACTCCCGGAAGCCGAACGTCGCGAGATCGCGCAGGGCAAGGACAAGCTTCGCGTAGCGCTTCTCGATGCGTGGCGCAGCCGAAGCGTGCGACCCGATCACAAGAGCGTCGAGGATCCTGGCGGCGACGTCGAGTTCAGCCGCGGAACCGGGCTTGGCGAGCGGATCCGTGTGGCCGAGGGACGCAAGCGCCTGGATCGATACGCCAAGGCTCGACCGCTGGAAAGCTGGGCGGGCCCCACAGCGGGGACGGGCGAAATCGAGGAGACCCTCGGCATCCCGCGTTCGACGCTCAGCAGCTGGCAGCAAAACGGGTCCGTCATCGGTCTGCTCCGTGGCGAGCGCAAACGTGCGTATCCGCTGGAGCAGTTTGTGGACGCGCGTCCCCTCGAGGGAGTTGCCGATATCCTGAAGGTGACCCCTGACGCCCGGTCAGCGTGGCTATGGCTTCGACAACCCCACGGTTCTCTGCAGCATCGGCTGCCTTTGGACGTCCTGAAAGAGGGTGGCCGTGAGGCCGTCGTCCGAGCGGCTGAGCGCGACTTCGTTTAGGCGATGCCTCTCGATCCGGCTATCATCGCCTCCCTGACCCGCCGTTTCCAACCCACTGAGTACCTTCGCACGACACCGTGGGCGTTCCGTTCGACCCCTCTTGGGATGGGGTTCGGCAAGACACGGTTCGCCAGCCCCGCCGACGCGTTCAAGCTGATCTACGTTGCCGAGGATCTTCCGACGAGCATCGCCGAAGCGATCGTTCGAGATCGTTTCGAGGGAAAGACCACGCGCGAGCTTGCGCGGAGCGATGTCGCCGATTGGGGCGTGTGCGAGGTCAGTGCCAGAGCACCCCTCCGCGTGTTAAACCTTCGCGGCAACGGTTGCTTCGAACTCGGTGTTTCGACGGACATCGTCGGAGCCAAGTCGCAGGATGAGGCACGAGACTTCAGCCAGACGGTCCATGACACCACAGACCTCGACGGCATCCTCTACCGGTCGAGGCTGCGCAAAGAGCAGGACTGCGTCGCAGTTTACGAGAGGGCTGTCTCACCGAAGCTTGCGGCCGGCGCGGTGGTCCAAATGGAAAGCCTCGCCGGATTGATCCCGGCCCTTCGAGCGCTTAAGATCAAGTTGATCTAATCGCGGCTACCATCCCGACTCTCTGCAGGCTGAGCACCGGAGGACGGTGCTCGTGTTCCATACCAGCCTATTATGCGAATCCGCCGTGTCTGCCTACGAGATGATCTGCTGGCCGGGCTGCGAACTATTAGGTTTAAACGTCGCGCCACCATCGCCTTTGTGTAACCCCCGATGCCGTCCTGATCGAAGGCGTGTTCTACGGCGGCCAGGATTTTGAGGCGGCTTTCCAGGAGCCTGGAAAGCGAGCGTCATTGCACGAGTGCCCTGAAGTCGACGCCGAACTCGCCTTCCAGGAACGCCAGCGTTTTGGCTGTCCGTCGAGGGACGCCCGGACGTGGGTGGTCGTGTAGATGCCGGATTTGGCCTTCCACTTGGCTTCGCCGGCATCGACGGCCCTGATCCACTCGACCATTGCCACATATTCGCACTTCTCGTCGGATTGCAGGTCGCGGTCCATACCGTTGCTCACAAGCCCAGCATTGAGGAGCGGAACGCCGCCGATCGTGACGTGCCGGATAGGGCGAGGCGTCTCCACTATCCGGCCGATGCCGACGAACCCGTTTCCCTTCAGGTAGGCCGCGAGCACGTCGCCTTTGCGAAACCCCATGATGGAATCCCGCCAGAGCTTCGACCCTCCTGCCGAGATAAATCCGTGCTTCTTGCAGTCGACCCATAGGCGCGTGTCGCCTTGGCCTACGTTGAAGTAATACACGCTGTTTTCAAAGTCGAAGCCAGTCAACTCGATATGCATCTTGTAGTCTGGTCGGAAGTTCTCACTATAGAAGCCTGTCGCGATATTCGATAGGTCCTTGCCGAGCTTCCAAAGCAGCGTCTTCTCGACCAGCAGTGCGTCGTGCTCGCTCAAATTCCGGGCGATGACACGGATAATCGGCTCCTGGCCGTCCGCAAGGATGTTAGCGATCCGCTTGGCCTTGACCGATCCCGAGGTGTCCTTGAGATGCGCCTCTGATCGGCCCCCATCGGGTGGTCCGGGTTGATTGTTAGTTCATGGTCGGCCTGGGCGCCACCCTGAGCATGGCCGGCGGAGATGGTCGGGGTTTCGCAGCCGGCCATGCGGCGAAGGCGGGCACGAAGACCTCCGGCGCCGGGGGCTTGTAGCCGATTGATCCGTGCGGGCGCACAGTATTGTAATGCCTTCTCCAGCTTTCGATGATGACCTGAGCTTCCTTGAGCGAGTAGAAGATCTCTCCGTCGAGCAGCTCGTCTCGGAAGCGAGCGTTGAACGACTCGACGTAGCCGTTCTCCCACGGGCTGCCTGGGGCAATATAGGCGGTCTTTGCTCCAACCGCCGTGATCCAGTCTTGCACAGCCTGGGCGATGAACTCGGGGCCGTTGTCCGAACGGATGTGACCAGGCACGCCGCGCAGGATGAACAGGTCGGACAGAACGTCAATGACGTCGGTCGAGTTGAGCTTGCGCGCGACCCGGATGGCCAGGCACTCCCGGGTGAACTCGTCGACGACATTGAGGGTCCTGAACTTGCGGCCGTCATGCGTGCGATCCTCGACAAAGTCGTACGACCAGACGTGATCGCGGTGCTCGGGCCGGAGGCGAATGCAGGAGCCGTCGTTGAGCCAGAGACGTCCCTTCTTCGGCTGCTTGGCCGGCACCTTCAGCCCTTCGCATCGCCAGATGCGCTCGACCCGCTTGTCGTTTACCAGCCACCCGGCATCGCGCAGCAACGCCGCGATCTTGCGATAGCCGTAGCGGCCGTACTGCCGCGCCAGCTCGATGATGTCGCCCGTCAACGCCTCTTCGTCGTCAAAGCCCCGCGGCGCCTTGCGCTGCGTCGAGCGGTGCTGACCGAGCGCCGCACAGACGCGGCGCTCGGAGACAGGCAAATGCTGTCGCACATGCTCGATGCAGACGCGCCGGCGCGCGGGGCTCAGAAGTTTCCCGAGGCCGCCTCCTTCAGAATCAGCTTGTCGAGCGTGAGGTCGGCGATCGCCTTGCGAAGCCGCATGTTCTCCGTCTCCAGCTCCTTCAGGCGCTTGACCTGGTCAAGCTTCAAGCCGCCGAACTCCTTCCGCCACCGGTAGTAGGTGACCTCGGTCACCCCGATCGAGCGAACCGAGTCCGCAACGGTCTTCCCCTGTGAGACCAACACGTCGACCTGACGCAGCTTGCTCACGATCTCTTCAGGCTTCGGTCGTCTTCCCATCGATCCATCCTCCAGGCTCGAAAGCCATACATCGGGATGGACCACTTCAAGGGGGGACGATCAGGTCGAGAAGCCGACCTTGCCCTCTTCACGCTCGACGACCTGCGGTTTTCCGGAAGCCACGACCCGATCGCGGCCCTGGTGCTTTGCGGCGCCATCCGGGCCGATCGGGTCATGGTCGCCGGCCGGTGGCGCGTGGTCGACGGCCAACCGGTCGGCGTGGATGTCCGCCGGCTGCAGGAGGAGCATTCGCGGATGGCGAAGGAGCTCTTCGCGACATAACCCCGGCTCGAGGCGGTGTCCGTTGCCGCCGACCCACTATTCACGCCGTCACCCGCAACCGACCGCCCCTTGATCAGCCAGGAAAACATGTGAGTGACGCAACCACAATCTCGTTCCGCGGCAGGCTCGATCCAGTGGGCTTCATCGAGTTCGCCGAACACCGCGCCCGGCGCCTCGACCTCGGCGTGCGCTTCGGCGACGTCGGCAGGGAGGCCGTGACCGTGACCTTGGTGGGAGAACCCGACCTGATCGACGCCTTCGAGATGGCCTGCAGCCTGGGGCCGTTCGATTGCCTCGTGCTCGTCGTCGAACGCTGGGGCCCGGCCTCGACGGAGGAGACCGAATGACGCCTCGATCGGGCTGGTTCGCGCTCGGACTGGCGGATGACCTCGAGAGGGGAACCTCGACCGGCGCACGCCTCTTCGGCCGCGAGATGGTGGTCTGGCGCGACGACGCCGGCCGGTCGCACGTGTGGGAGGACCGCTGCCCGCATCGCGGCACGCGGCTGAGCTTCGGCTTCGTGCGCGGTAATTACATCGCCTGTCTCTATCACGGGTGGCAGTTCGACGCTGCCGGGCGGTGCCGGTACATCCCGGCCCACCCGAAGCTGGAGGTCGCGGCGACCATCGGGGTCGAGCGGTTCGCCTCGGTCGAACGGCTCGGCTTGATCTGGATGTTCCTCGGCGGGGATCCGGCCGAGAGGAGCCCCCCTGGGGCAGTGCCGACACCGCGCCGGTCCGCAGCGTGTCCGTGAGCGCGCCCATGGACCGGGTGCTCGCGTTGCTTCAGTCCGGCCCTCCGCCGCTCGAAGGCGCAGAGACCCTTGCCACCGGACCCGACGGTCCGCTCCTGACATTCGCGGCGGGCGACCACCGCCTGCACGTAGCCGTCCAGCCGACGTCGGCCACCGAAACGATGATGCACCTCGTCCTCGAATCTGGCGCGGGCGT
This sequence comes from Lichenihabitans psoromatis, assembly GCF_004323635.1. Classification (NCBI taxonomy): domain Bacteria; kingdom Pseudomonadati; phylum Pseudomonadota; class Alphaproteobacteria; order Hyphomicrobiales; family Lichenihabitantaceae; genus Lichenihabitans; species Lichenihabitans psoromatis. Next base: position 149,782 of record NZ_CP036516.1, read on the forward strand.
GGACACCTCGGCCGTCTCGCTCTGGGCGGAAGCCGTGCGGCGCGACATGGAAGCGGCCAGCGGGCCAGCGGGGTCCCAGCGTGACGAGCCTCATCCTCCACGACTTCGAGCTCGACGAGAATTGCTACAAGGTTCGCCTGCTCCTCGCGGTCCTCGGCCTCCTTACCGGAAGGTGGCCGTCAACATGGTGCCGGCGGCCGAGCAGACGCGGCCGCCGCTGCTCCTGACAAACCCGCTCGGCACGCTGCCAATCCTCGAGGACGAAGCCGTCGCGATGCGCGACGCGGAGGCGATCCTGGCCTATCTGGCCGTCCGCCATGAGCCCGCACGGAGCTGGCTGCCGCGGAGCCGGTCGCCTTCGGACAGGTGCTGATGTGGCTGGTCTTCGCGGCCCGCGACCTCCATGCGGCGGTGCTGGCGCGGCGGCATGCCGTCTTCGACGAGCCGGCTGACGGTCCCGCCGCGTCTGCCGCGGCGCGCCGCGCCTTCCGGATCATGGACGACCACATGACCGCGCGCCGCCTCGCGGGCGACGCATGGATGGTGGGCAACGGGCCGACGCTGGCCGACCTCGCGCTCTTCCATCCTTCGCCTTGAGTCGCGACTCCGGCATCGAGCACGACGCCTATCCAGCGCTCAGGCGCTGGGCGCGGCGGATCCGCACCCTTCCCGGCTTCATCTCGATGCCGGGCATCCCGGACTACCATTGAGGTTGCGGCGGCGCCTGCCCGCAACGCGGCAGAGCCGCGACTTGGCCCGCCCGGCGCGAGCATCCCGCGCGACCAGCCCGCGCGACCAGCCTGTGGGAGGCTGGTCCCAGGCGAGCGGCATCATCCCAACGACCTTGCTCCGGGATCGCGGCGGCTCGAGCAAGACCAACCACCCGCCGACCACACGGCAATGAGGAGCAATCCATGTTCGATACACGTCATCCGAGCCGACGGGCCTAATGGCGCTCGGCGTCGCCGCCGGAACCTCCCTGCTGCTTCCAGCGATGCCGCGCCTCGCGCGCGCCGCCGCGCCCCTGCCTGCCATCAAGGAGGAAGAGGCCGTCATCGCCTTCGGCCATGTCGGGCCGGTGACGGACCAAGGGTGGACCTCGACGCACGACCTCGGCATGAAGGCGTCCAGATGGCCTTCCCACTAGCCAAGACGCTCTTCGTGGAAAACGTGCCCTATTCGGCCGATGCCAGCCGGATTTTTCGGCAATTCGTCCAGCAGGGCGCCAACTCGTCTTCGCAACCTCGACTTCGGTGACTTCCTCTCCGACGCGGCCGCCCAGGCGCCCGGGGTCGGCTTCATGGAATGCGACGGCAGGAACACGGCCGAGAACGTCGGCTGGTACTATGTCGCGCACTGGTATCCGACCTACGTCCTAGGTGTCGCTGCGGGCCTGATGAGCAAGACGGGAAAGCTGGGCTACATCGCGTCCTTTCCGTGGCATCGGTCTTCTCCGGGACGAACGCTTACCTGATGGGCGCACGATCGGTGAACCCGAAGGCCAGCCTCCAGGTGATCACGATCAATTCCTGGTTCGACCCGCAAGGCGCGACGCAGGCCGGCACCGCGTTGATCGACAACGGCTGCGATTTCGTGTTCGGCATCATGGACGAGGCCGGCTACCTGCAGGTCGCCGAGAAGCGCGGGCGTGCCGGCCGCCATGTGGAACACCGACATGCGCGCCTTCGGTCCGAAGTCCTACGTGACCTCGATCGTCTGCGATTGGAACGCCTTCTACGTCGACCAGGTGAGGAAGCGTATCTCCGGCCAGTGGACGCCGTCGGAAGCCATCCTGCCCATGGGCAAGGGGATCGACGTCGACCGGTGGGGCGAGTCCGTCCCCAAGGACGTGCAGGCGAAGGCGGATGCCGTGCGGACCAGGATCCTCGGCGGCTGGTCGCCGTTCACGGGCGAACTCAAGGACAGCAAGGGCAGGTGCGGGTCAAGGCGGGCGAGACGATGACCGAACCCAGCTCTACAATTGGGATTGGTCGATCGATGGCGTCCAGGGCCTGGCAGTTGACCTCGCCCGCCATATCCGCCGACGCCGCCCCAACGGTTCTGCCAGCAGGCCACAGCCGGGCATGCCCCCGCCCGTGCTCCTGCGCGGCATCGGCAAGCTGTTCGCCGGGGTGGTTGCCAATGCCGACGTCGACCTCGAGATCCGCGCGGGCGAGATCCACGCGCTGCTGGGAGAGAACGGCGCCGGCAATCGACGCTGATGAACATCCTGACCGGCCTCTACCAGCCGGACTCGGGCGAGATCATCCTCAACGGCTATGCCCGCAGGCGGCCTCGCCGCTCGAGTCGATCGCGGCCGGCATCGGCATGGTGCACCAGCACTTCAAGCTGGTGCAGCCTTCACGGTCGCCGAGAACATCCACCTGGGCTGGACGAGACGCCCAGGCGGGCCTCGGCCGAGGTCCTGCAGGCCAGGACAGCCGCACTGGCCGCACGGTTCGACCTTGCGGTCGACC
>NZ_CP036517.1 GCF_004323635.1 Lichenihabitans psoromatis
GAGGGCTGGAAGCCTTGATCTCCGCCGGTTCGCACGCTAATTTGGCTTGTGCCATTTTCACCCACAAGGCTCTACTCAGGCGCCGTATCGGCATCCGAGAACAATCCGAGATCCGGATTATCAAGATGCAGTCCGGCGTCGTTCAGGATGCGGTCCCACTCCGCGTTGGCGGCGCGAAGCGGCTCCTCCGGAGCCTGAGTGTAAGCGAATGTCAATGTGTCATCCCGCGATGAATTCGGATGGAAATTCACTAGCAACACGCCGAATTCGACAAGAGGAAAAACGTGCGATAAGGCCTCGACTAGTTCAAGGTACTCGGACGCAACACCCTGGTCGTGAGCCCACGAGCGCTTCCTTACGAACAGGATGCGGTTCCCAGCATGGTTACAGGCCAACAAACGCTCGCGCAGAAACAAGGTTCGTGACTTGGCCTTGGCAATGTAGTCCGCGTAGTCGGCCACAACAACTCCCATTGTGCCGTTCCATGCCCGTGGAAACTCGTGGTGAAGCCATATGCCGTGGTCGACATGTCGGACCGTGCTGATGTGTCCTTCAAGCAAACTCAGCTTGCCCGGATCATAAAGATCGACCGTGTCGAACTGCAACAGCAGGCTACAAACGGACGCGATTGGCGATATCCACCAGTCGAACGGGAATGCGGCCGAAAAGTTAAAGAATCTTCGAAGGTTGTAAGCGACGACGCATTCCGCTCCGAGCGAGATGGCGTGCGTAATCGACCTGCTGCGCAGGGATTCAAGGGTGACCAGCGCCATCTACCACCTGTCGTTCAACGTCACATCCTTGGCACAGACGTAAGTCCGGTCGGACGTCTGCCGTGCTGCTGGTCGCGATCCATTTTTCGCCTGTTGCTGTGGCTCCGGCAGGGAGTACTTGTAGGTAGGGTTGCTCCGTCCCACCCCGCTATTTACACTGTGTGGTCTGGATGGCAACGCTGCCGTCACAGAAGGTTGTCGTGATGGTAGCAGTCGTCCAGCTGACGCATTTCTCGACCCGCCACCCGGTGTTCGGCGGCCAAAGGCGGAGCGCGGCGCTCAGGGCAGCTTTGTCGGCCTCCGGCCATATGGTGTCGCTCGTCGAGACGTTTGGCTGGTCCGAACGGCTGGCGCCAGACGATTACTGCTATGATGCCACCCAAATAGCGTGGTTGAGTCGTTATCCCGACGAAGCGGAGATCCGGTTTCCAGCCGTGATCGAAAACCGGTCCGAGTTCGCGCTTGCCATTGCGGATCGGATTGAGGTTCTCAAGCCCGACGTGCTGTGGATCGAACAGCCTTATCTTTGGCCCTATCAGAAGAAGCACCTCGCCCGATGGGGCGACCCCCGGGTCGTCTATTCGTCCCACAATGTTGAATGGCTTGTTCGGCAGGATATCCAGGCCGATCGGTCACGGATGCGCCAGCATGTTGTCAGTCGAGTAAAACGGACCGAACTCGACTTTGTGCGGGCGGCCGATCTGGTGGTCGCGGTGACCCATGAGGAGGCTGCCCTGTTCGAGCGGGCGGGGGCGCAGTCGGTGCTGGTTTGCGGGAACGGAGCGCATCCCCCCCCGTCGTCGGCGTCGCCGACGAGCGGTCGAGCGCCCGGCGGGCGCTCGGGATCGACGGCGATATCCCGGTTCTCCTGATGGTCAGCTTCGATTGGGAGCCCAATTTCCGCGGGCTCGTCAAACATGTTTTGGACGACCCCCGCCGCGGGCACGAGCGGTTGCCGACCGTACTGCTGGTCGGCGCGATCGCCCGAACCATCAACCGAGCTCAACTGCCGCCGGATATTCGGTCCCGGTTGATCCTGCTGGGGGAAATCGACCATGCAGGCAAACAGGCGGCGTTCACGGCGGCCGATGTCGCCATCCTGCCAATTACCGCCGGCCGCGGATCGAACCTGAAAACAGCGGAAGCCTTACTGTCCCACCTGCCGATTGTGGCGACGCGCTCCGCCTTTAGGGGCTTCGAGCCCCTGATGAACGAGCCCGGTGTCGAGGTGGTTGACGACACAGATTATGCTGGTTTTCAAAACGCGATCGCCAAACTTACGGCAAGCTGCCGCGAGCCGCCCGGGCGGCGGTCGGAAAGGGTCGACGCCCTCTGCACCTGGGCGGGACAAACCGAAAGGTTTCTGCCCCAGTTCGAAGCCTGGTTGGAGCCGCACAGCGTGGGCCGCGCGGCAAGATCCGATCGGGATTGCGACGACGGATGTTGTCCATTGATGGCGCCCGGCACAGCATGATCGCGCTCCAGGCTTACGAAACCTCCGCCACACAATGGCGTCGGGCGGCTTGCGCGCCGCGCGATACCAGTCTGTCGGTCTGCGACATGGCCTCTGCCCGGCTCATCAGGATCGGACTGCGTGGTCGGCAACGACGCGCTCTGGCCGAGATGGTGGCGCTAGCCTCGATCGGGTCCGACGTCGATCGACTTCTGCTGCTCATCCAGGAGAGCGGCGCTTCGCTGGCCGCTCTGCGCGCGCGTCTTCCCCTCCTGCGCCTCCATGCTCCGACCGAAAGCATCGCGCACTTGCTTCGTCCCATGACCGATGGTCCTGTCGTGATCGCCCCCAAGCCATTTGGGGTCATGATTGAGGAGGATTGGGACGCACCCTTTGACCCGTTGCTGGTCGAGCTCGTGATCCCCACCACCCCGCGTTGGCTGGATTTCGCGCTGGGTGGCATCCGGGCCGCTAATACGCGGCGCGCAGCGCGTGGGATTGCACCGCTGACGATCGCCCGGAACTCGCGAGATCCCGCCGCCGCCGCCGTGATCATGCGACTCGCTGCGGCCGAACTACTGGTCCCGGTGCCTGTCGGTGGCGTTCAGCCAGGCACGTTCCTGGTCATTGGGGGAACGATGTTCTCGGAGGTGGAGGACATGGTCTCGCGGGCTGTCGCGACTGGACGGACGATCGTCGGCTTTGACGACGGGACGATCACCCCGTCTGCCCGCGTTCACCTGCTGGCCCGTGAGGAGAACTCGTTTTACGAAAACCTGGTGGAAAATCTCACCGTTCTCGCCGACGCCCCACCCACAATCGGCGTTTCACAAGCGGAACCTTTCTTGTCCGGGGGTGCATGACGTTCCGATCTTTTCTCGCGGTTCTGACCGACCCGTTTTCGTCACGCGACCGCAAGGCATTCGCAGCACGGCTGGCCGCCTGCGAACGGCGGGTCGAGGAGCTCCAGGGACAACACGATGAGGCCAAGGCAGCTGCAGATAGAACGCGCCTCTCGCACGAAGTTCTGGCCGACGCCCTCCGCTCACACCATGATCGGCTTGCCGAGCTTGGCGCTGGACTGGACGCCCAGGGCCGCCGCCTCGCCTCCGGCAGCGCCAACCTCGACGAGATACTGTTTCGCCTCGCCTGCCTGAGCGGCGATATTGATCGTTTTGATGACGTTTTGAACACGTCGCAAGAGGTTTATGAGATGCGCTTCGCGGATTTGGCCAGGACCCGTGAGACGGGCGCCCTTTAGGCGGTATCCGACGCAGGTTCATCCGCCGCCGCCGCGAGTGCGTGATGGGCCGGCCCCAAGGCGCGATCCGGAACACCGTAATCGCCCTGCATGTACTCGCGGACCCATTCCATGAACCACAATTGGCCGTCCCGGTTCATCAGGTCGAAGCGATTCGTGTGCAGGTCCTTTCGCAGACGCCAGATGGTCGCGTAAAGATGCGGTAGCGCGATCCTCGAAAAGGACGGCAGATCCTCGCATGGCTGGAGGACCATCTCGAGGCCGTGGGTAAACAGCTCGGCATGGCTGGCCTCCCGCGAGCCAAACGCGCTACTATACGCGCTACGGACGATCCCAGGGATCGATGATCCGTCCGAGAACAGGCTGAACGGTCTTGTGACGGGCGGTTCCGGCAACACGGCCTTCGTCTCGATGACGCTTTGACGGTAATCCTCCAGCAGCCTGTCGCGGTCGAGATTGATCGAGCGATAAAACAGATCCTTGTAGGCGACGAGACTTTCGCCTCCCTCTATGTTCCAGCGACTGAAGTGGTAGAAGCGCAACGGAACGTCACCGACGAACCAAGCTTCACCCCGGCGCTCCGGCCGGCGATCAGGGTCGTTCCAGTAGGCCGCGTTGTAGCCTCTATGCCGAAAAATCCTGACTTCGTCGAATAGGCTCGGAACGAGATCGAGCCAGCGCTGGTCGCCATAAAGGCCGTGCTCGGGGTCATAGCGGCATTCGGTGCGCATCCGCTCGCACCACCAGTTCACCATCGCTGTGGCGGCCGCACCGGCATTCAGCGCGATGAATCCTCCATTGATGATGCCGTGACGCAGCAAGTCGATTTCCGTTGGCGGCAGAGATCGCTCCTGCGGCCGATCGGCATGCGGGGTGAGCAAGATCGAGGTTCCCTGTTGAGCCAGCGCGACATCGACTTCCAAGAACGGACCCAGCACCGTGGTATCGGCGTCGAGGAAGACGAGGTCCTGGGTCTGCGTGGTCCGCAGCACGTGAGCGATAAGGAAAGGCTTCAAGGCATTGGCGAGCGCGAACAACTCGTAGCGGAAGGCCATGTCCCAGAAGAACGGCAAGCCCAAGTCGTCAGGGGTCAACCACGTCACCTTGTCGGTGAGCCACCCGCCACCGCCGGCGTCGCTCACCGCGAGAACGACGAACCGAACCTCGGTCCCCATCGCCTCGCGGATCGAGTCGCGCAATACGCATGCCCTTGCGTAATATTCTGGGGTCGCGATCGTCACGAAGCAACTTGGCATCGCCTCAGCTCCCGCAAATCATCGTTCACCTTGACGCGAAAATCCTGTTTTCAGACGTCTTCACCCCTGCCTGGGTCGCACGTACACCCCTGCCTGGGTCGCACGCCAGCGACATTGAAGAACGATGGCGTCCTGTCAAGGCGTCGCGCTCCGTTGGAATGTGAAGAACATCATCGAGACGTAGTTGGATGACATGGCTTGTCAAATGTGCTTTCATCGAATGCGGCACGACAAATTCATGTCGCCAGCACGGCCGTTGCCGTTCGCCGGATCGCCCCGTTCGCGAAAGGGTCGACAGCAACGTTATGCCGAACACATTGCAAGAGCTTACGCGGCGTGGTCGCTCAGTTGCCGAGCATCAGGGCAACCTGATCGTCCGCGCCAGAGCCCCCCTGCGCCTGGGTCTGGCGGGCGGTGGGACCGACGTTTCACCATATTGCGACCTGCATTCTGGCGCAGTGATGAACGCTACCATCAGCCGATATGTCTACGCCACGCTGGAACTGACCTACACCGACCAGATCCTGATCGAGAGTCATGACCTCGGTCTGTCGTTGAACTATCCGACCACCGAGCTTCCGCCTCTCGATGGTCGGCTCGACTTGGTAAAGGCTGTCTACAACCGCATAATGCGAGATTACATGAAGGGTCGCGCCCTCCCGTTCCGGATCGTCACTCATTCAGAGGCTCCGGCGGGGTCCGGGCTAGGATCGTCCTCCACGCTTGTCGTGGCGGTGTTGCAGGCTTTCGTCGAGTATTTCGGCCTGCCACTCGGGGAATATGACGTCGCCCATCTCGCGTTCGAGATCGAGCGGGTGGATCTTGGTCAGCACGGGGGCCGACAGGACCAATATGCCGCGACCTTCGGCGGCTTTAATTTCATGGAGTTCCGCGCTAACGATGCCGTGATCGTAAACCCGCTTCGGATCAAGCGGGAAGTCATCAACGAACTTGAGTCGCGCACCATCCTATCCTACACTGGCGTGAGCCGTGAAAGCGCCAACATCATCGACGAGCAATCGTCAAACGTCCGCGCCGGCGTAACACGCTCGGTCGAGGCTATGCATAAGCTAAAGCTTTCGGCGGTGGCCATGAAAGAGGCGCTTCTGAAAGGCGACCTGAATCTTCTCGCAGAAACCCTGCGTGAGGGATGGACAAGCAAGCGCAACATGGCGGCCGGCATCAGCAACGACCACATCGAGGACGCGCTGAAGACCGCCATCGCGGCCGGCGCCGAAGCGGGTAAGATTTCTGGGGCCGGCGGCGGAGGTTTCATGATGTTCCTGGTTTCCCTCGAACGAAAGCGCGAACTCATCACGGCTTTGGAGCAAAAGGGTTTCCGCACCGAAAGATGCCATTTCACGGCCGAAGGAGCCACAGCATGGAGGGTGTAGCCTCACTCAAGGCAATGATTCGCGCGTCATCGAGCGTGTTGGAGGCCATGGAGGCGGATGCCGCGTTGTGCCAGGCGACCGTGGATTCAGTCGACCGGGTGGTTGAAAGCTTTCGGGCCGGGGGCAAGCTAATGATCTGCGGCAATGGAGGCAGCGCCGCGGATGCCCAGCATTGGGCCGGCGAATTGGTGTCCCGATTCCTTTACGACCGTCCCGGCTTGCCGGCGATCGCTCTAACAACCGACACGTCCATCCTCACGAGCATCGGCAACGACTACGGGTTCGACAGCAGCTTCTCGCGCCAAGTGGAGGCGTTAGCCCGCGCCGGGGATGTGCTGTTCGCAATCTCGACATCCGGACGCTCACCCAACATCATCGGCGCCCTGAAAGCCGCGAGAGAGCGAGAGGTTACCACCGTAGGTTTCACCGGGCGGCATGGAGGCGACATGCTGGAACTGTGCGACTTGTGCATCCGCGTGCCTAGCGACTCGACTCCGCGGATTCAAGAGGGACACGAACTTCTCGGCCATGCGATCTGTGCGATGGTGGAAGCCGTCATGTTTCCCCGTCCAACGTGAACAGTCAGAAGGAAGCCATCATCCTGGCCGGCGGCCTGGGTACACGCTTGCGCTCCGTCGTGACCGAGATTCCTAAGGTCCTGGCGCCCGTGGCTGGCCGCCCGTTTCTATCCTGGCTGCTGGACGGCTTAGCCCGGCAAGAGATGTCGCATGTGGTGTTGGCCACGGGCTACATGAGCGCGGCTGTGGAGGCCGCCATCCAGCGAAGCCATGCCGGCATGATGATCACGTATTCTCCGGAAACCGAACCGCTGGGAACTGGAGGGGCAATATGGGCCGCAATGGCGCATTGCAGGGCCGAGTATGTCGTCGTAATAAATGGCGACAGCTGGATTGGCACCCCGCTCGCCAGCTTAAGGGCTCGTGCGGCGGCAGGGGCCGATATCGTGATGACGGTGAGGCCGGTCGCGGATCGGGCGCGCTATGGCAGCGTCCGAGTCGCGGCGGAGCGGCTGCTCGGCCTTGACGAGAAAGGCCCGACAGGACCGGGGCTGGTCAACGGCGGCCTTTATGTCATGCGCCGGGATCTCGTTCAACGGCGTCCCATGCCAGGCAGCTTCAGCTTCGAACGCGACGTTCTCGCCGAGCCTGGCGACCTCGACATTGTCGCCTATCGCAGCGATGCGGAGTTCATTGACATCGGAACGCCGGACGATTTTCACGCCGCCCAATCCCTTCTGCCACGCTGGGCCGCGGCCTGGTAAGAGATGCCTGAGCGGAAACGAATTGGGCGCGACGGCCTTGACCTGAACGTTTGAGACGATGATCATTGATCTGATGGAGGTCGATCTTCTTGACACCTTAGCTGTTTGGTTGTGGAGCGTTATTGGGATCCGGGTCCAGACGCCCTTCCGCTGCCAGCGACGGAGATCGTCGTAGACGGTCTGCCAGGGCGGCAGACCGTGCAGAAGCAAGCGCCAGGCCCCACCCGATCGCAGAAAGTAGAAAATCGCATCAACCAGGTCCCGCGTCGCTGCCTTGCGGGGTCTGCCTCCCGGTGTAGCGGCGGGGATCAGCGGCTCGGTCGGTGCCCACTGACCGTCGCTCCGAGCGGTGGCGTAGACACGCCTTTTGACTGGCTTTTTATCGGCTGCGACTCACAAGGATCAATCCGACGCCCTTTGAATCACAGACAACACGCGAGAGAATCCTTCTTACACACGCTCTGAGCGCCAACGCCTACAGCAAGGCTTCGCTACTAGCACTACTTTGGCAGGTTGATGGAACCGGTGGAATCGTCGCGGATTTGCGTGTCAGTGTTGACTGATAGGCGGACCTGCGATGGTGGCGGACGCGAACTGGCGGACTGATCTGGAGCGATGGCTCGCGCCGTTTCTGGCGGGCTTTCGCATCCGGCACGTCGGCGGATATGCCCGCTCTATGTCGCCGGTTTGATCGGACCGGGCGACCGGAAAAGCGTTCAGCCGATGGCCGCACGGGCTGGCGATGTCGGCTACGACCAACTTCATCATTTCGTCGCCGCCGGGGTGTGGGACAGCGCCCCGCTGGAGGCGGCGCTATTGAAGGAAGCGGATCGCTTGGTCGGTGACGCGGCAGGCTTCCTCGTCATCGACGACACGGCGCTGCCCAAGAAAGGGCTTCACTCGGTGGGCGTGGCGCCACAATACGCCTCGTCGCTTGGAAAGACCGCCAATTGCCAGTCACTGGTCTCGGTCACCTTGGCCTCGCGCGAACTCCCGGTGATGGTGGGCCTTCGGCTGTTCCTGCCCGAGAGTTGGACAGACGATCGCGAGCGCATGGCGCGGGCCGGTGTTCCGGCAGCCCGGCAGGTCGCGCTGATAAAGCCGGAGATCGCCATCGAAGAGATCGATCGCGTCATCATGTCCGGTGCGCGCTTCGGCTGTGTGCTTGCTGATTCCGGCTACAGATGCAGTGGCCCCTTCCGGCAGGCCTTGAGCGAGCGCGGTCTGCTTTGGGCGGTCGGCTTGTCCCGGCGCCAGACCGTCTATGCAGCCGATGTCGGCCTGAGGTTCCCCCTCGCGAAGGTCGGAACACCCCGCAAATATCACATCCCGGATCAGCCTCCGGTCTCCGCCGAGGCGATGCTGGTTCAAAAAAAATGGCAAAAGGTCAGCTGGCGGCGCGGCACCAAAGGCCGGCTGACATGCCTGTTCGCAGTCCGCCGCGTCCGGGTTGCCGACGGCCATAGACACCGCATGCGCGACAACCGCGTCCAGGCCATGCCGGGCGACGAGGTCTGGCTCGTCGGCGAGCGGCGCTCGACCGGGGAGCAGAAGGACTATGTCTCGAACCTGCCGGCCGATACCACGATCAAGACGCTCGCCGCCACGATCAAGGCGAGGTGGATCGGTGAGCAGGCTCATCAGCAGTTGAAGGAGGAACTCGGCCTCGATCATTTCGAAGGCAGATCCTGGACCGGCTTACACCGACACGCCTTGATGACGATGATCGCCTACGCCTTCCTCCAATCCCGCCGCCGCCAAGCAGCGGGGCGGAAAAAAAAGAGTCGGTGGCCCACCGCCACAACCGAGCATGCCAGCCATCAGGCAAGCCATCCTCGATCTCTTCGTACGCCCGCCACCGCTGCGATGCCCGCACTGTGACAAACTCCTCTCCAAACCTCCCCAGAGAAATCTGCCAAAGTAGTGCTAGTAGCGACTTTGGAGATCGAAGCACGGTTTGCGAACGTGATATATTTTCCGGCCTTTGAAATTGTCACCCGTCCACGAGCGCCGGAACGATTTTCCGAGCGCAATCCGAGCCCGAGGGGATCGAGGCCGTCATGTGGGCCTTTCTGCGCGGCTGCCACATCCACCATGCCGTCGAGTGTGATTAGGCGTCCAAAGTTGGATCTGACTCACTTCTGATGAAGTCTGCTGATGGGTTGTGGTTGAGCCGTCAGCGAGGTCAGCGCCATGCAGCAAACGTTTCAACTGTCCTCCGTGATCCCAGCGGGTCTGGCCATTGAGGACGTCACGCTGGATGCCGGCCTCATTCTGATCACGGCAAAGGCCATCTCGGCCACGGGTGCGTGTCCGCTCTGCGAGGGCCCCTCGCGCCGTGTTCACAGCCGATACACGCGGCGCCTCTCCGATCTGCGCGGGCCGCGGTATCCGTCTCCACCTGGTGGCGCGGCGGTTCCGCTGTGACGAGCCACTGTGTTGCCAGCGGATCTTCGCGGAGCGTTTCGACCACGGCGTTGTCACGTCCCGGTCTCGCCGCACCGCTCGGCTCGACTGCATCGTGCACCACCTCGGGCTTGCCCTCGGCGGCCGTCCAGGGGCGAGCTTCGCCAAGCGACTGATGCTGCCGGTGAGCAACGACACCTTACTCCGCCTAGTGCGCCGCCGGTCACAGCGGCCAGTGGAGACCCTCAGGGTGGTCGGCATCGATGACTGGGCGTTCCGCCGCAACCACCGCTATGGCAGCATCGTCTGCGACCTCGAACGCCGCCCGATCGTGACGCTGTTGCTGGATCGTGAGAGGGCAACTGTCGAAGCACGGCTAGCGGCGCATCCGGGGATCGAGGTCGTGTCGCGCGACCGCGGTGGCGGGTATGGCGAGGCAGCCGCCAAGGCGCTGCCCCGCGCTGTCCAGGTCGCCGACCGCTGGCACCTGATGGAGAATGCCAGCGCGGCCTTCCTCGATGCGGTTCGCAAGTCGATGAGGCCGATCCGTGCCGCGATCGGCGCGACGGTAATCAATCCCGCGCTCCGCTCGGCGCGAGTATGGGCGGCCGGCTCAGCGCTATTCAAGCGACCTGACCGTGAATGGGCGCTGATCGCGCCACTCCTGCCTGGACCACGCCCGGTCGGTCGACCTCGAACCACCGACCTGCGGGAGGTGATGAATGCCATCTGGCTTCGGGCGGTTGTGCGTGGGCGCTTCTGCCTAAAGAATTCCCGCACCGATCAACCGTGCAGCGCTACTTTTACGACTGGCGCGACCGCGGTGTCTTGCGCCGGATCAACCATCACCTTGTCGTCGCTGCCCGTGATCTGGAAGGCCGCGAGGCGAGCCCCACTGCGGGCGTGATCGACAGCCAGAGCGTCAAGACGACCGAGAGCGGCGGCGTCCGTGGCTTCGATGCCGGCAAGAAGATCAACGGCCGCAAGCGCCACATTTTGACCGACACGCTCGGTCTGACGGTTGGCCTTGTCGCCCACGGCGCCGATGTTCAAGACCGTGATGGCGCTCCGGCCGTACTGCAATTGGTCCGCCATCGTTATCCCTGGCTGCGCCACGTCTTCGCCGACGGTGGATACGGCGGCGATAAGCTGAAGGGCCGGCTGAGCAAGATCGGTCAGTGGACGATCCAGGTCATCAAGCGAAACGACAAGGCCAAGGGGTTTGAACTCTTGCCCCGCCGCTGGGTCGTCGAGCGGACCTTCGCATGGCTCAACCGATGCCGACAGCTCGCAAAGACTTCGAGACCTCCCTCGACAGCGCCGAGGCCTGGATCACCGTCGCCTACATCCGCATGCTCACGCGAAGGCTGGCGCGCTACCACTATGCCATCTCACATTTCAAGTCGGGCACTGAGACATGCCAGACGCGAAAGAAAATTCGATAATTGATGAAGCCAACAAGCTCGAACCGGTATTCCGGCACGCGGGGCACCCACTCGAAAAATGCTCGCGTTTCGCCTTGATGCAGGACGTGTGTCCACTCATCGAACATAAGCACGGCGCCATTACTCAGACGCCCCTTCAAAAAAGCCAGACAATCTACTGCGGACTCATACAGGTCGCCGTCGATTTTTGCGTAGGCGATTGACTTGATGGCCTGAGCTTGGGGCGTCCTGAGGCTGTCGGAGAACCAGCCCGGCACGAGATGCAGGTGCGGCCTCGAGCCAAGGTCCAAGGTGGCGGCAACATCAGCGAGCTCATTTGCGAATTGCCCTGAATACCAACCTGGCGCATCGCGATGATCGTCAGGCGACGGGAGGCCCTCGAAACTGTCGAAGCCCCACGTTTCGCGGATCATTCCGCACCGCTCCATATTATCGAGTTGCATGGCGAGCCAACTCCCGGCAGCGACCCCGAACTCGACCAAGCATCCCGTAACTCGATCCGCCCAAAGCTTGTCGTACATGTCAACAGCGAGCTTTACGACAGTCGGATAGACTGCAATATCGATTGCGTCTGCATACTTTGTGCCAAGAGGAAAAGTTGTCCCAAACGGCAAATTCGTTTGTAGACCGGCGATTCCGCAAACTTTGTACATAAAATAATTATATTCTACGACAGGGTCGGCGAGCGAATTGGCCATAAGTTTTTCGAAATCCGATTCCTTGAGCCCGAGCGCATGGATCTTCATAAGAAAATGTCCCGTCCACTCACCGCTCATTTCACTGCGTTCCCATGACATTGCAATAGTCTTCCCTTCGATCTATAAATTTGTAGTGATTTAACTCATCAGCAGTTAGAGCCTGACCCAAAAGACTGTTGTATTCGCGTGAGCTGAGTGATTCAAGCGCCCGACATTTTTGGCGGGTGCGCGATGACATGGACGACGGAACACAGAGCGACGGACAGGCGTGAGGGTTTGGGGTTTCCCCAGCAATCTGACGGACGCGGAGTGGGCGGTGCTGGCGCCCCTCATCCCGCAGGCGACGCCTGGTGGGCGTCCACGCAAAACCGATATGCGCCAAGCCATGGACGCGATCTTCTATCTACTGCGAACGGGCAGCCCATGGCGGTACCTGCCGCGCGATGGCTTTCCGCCGCGCTCCACGGTGTACAACATCTTCCGCAAACTCCAGGCTGACGGAACCTGGGAGGCGATCTGGGCCGAGCTGTACGTCCTGCTCCGTGAACGAGAGGGCCGAGAGGCGAGCCCCACAGCTGCGGTAATGGACAGTCAGACGATAAAGTCGGCGGAAAAAGGGGGTGCAAAGCGCAGAATCAGCCCCCGACCAAGCCGACGCAGTGGGATATGACGCAAGCAAGAAGGTGAAAGGGCGCAAGATCCATGCCCTGGTGGACACGCTGGGGCTGCCAATCCGCCTTGTCGTGCATTCGGCCGCGATCCAAGATCGTGACGGCGCGGCCCTGCTGCTGGACAAGCTGCGCTAACGCTTCCCCTGGTTGGAATGCGTGTTCGCCGACGGCGGATACAACGCTCAGCAGACCTATGAGGCCGCCGCAGCCAATCATCCGCTCCGCCTTGAGGTGGTCAGACGCAACCCGCGTGCGGTCGATGAGATTATGCAGTTCGTCGCTTGCGTGGCCGATTGGCCTGAGCCCTGATGCAGCGAGGGCAATTTGTGACGATCGCGGTCCCTGGCGATTACGGCAAGCCGCGGCTCGCCCTCGTGGTGCAGAACGATCTGTTCGCGGAACTGCCCTCCGTCGTGGTGTGCCCGCTCACCTCAATGGTTCGCAGTGATGCGGATCTGTTCCGCTTGGATGTCGAGCCCTCCCCCGGCAACGGCCTTCGCCAGCTCTCGCAGATCGCGATCGACAAGATCACCGTCGTGCCTGCGGCCAAGATCGGCGAGGTGATCGGCAAGGCCGGTGACGCGCTGCTTCTGCGTGTCAATCGGGCGCTGGCCCTGTTCCTGAGCATCGTATGACGCATCCAGCCGCATGAACCCTGAGGACGGCCTTTTCCACGATCGTGGGATGCCCAGTTGCCCGTCTTGCCCTTGCGAGAGAAGTTGACTTGCCCAAATACCCATTTGACCGATTTCATTTGAACGTTTTTGGGTAATCGGGTTAAAGATATCCTAACCGCTTGGGTTCTAGCCCGTCTGGGCAGTTAGTCGCTTGCCCGGAGGGGCTCATGGCCGTCATCAGCGTATGTTCCACCAAGGGAGGGGTCGGGAAGACCACTCTTGTCATCTGCCTCGCCGACGCCTTCGCGCGTCAGGGCGGCAGCGTTGCGATCATCGATGCCGATCCGAATGGCCACGTCGCCAGCTGGCGGGAGCGGGCAGGGGACGATTGCAAGGTCGACGTCAAGTCCGGCGTAACCGAGAAGGCAATCCTTGATCAGATCGCCGAGGCTGCCTCGCGCTATTCGTTGGTCTTCGTCGACCTCGAGGGGGCCGCCTCGCAGTCCGTGACCTATGCGATTGCAGAGTCGGACCTCGTTCTCATCCCGACCAAGGTGTCTGGGATGGACCTGCAGGAGGTCTTCCGTACCTACGAAGTTGTCCAGCGGGCCGAGAAGATGTTGCGTCGAATGATCCCGGCGCGCGCGGTGCTTACGCAGATGTCGCCACTCCCCAGCCGCGTCGCCGGCCACGCCCGGCAGGAGATCCAGGCCGCGAGTATCCCGGTCCTGAAGACAGAGGTGATCCAGCGGACCGCTTATCAGGCAATCCACTTTACCGGCATTACGCCCGCCCATCCTGACGGCGACATGAAGGCTAACAACGAGATCACAGGCGTGCTTGGCGAGTTACTCGAGATCCTTTCAGCGCAGCAGGCTACCCGATGACAAAGGCTCCGCTCTTCCAACCTGCACCGCGTCCGAAGCCGCTTACCAGTGGCGACGCCGCGCGGAAGCTTTCTGAGGCCGCTGGTGATCTAGGCTTCACCCGGGCGTCCAACGTCCCAAACAGCCAGACACTCGAAAACCCAAGCGACCAAATGGCCAAAAAACCATTTGCCCATCAGCCCAAAGGGATAGGACTGAAACTTGAGATCCCCGATCCCGTCTATACGGCTCTTCGCCAGGAAGCGCTGAACCGTCGCGTAACGGTCCGCTATCTGGTCCTCGAGGCACTCGCCGCGAAGGGCTATGCAGTGGATCTTTCGGTTGTGCCAGAGGATGGGCGTCGCATCCGGTAGCTCAAGGTGTCCGGCTGACTGTTTGACATCTCACCGTCGGCCCGGCGTCATGGTCAATCGGCGCGAATCGTGCGCCGATTCGGAGAGATCATGGCCGGGTAGGTTGTAAAACGAGAAAGGCCCTCACGCTTGGCGGCGTGAAGGCCTTTGAAATCGATAGGGGCTTTCGCTTCCTGACAGTCGCGAACGTCTCATAGCTCCCCCTAAGGAGTCAACCGGAAAGCGCATGCTTTTCGGATCGAGATCGCTTGCGCCTGAGACGGCCTACGAGGGGTCAGGATGTTTGCGGAACAGATGCGGTGCGCCATCGCGGCAACACCACGGAACCGGCTGCCTGAGCTATCGGCGGCGGTGTGGAAGGCCTATGCGGCCGGCGTGATCGGGGAGGATGACGCCCAGGCCCTTGCGGAGGCCGTGGAGGCCAAGAAGGCTGTTCCAACGGCAGTCATAGCTCGAAAGCACGTCGGGAGCCGCCCGCGGTCACCGGAGAGTCTTGAGCGCCGTCGTCGATGGACCGCGTCGGGCCTAATGCCGCCGCAGCTTGCTGCGCAGTTCACCATGGGCGAGGTCGCAGCATTGGCCGTTGTGGCGGCCGAGGCCAGCAAGAGAGGCGCGTGCAAGCTCACGCTCGGCCATATCGCTGCGCTAGCCGGTGTCTGCCGCTCGACCGTGCGCAACGCCGTACGTCAGGCCGTAGCTCTGGGCCTTATGCGGTCGGAGGAGTGGCGGTTGTCAGCCTGGCGCAACGCCCCGAACACCGTGACGGTGATATCGCCCGAATGGCTGGCTTGGCTGAGGCTTGGTCAGCGACATAGGGGAGGGGTCAAATCAGTGTGGCCCACGCCTACAAACGTTCAGAACTGGACGAAAACGAACCCAGCCAAAGCAAAGAAGCCTCACAGGAATAGAGCCGAAAGAACTGTGCCAGGCGTGGGAAGGCGAGACGCACGAGACGGGGTGTGAGTAAAAACGGAACAGAAAACCTACATAAGCAGACGCTGATCGCAACGCCTGGCTCTTGATCCGGGCCTGCAGGTAGACGCCGTCCGCCCACATGTAGACATAGCGTCGTGCCGACAGGTCTCGCGTCTGCCAGCGCGCGTACTCGGCCTCCCACTCGACCGTGAGGCGGCTGACCACCGAAGGCGACAGGTTCGAAGCATCCTTGCCAAACAATGCCGTCAGCGCCTCCTGGAAGTCGCCGGTCGAGACGCCACGCAGGTACAACACGGGCAACAGCGCATCCAAGCTGCGCGTTCGCCGCGACCACTTGGGTAGGATCGCCGACGTGAAGCGGACCCTCTCGTCGTCAGACGCGGCCCCACGATCGCGGATATTCACGCGCGACACCCCAACAGCACCGATCCCGGTCTGGATCGGTCGCTCGGGGCCGTGGCCATGCCGGACAAGACGAGCCCGCCCGTCCGGCAGCTTCAACTCCTGCATGCAGGCCAGAAACGCCTCAGCTTCCAGCTCAACAGCTTGGGCAAGCAACCGCCGCGCACCGGCGCGCAGCACATCAGTCAGGGGATCATCGACATCGTCGGGCTGACGAAGGCGGACAACATTGATAGGCTCGTTCATGGCGTATCGCTCTCGGTGAGAGGTTCTGGCAGGCTGGACACCCGCCTCGATACGCCGCCTTCAAACCACCGTCGTCACCTAGTTTCCGTCATAGCTCTCGTCCTGCACTGCGAGAAATCGCCATCAGCATAAATGGCAAAGGGTGCTGGCGGGACAACGTGTTCGTCGAACGGCTCTGGCGGTCGGTCAAATACGAGGAAGTCTACCTGCGGGCCTATAGCTCGGTCAGCTAGGCCCGCGCTTCGATCGGCCGTTATCTGACCTTCTACAATGAACGACGCCCGCACTCATCGCTTGACCGCCGAACGCCCGATCACGTCTACTTCAACCGGCCGCTTCTCGCAGCGGCATGAAACCGGCAGACGCTCCACTTTAGCAATCGCGCCGAGCTGTTCAGATGAACCGAGCCACCTTCCTCGGCTTTAACGCTGCCTATAACGGTCGGCGTCAGCGTGTCCTCAAAGGACTCTCACCCGAAATGGTCCTACGGCAGCACCTCGAAGCGAAAGCCACGCTCATGAAACCTCGATACATACCACCCGATCCGACCGTGCTCGTTAAGGCGATGCGTGTCGCTGCTGACGCCAATGAGGTGTCGCGACCAGACACCTAGACTATTCTTCATCTATATGGTCATTCCAACCCCATAATCGCTGGTCTTCCGGATGGCGACCTGCCATCCCGCATGGACCCACTCATAGCATCCCTCGTACATCTTGAGGAACGTGACCACGCCACCGGACACGCTTTCAAGGCCGACCTTCTCGATATCGAGAAGAAAATCGTCCCATATCCAAAGGCCGCCGACCTTAAGCATCCGCCAAGCGATGAGGGTATCGGCCAACACGTCCGGTGCCGTGTGGGACGCGTCGACATAGATGATGTCGTACTTGCGGCCCTGGTAGACCAGCTTAGTGAGGGCCGCCCAGGACGGTTCGGAAAATACCTCGACGCGGTCGCCATATCGAGCTGTGTTCAGCTTGAATGCCTCCTCGCTGTCCATTTTGAGGGTAATGTTCTGAGTGGAGGTAAAGCCCTTCTTGATCACGAAATGATCAACCGCCGTTACCTTGCTTCCTGGCAAGTATTCCATGCAAAAAACAACAGAACGACCTTCGAAGACGCCAACCTCGAGGATCATTGGTTGTTTGTTTTTATAGGGCTCAGTGATCTCGTGCCAAATCCAGATTTTGTCGGAGAACCAATCGTGGCTGAACACCATGTCCTTGCATGCGCTTTTGTAGCTTTCCAAAAAGGCGCTGGCTTTCTGGGTTAGATCGGCGAACTGCAGACCGCGCCAGTAAGCCCAATTCCAATATTCGGTCGGGGTGATCTCGAGCAGCTTTAGATAGCATGGCTTGTTGAGCAGCCACAGATTTCGGATTTGTTCTTCAGCTACAGGCTCTAGTTGCACGTCTCACTCCTCCCACATATCCGACTAACTGTGCGCTTTGGTGTGAAAGCTGCGGTGCTATGACCTACCGCTTTCCCGAAGAGACGTAACGGCCACGCTTTCGACGGTTCGCCTCAACTACTATCCGGTCATAGCTGCAAACGGCCTCCGGCGGAGGCGTACTTCGTTTCAGCAAGGCTTAGAGGATCAAAAAAGTAGAAGGCCGCTAGGCGTCGCATCGCGTCTTGGCCAACGATCCTCTCTGCGCTGGCGCGGGCCTCTCTACCAATCCAGAGACGCAGATCGGGGTCAGCCTGCAGCTGGGTAATTTGGGCGATCGCCTCTTCCGTTTCATTGAACAGAAATCCGTTAACACCCTGGTCGATCGCCTCCGCATACCCGCCACGGCGATGCGCAACGACGGGGAGCCCGGACGCCATGGCTTCGATCACCACGCGCCCCCAAGGTTCGACCCAGGTCCCTGTCCGGTAAAAGAAGCAATCGAGCGACCGCAGGAACTCCGGGATTCCTTTAGAGGTTGCAGGCCGAAGCTCCAAACCGAGGACGGCGCCAAAGCTCTCGCACATCGAAACGCCGCCGATAACGAGCGAGCGCCCGCCCATCTCGCCAACCGCTCGATACACGCTCTCGTCTTCAGGGTGATGTTTCTCGATCACGTCGCGGCTGTGCCGTCCGAGCGTGAATGGCTGGCTTTTCAGCGCACCCGGATGGAACAGGCCGAGATCAGTCGGCGAGGGCTCGAACAAGCCAGGCAAGCCCAGCTCGTTCTTCATCATCTCCGAACAGTACAGCAGCTGGACCCGCCGCCCTGTCCATCGCTCGATGTTGCGCACGCGCTCCATCGAATGAGGCGCCTCGAACGTATTGTAGAGAGCGATGATGCGCGACGGCCGAACGGTCGCAATCCAAGGACCCAGATCAAAGTAGAGGCCGACCAGAACGATGACCCCACCCGGCGAGGGCAGTTGGCCGGCGTAGGGATCAACGACATGCACCGAGCCGTCACTTAAAAATGAGTCATGGCACATCTCGGGGGCCCACAGGTCGACCAGTGCGTACTGACGAAGCCGTTCGGCGAGATCCAAGGCATGCAATTCGCTTCCGCCTCGGGCCTGCTCGAATCGACTGAAAATGTGAATTGTGGGAAAGGCGCCGGAGCGATCGTCGAAAAGGCGATCAATCTCAGGAGCAGTGAGACGCGCGAAGCTGTTTGCAGCCGTGGACTCGACCGATTCTGCAAATGGGGATCCGGCGTAAAGGCCTTCTGAAAGCCTAGCCGTTTGCGCTGAAGACGTGTCCGCCGACACGCCCTCCGCCGCGAGCCGCATCAGCCATGGATGCTCGTGGCGATCCTCATAGGAAATCACAAACCGGCCTACCAGCGCCGCCTCTTTCTCCACGATTGCGGCAAGGCGCATCAGGCCGTAGAGGCGCACAACGTCTTTGGTGTTTGCCACCGGCGGCGCAAAAGGCAGCATGTCGGCCAGAGCACCATCAACTTCTTGGAGGTATATTGCGCAGATGAGCCCGCTCTCCAGAAACTGCCATGATCTGGCGTAACGGCGGATGTTTTGGCGGCAAAAAGCCAGGGTCTCGCGGAGTCGTCCTACTGCTACGCTGAGCCATGTGTAGAATTCGACGTAAGCGACGTCGTACTCGAAGCGTGCCAGATGCCGGGCGCAAGTTTCGAAAGCGCGGCGCCCGTGACCGGCTTCGAACAGGGCTCGGCAATACTCCTTCATCGCATGCGGGTCGGCTGGGTGTATCGCGGTTGCACGTCGCCACGCCACTAATGTCTGTCCGGCGACTTTCTCGCGTACCGCCATATGAGCAATGGCATGCATGGCGAGCTGGTTAAACCGGTGGCGGATTGCAAGGCGGTGAAAATGCTCGCTTGCCTGCGCGGCACCTTCGACATCCGCTATGGCATAGCCGTAGTCCAGTTCCGTTTCGAACACGTTCGGATGAGAGGCGCAGACCTCTCGCAGCCGCGCTAGGGCTTCGTGCCGGGCAAAAGTTAGCTTGGCGACGCGCCAAAGCGACCGCGCATAGTCAGGATCGGCAATCGATGCATCGCATCCAGCTAGCTCGCGGTCAGCGACCTCAAGGTTGCCTTCGAGAGCCAACATTTCCGCGTATTTCAGTTTGTGCCAAAGCGAGTGCGGCCAGCACCGCCTGAGAAAGCGGCAGATCAGTCGGGCGCGGCCAACGCGGCCGACGGCCTCGTAAACCTCCATTAGCTTCTGCAGAGGAAGATATTCCCCCGGCATGGCCTTGAGGGCCTGGACCACGACGGTTCGCGCCGCCCTGAGATCGCCTGTGACACCCAAGACGCCGATCAACGCAATATACGTATCGGGCTGTTCGGGGGCCAGCTCGACGAGTCGTTCGAAGAGGCGACGCGCCGCAGCCCAGTCGCCGCTGCGTTGGGCAAGTTCTCCCGCGAGGCGAGTGAATGATAAATTCGATGGCTCGAGCGCCACTAGGTGCTCGGCATAATGACGCGCTTGACCAGGGTCCGCGAGGTCGAGCGAGATGGAGGAGACCTCGTAAAGGATCGGTGTGTGATTTGGATCCTTTGCGAGCGCCTCGACAAGGATTGCACGCGCCGCTTCGGGACGGCGGACCCGCATCGTGCGGGCGCGTAGCAGACGGCCGTCGCTCGTTTCCGCGACTGCAGCCGAAAGGTTCAGAACTTCGTTGCTGCTGCGCTTCGCCGCGTCCAACTCGTCCAGGAAGTGTTGGCAGATGCCGAGTTGCAGCCAGCACTGGGCCCGCGTGTTCGCATCGAGGCCACCGCGGCTCGCCTCGCGAAGGGCGGCCTGCCACGCTTGCTCGGCACCCGCCCAATTGGATCGGCCTTGACGCGCGGCGGCGCGACGCATGTAGAACATGACAAGGAGAGACGGCGAGGCGAGCCTACCGACGTTGGCCATCTGTGGAAGGCCCAAGCTGATCTTCAATTTAGGGCTCCATGCACATACGGTTCCAAATGTGCGTCGTTAAACAAATTCAGTACTCCAAGCGCCAGAGCACGCATCCAGCGAAGCCACGAGCACAGGTTCCATTACACGAAAGGCTAAGGTGGCTCCATTTATCTGAACTGTCCGGCGTCAGCACCAATGGCACAGATTTGAGGTTGTGAACTGAGGAGGATTTGGGTCTCGTCGTCGTGACGAAGGAACGAAGATGAGAGCCAAATCCTCAATCGCCAAGAAGCCTGCCGAGCAGGTGGTGAAGGACATCCGGCGGGCGACCCGCCGACACTTTTCGGCGGAAGACAAGATCCGGATCGTGCTCGAAGGCTTGCGCGGCGAGGACATCCTGCCCGACCAGATCGCCCGCGGCGAACTCAGGCCGCTACGCGACCCTCGAAACAGCGGCGACGAGGGCTGAATCGAACTTTCGGTTCCGTTGCTACCGGACCCCCCATTTTGGCTCTGCTGACCAACAGCTTTGGCATCTACCTAGCACGTTGGGCGAGCAGCTTCTCGCCATCGGGTCTGATTTCTCCCTTTGGCGTAACGTGACGGTAGAGGGTTTGCCGCGTGATGCCGAGTTCAGCGCATAGTTCGGCGACCTTTGTCTCCGGCTTGCCCATCGCCGCCTGGGCGAGGCGAAGCTTGGCAGTCGTCATCTTGAACGGACGCCCACCATGCCGCCCACGCGCTCGTGCGGACGCCAGACCGGCGCGGGTGCGTTCGACGATCAGTTCACGCTCGAACTCGGCGAGGCCGGCGAAGATCGCAAAGATCAGCCGGCCGTTGGCGGTGGTGGTGTCGATCGACGCGCCTTCACCCGCCAGCACCTTAAGGCCGATGCCTCGTTTGGTCAGGTCGCCGACTGTATTGACGAGGTGGCGCAGGTCGCGGCCGAGCCGATCGAGCTTCCAGATGACGAGCGTATCGTCGCGGCGTAGCGCCTTCAGACAGGCGTCCAACCCCGGCCGCTTGTCGAGCCGCCCCGAGGCGGTGTCTTCATAAATATGGTCGGGATCGACGCCGTCCGCGACCAACGCATCGCGCTGGAGGTCGTGGACCTGGCTACCATCCGCCTTGGACACCCGTGCGTAACCGATTTGCGTTGTCACATATACGTTCGTCTGCGTGACAAAGCCCAAACACCCGTCACGATGCAAATACTCTGTCACCTAACGCATGTTCCTGTCTATGCTCCGTGAACCTACCAAAAAGTAGATTGTGTGACGAGTGGCAGGTCGTGGTCGATAACCGGCATGCCAGACGCTGGCTCAGCTCGTCGGTCGCCTGCAGATGCCTAATGCCTCCAGCCGCTCGAGATCGTCGCTCTTGGCCGAGATCGCCTTCAGCCGCTCGTCAATGTCGAAAAACCTAATCTGGCCACGCATCGTTCCGGTCGAAACCGCGAGGTATTTGGAGGTATCCAGTCGAGAGTCCGCTTCTTCCTCAGTCAACGTCTCTCTATTTGAACTCTGTTTGTGCCGCTCATTTCATTCGCATTTGCGTGCGCCATCAAAACGCTACGGACCCGGATTTCAATGCTGGCGAACGTCGCGACGTCCGAAGCCGTGGGGAGCGGGGTAAAGCTCCGGCGGCGGCGTAAGCCTCGTGAACGCCGGCCGGTCGGCCGCAATGCCCTCCTCGAGGCCGAGCTCGATCATCTTGGCGATATCGCGCCTCAGCAGCGTGAGAGCCTCACGTCGCGCCGCGAGCTCGCGGCGTTCGGCAACAGCGACGCAATGATCGACCACTCGAAATCCGTCAAATCTCCCGAGCCGGGCTGGGGCGTCCACGGTCCCGCTCTCCAACTCCCGTCCCAAAGCAGGCTGCCAAGCGGCCAATGCTCGGTTGATGGTCATATGCGCTTCCTATTATGCGTGGAGAGATTGAAGATTCAGCCCGACGATCGGCGGAAAGATCGCTAGAGGACGATCACCGGTCTGCCACGCAGGCCGCCGGCTTCAAGCGTGCGTTGCGCGTCGGCCACCTGGTGGATGCCGTACTCGCCCGTCACCCGCAGACGAATTTCACCGGCCTCTACAACCTTGCTGAGCGGCACCCATGCAATGCCGTGCGCGACGCATAAATCAAGCATGTCCTCATATTGTCGGCTCAGCAGGCTATAAGCGGATTGGACGCAGACAATTCCCGCGGGAATGGCCCGTTCAAGGTTCGTGCGGCTGGTAGAGCCGACGCCGATCGCACCGATCTTGCCTTCGTCCCGCAAGGCAATCATCATGGCCAGCTGATCATCGATGTCGACGATCTGGTCCCCTTCGGCTACCAATCCCGGGGCGATATCCAGGCGACGTAGGTTGACGACCGGCAGTTGTTCCAGCCCAAGGCTGCGCAGATTGTCCTCGACGCTGGCGCGAAGCTGCTCGGGGCGCTGCGCTGGTTTGATCGGAACCGCCTTGCCTGGGTCCGGGTCAGCGCCGACTTTGGTCACGACGACGACGATCTCGCGCGTGTCGAGCAAGACCTTGCGGATGACGTCATTGACGGAGCCATTTCCGTAAAACAGGGCCGTATCGACGTGATTGATGCCCAGATCGATTGCCCGCCGCAGCAGATCAACAGCCTCTGCCGGTTGGTTGGTCAGGCGTTCAAACTGCATCGCGCCAAAACCAACTCGAGCGACTTGCTGCATGCCGAGGGAGAGGGAGCCGAGGCGGCCGTCGTTCATCGCTTGACCGTGGGACATCAGCGCACATCCATGATACATAGGTTTGCAAACGGAGCTACCTCCGTTTGTCCATGTCTATAACCGGAGGCTCCTCCGATTGTCAACGCCAGTTCGTCGACGCGCCGACGGTGTCAAGAACCGATCCCGGATCATTGCTGAATCGCAGCGGTTGTTTTCGACGGCGGAGGCCAAGGTCTCGCTTGAAGCGATCGCTCGCGCGGCGGAGGTCGGGATTGGTACGCTTTATCGCCATTTCCGGACGAAAGAGGCGCTGGTCGAGGCGATGTATCAATCAGAACTCGATGCGCTCGACAGCGAGGCCAACGACCTTCTTGCCAATCGCCCACCGGCCGAAGCGATGCGGCAGTGGATGGACAGCTATGCCAAGTTCGTGGTTGCCAAGCATGCGATGCATGACGTGTTTCGGATTGCGCTTGCGCCCCGCTCGACCGAAGGATCCGAGATACGAACGCGAATCAACGCAACGATCGCAAAGTTTCTGGTGGCGGGATCGAACGACGGTAGCATTCGCAGCGATTTCCAACCCGACGACATCACGGTGATCCTCGCAGGGTCGGTTTTTCCGGCGGCGCTCTCAGCCGATTGCAGGCAGGTCGCGCGCGTACTGGACCTGCTTATGGCAGGTCTGCGTCCGGCTGCGCATGAAGCTGGTCACTGAAACCCCCGCAAACAAGCAGATCACCGCTCGCATAGATGGTGATGTCCACCGTACACGCTAATCGAGACGGCGTAGCTCTCGATATCGATCCTCAGGCCGGGCTAGCCGCTCCATCGCTTCGATAAACGACCGTCGCCTCACCATGCTGGCGTCGTTCATGATGGGTCATTGGCTCGCTCAGTGCCCCTGGTCGTTGCTCAAATCAGTATCGTAAGAAACCGGTTAGGCGATTCCTTTGCTCATAAGATTCATATGGCGATCCAAGAATCACGTCAAAGATTAATAAAAACATCTCGCTCAAACCGCTTTAATCAAGCTATATTTTTATAGTATAGTTTTTTGGCTTTTATATTATTAAAGTATTCCATACCGATCCATTCAAACTATTGCAATAATATAGATGTCAGCGAATGCATTCGCTTCGATGACGCAATATCTATGCAATATTTAAGGACTGATATGTCAAAATTGTACGAGCATAAAAATCTATCGGCTGTTGCGGCCTATTTACACCATGCGATCGATACGAGTGGCAAGAGCCAGCGTGACATTGCGCGCGAAACCGGCTTTCCAAAACCGAACATGTTATCGATGTTAAAACACGACGAAGCAAAATTGCCTCTCGATCGAGTCCCTAAACTTGCTGCGGCGGTCGGTGCCGATCCGGCTCACTTGTTCCGTCTGGCTCTCGAGCAGAGCTGGCCAGATACGCGGCAAGTCATCGACGAGATATTCGGAGGAATTGTCACCCGCCACGAGCGAGCTCTGCTCGAAGCCGTTCGGCGCGCGACGAAAGACCGAGATCCCGAGTTCTCCGAAACGCAGATTGGGAACGCCGTCGCCGTACTGACGCTTGGCCTGACAAGAGCATGATCCAAACGATACGATGTCATCTTACTTAAGGGGGCCTAATGGCTATTGTCGATGCAGGGCTTTTCATCGCGCTGCAACAGGCTGGCGCTTCGTCGGAGCGCTGTGAGGAAGCCGCTCACGAGGTCGCGCAGCTCCGCATGGATGTCGATGCCTTGAACAGGCGGATTGTTGGCAACGGCGACAACAATTTTATGGGTTGGCTCCGGCGATTAGGGCCAACTCTCGCCATAGCTCTGATCGCAGAGTCTGTGATCCTGATGGCGGCTTTTATTGTGATTAGCAAAGGCGTGCGCTGAACAGCTTCAAGCAAGTGAACTGCCGGGGTCGGATGCGTCGATCCCGGCGACCCGGTAGAGGCACGGTGTTGGATGTCCATGTGCTGGTTGGCGGTGGGGCTGAACGTCCGATCCCAGTCGGGTCTAGCATTCTATGCAGCGCGGTGATCAAGGTGCGAACCGCGCGTCACAGCCATATTGGTGAGGTCAGACCCGACGCACTTTCCAGCGTTGATACCGAAGCGACGATCACGATCTGATCGGCATGGCTTTTCAGCGATATCGCTCGCTGGACGATCAACATGGCCCTCTTCCTTTTGGATCGAGCCGCCTCCGGCGGTTGCGGCTGGGAGTTGTACATCACTAAACGGATCAGCTAGCTGAATTATGCCGAGTATCCCCCATATAGAGGTGTACCGGACTTGCTCACCACTAAAGGAATGAGCGAGAATAAGCGCTTCTGACAGGCATTTAGAGATGTACATACCGAATGGGTATCGTATGGTCATGCTCATGAAATCAGCGATCGCTTACCTCCGAGTTTCGACTCCCAATCGACAGAACGGTGCAGGACTCGATCACCAGATGACGAGGATCCAAGCCTTTGCGCGAGAGGCAGGTATCGAGATCATCGAGACGTGCAGGGATGTGGCGTCTGGCGCTGGCATCGATCCTTCACTGCGTCCGGGATCAGGGAAGGCTATGACGCGTTCGATAGAGCTAAGCTGTCCGATCATCGTCGACGGGCTGTCTCGCTTTTCCCGAGATACCGACACGCTCGAACGGCTGGTGGCGGAGGGTTGCCTCCATATTATCAGTGCGACAGCCGGCGAGGGTGCGTCTCGCGCGGTGATCATGGGGGAGGCGAAGCGTGCTCAGGCTGAGGCGGAGCGGATACGCAGGACGACGAGGGCGGGGCTACAGCGCGCACGTGCTGCGGGTCAGGTATTTGGTAACCCCACGAACCTACCCGAGGCTCAACGAAAGGGGTCCGCGGCCAATGCATCGAAAGCTGCCAAGCACGCCAAGGATCTTGCCCCCCTGATCGACGCGATCCAATTGGCGGGCAAAATCACCAAGAAGGCGATCGCGGCAGACCTGAACGCACAGGGGTCCCGCACCAGCAGCGGTCAGCGATGGACCGAAAACAACATCCGGCGCCCGCTTCTGCGGATCGCCCAGACGGCAGAAGCGGGATCAAATGGTCTCACCGCTACGGACCTGAATCCAAACTATGGAATGTTCTGATGGCAAGCGACGCTGCACATCCATGCAGGCAAGCTGAGGCTCGTGGACGAAGACCACCAACGTGCAGCACCTCGGTGACAGCAAATGGCTCGACGGCCGGGTCAGGACCGGCGTGGTAGATGGCCGGCAGGGTGCTCTATCCCAAGGAATGGCTCGATCACTGAACGACGGCTATCGGTTCGAAGCGGATCCCGATCAATGGTGGAGCTGAGGTCGAAAGAAGTCATCGTGCGCCGTCCGCCGAGGTCGGGTTTCGTCGACCGACACGCATAAGGTGGCAGCAGCGTCCGGAAGTTATCGGCGCTGATGCTGTCTTGGATCTTACCAGCGTCCAGCGCGGACACGAACAGTTTGCGGAAAGCGGGCTGCAGCTGCTGCTCCCGACGCGCCGGTCAGCCGTCGAACGCGGGATTGCCGAATCGACCTGACTTCCGGCCTCGGGCTGGCCATTACGCGCCCAAAGTGGCGGCTGGGAACACGAGTTTTGGGTTAGGGCCATCTTGGCTTACGCGACTTAACGTGGTCCGGGAATGTGAACTATAATTGACAGACGCTTAAGTTGTGAACTATAGGATACGCATGCCGTTTGAAGTGCGTCAGACCCTCGAATTCCAGGCATGGCTAGCCGATCTCCGGGACGAGCGCACACAAGCTAAAATCGCTCAGCGCCTAGTTCGGATCGAGGCCGGTCTGCTCGGCGACGCCAAGCCTGTTGGTGAAGGTGTGAGCGAACTACGGATCGACTGGGGCCCGGGATACCGGGTTTATTTTGTGAGGCGCGGCCAGGCCGTGATCGTGCTGCTCTGTGGCGGCGACAAGGATAGCCAAACCCGGGACATCAAGGTCGCAAAGGTCTTAGCCGTCGGATTGGAAGGTTGAAAATGGTTCACGCATCAAAGACTGAAACTGTACCGTTCGACGCCGCGCTCTACCTGATCACCACGGAGTCACAGGTCGAGCTCCTATCGGACGCCCTTCAAACAGGAGATCCCAGCTATATCGCGACGGCTCTCGGCACAATCGCCCGCGCCCGTGGGATGGCTGAGGTTGCCCGGGACGCGAATGTCACACGCGAAGGCCTGTACAAGTCCCTATCGTCTACCGGCGACCCCCGCTTGAGCACCCTGATGGGCGTGATGAAAGCGCTTAACCTGGAGTTCCGGGCGGTCTCGGCAGGTAACCGGGCTTAGAAAGTTCGGTGAAGCATTCTAAGCCGTCTGCTGTCGAGTTGTGGAATGCTATCGGGATCGAACTTGTTGGGCGATCGAGGAATATGCCGGGCATTTTGACGGATGCCGTCGGCGGCCGCCAGCCACGACGAGCAGCCTGACGCTTCAGTGCCTGCTTTGCCACCGCCGTGCTCGATTCCAAGAAGGCGAACCCTGTCATGGGTTGTGCTGATGCGGAAGGCGACGTCCAAACCGTTCATGGAGATCGTCATAGGGGTTGATCGGGTCCTCGGAGGCGGCAAAGCCTCCGACCGGGTCGTGTCTTCACCAGCGGCTACTTAACGAAAAATGACGTTTGAGTAGTGAAGACGTGGGATCAATTACAAATTCACTACCGATTGCTTACCTGGGGGTTTACAAACCTCCGGGTTTTTCATTTTTAGCGTTTCGTTAAGTAAAATCCCGAGCCCCCAAAACCTCAAACAATCGATGATCCTGAGATCGCAGCAAAACAGCCCTCGAAATCGAACAGGGGAGCCCCCTCGATGCGATCTAACAGGCATTGAGCTACCCCTACGCCTCAAACAAACGAAGGCTCTCAGCGAGCCTCTAAATCGATCCCCGAAACAGATAGGAACAACCTATGAGCCAAGAGAATGCGAACGAACATCAGACAAGCGCCAATGAAGATGATTGCCCTCTCAAAACGAACCCAAATGCAGAGGGAAACGAAGCAATCCTGACGGACGAGGAGACGCTACATCGAGCGATGGTCAGAGCCATGAGAGAAGGTAGATTGATACGCGACAGAAGGCATTGAAAGTCA
The DNA here is from genome assembly GCF_004323635.1 of Lichenihabitans psoromatis. NCBI lineage: Bacteria > Pseudomonadati > Pseudomonadota > Alphaproteobacteria > Hyphomicrobiales > Lichenihabitantaceae > Lichenihabitans > Lichenihabitans psoromatis. Next base: position 28,229 of record NZ_CP036517.1, read on the forward strand.
CACAACGAAATACGCCTCCGGGGAATGATCACGCATCTGACATGCGAGATAGTTAGACGAAACTGTCCGTCGTCAGAACATTTGGCGCAACGTGCGGCGTGAATGAGCGGAGTACCAGCCTCGTCGGGGGGGGTGATGTTATGCGGCGAGCTTACGGTGCTGCAAGCGTCGATATTCGATCGTCTGTCGCTTAATCCTTTCGCGCTTTTTGATGATGGCTTGGGCCCTGCCGAAGTAGGTATCGGCGGGCGTCACGTTGTTCAGGCTCTCGTGGTAGCGCTGATGGTTATAGTGCTCGACGAACGCCTCGATCTGAGCTTCGAGATCGCCAGGTAGGAAGTAGTTCTCCAACAGGATGCGGTTTTTGAGCGTCTGGTGCCAGCGCTCGATCTTGCCCTGAGTCTGGGGATGACAGGGTGCACCGCGCACATGGCTCATGCGCTGGAGCGACCGCGCAACATGATCGCAAGACGGCCTCATCGACAACGGCGGGCATCTTAACAGCCGGGGTTCAACAGCGGCATCTTGGGGACCCGTACGGCCTGGGGTGGCGATCGTGCCTTCCGAGTATATGGTACGGTAAGGAAAAGCTGGCATGATAGCACGACATGCGGTTCTCGTTATTGATGGCGCGGGGCGACCGTGGATCGACCTCCTCGTTGAGGTTCTCGGTCGGCCTCTGCTGGACTTCGTCATCCTGAACTACGCGGGCCTCGGCTTCCGCTCCGTGACGCTTGTGGCACCGCTCGGCTATCCGGGGCTTGATCGGTGGACCGCGTCGAGGATCGGCGATGCCGACGTGACTACCGTGACGTACGCAGGCGAAGGTCCGCTTGCGTTTGTGGGCCGTCTTGGCGCTCCGGTACGCGGACCTATACTTCTGGCTCGGGCCGATAAGCTGGTCGACGGGCTGGAACGATTCATCGCTCACCCGCAGCCGGCCGGGGCTCCAGGCCGGGTTCTGGCGGGCGCGGATCCGATCGTATGGCTTCTTGATGCGGAGGTATTGTGGTCCTGTCTGGCTGATGCGGGTCCGGATTGGACCGCGGCTCTCAAGAGGATTGGCCTTGTTCCATGGTTCGACCATGGGAGCGTCCTTGACCTGGGCGGCCCGGGCCTGCAAGGGCCGGCTGCGCTCGCGCGGCGGTTCCACCGTCCGGCCGTCTTCCTAGATCGGGACGGCGTGATCAACATCGACCGCGGCTACACCTTTCGCGTCGAGGATCTTGCATTCACGCCGACAGCGCTCGACGGCATCCGGGTTTTGAACCGGGCCGGCCGCAGGGTCATCGTGGTTACCAATCAGGCTGGCGTGGCGCGAGGCTATTACGGGCTTGCCGACGTCGACCGCTTTCACGACGCGATCCAGGACAAGTTGATGGCCGGTGGCGCCCACATCGACGCCTTCTATTCCAGCCCATACCACCCCGAGGGCATCGTGGAGGCCTTCCGGCAGCGTCACGAGGATCGGAAACCGGGCGCCGGAATGCTGCTCAGGGCGATGCGGGACTGGAGTATCGACGCTCACGGAAGCGTTCTGATCGGCGACAAGGACAGCGACATGGAGGCCGCAGCCCGGGCTGGAATCCCGGGAGTGCTCGTTCCGAGCGACACGTGCGACCTGCTCGCGGCCGCACAGCGCATCCTCGGAAACTTGGCATTATGATCGAGATCTCGCGGCTACACCAACCTGCCGCGAGGTCGCGACCCCGGGCCGCATGCGGCCGCATCGTCGAAAATTGGATCTCGTGCCCGGCTTTCGGGTCTTGATGGCGGTGGGTCTGATGTGGCCTGGGGGCACGCGGCCTCGAACCAGTCCTGCTCTGGCCAGGAGCCATGCCTGCCCCTGGCCTGGCCTTGGAGGAACTTCCACCGAAGTCGCCCGTGTTGCGGCCGTGGCGCAACAGGAAGCCTTGGAGATGTTGACGCGCTCGGGTCACGACCTGTCGGACGACGCTACGCAGCCGGATCAGGTCGCGCATAGCTTCGTGATCAGCGTCAGGCACCCAGACAGGCGTCAGTTCTCCGGCGCGATCAAGGCGGGCCAGCAGGGTGGCATCACGGCGGTTTGTTTTCACCCATCGCCGGGCTTCATCGGGATCAGCGACGGCGCAACCACCTCACAGCGATGACCCAGGTCCGTGAGTTGGCGATGAACACCGTAGCCGCACGGTCCCGCCTCGTCGCAAAACGCCAACGGCTTGCCCTGACGCCCGAGCCGCTCGCACAACTTCCGGATCGTACCAGGGTCGTTGTCGATCTCGCCGAGGTCCTCGATGGCGCCAGACCGCCCCCTCTCAGCGACGGCAATCGAGATCCGTTCCTTGTGAACATCCAAGCCAATAAATCGGGTATGGTCCATGTGGCCCGTCTCCTATGCGTGAGGCTCTGTGCCAGCCAGCCGGCTCAACCCTCGTACCGTCGCATATCGGGTGACCGGCCACCCTCACGCCTAGCAATCATAGGGTCTAGGCGGGTGAGGACGTCACGACCCACAAAGCTCTCGCGACCGAGATCAATCCGCTCAACAACATCATGTCGCTCGCCCGGTACGATGGCACGTTTCCGAGCCAGGACGGAGCGGACCTGGTGGTGAGCGGCGAATACACGATTCCTTGTATCAGCCCGTGGATGCCCGAGTCTCATCGAAGTGTAAACATTGCGTCCGAGCCGCCGCAAACCGCGTGTGGCGCCCGGCGAAATCGACATGCTAAGATGGCCGGCCTCGGATTAAATACACCAAATGACCCGCACCGATCTGAACGTCACGGGGGTTGGTCAGAAAGACAGTCGAGATGGCGCATGTGTCGGTAATCATCCCATCTTTCAATCATGGCCGCTACATTACCGATACGCTGAGGAGCTTGGAGCGGCAAACGCTCCGAGATTTTGAAGTCATCGTGGTAGACGATGGATCGGACGACGACAGCCGATCGGTAATCCGCGAGTTCATCGCACGAAGCGGACTCGACATCACGCTGGTCGAGCAGGCCAACGCGGGTGCACATGCCGCGATCGAGCGAGGCATCCGCGTGGGCAACGGCAGCCACATCGCGATCTTGAACTCGGACGACCTCTACGATCCGGGCCGGTTGAGCGCGATGATGCGCCGGGTGCCATCGTCCGGCCCCTATCTGGCCTTCAGCGAGGTCGACTGGATGGACGAGGCGGGTGACTCAGTGCCGAACCACGCGGCGAATGTTTGGTACAGGAGCATCCTGTCCGAGACAGCCTATGACGCCGGGTTGGGATTCACCCTGCTACGCGGAAACATCAGCATCTCGACGAGCAATTTCCTGTTCTCGCGCGCGATGCACGAACTCGTCGGCCCATTCAGGCGCTATGTCACCGTTCACGACCTTGATTTCGCGCTCAGGTGCACCGCGCGTTGCGAGCCGATCTTTGTCCGGCAGCCGCTTCTGCGATACCGTCTGCATCCCAAGAGCACGCTTGTTGCCAACCGAGATCTGGAACCCAAGGAAGTCCGGCAGATCTTTGAAGACTATGTCCAAGTCGCCGCTTCTCGTCCGCCGCAGAACCCGCAGGCTCCGGGATCGCGGGATTTGGCGCTCTTTTCATCCTATTTCGTGTATGACCGGCACCACTGGTTCGAGCCGCGCACCGGGGATGAGCCGTTTAGGCGATTGGCGAATGAACTGCGGACCGTTCCGGCATCAAGCGACGCGCAGGCGCTCAGGCAGGAGGTCGCTCGGCTTTCACTGCAACTGGAGCATGCTGCGGCGGAGGTGTCCGAGTCGAAGGTCGAACTAGCGACTCTGCGCGGCCAACTCGACCAACATGTAAGCCTGCTCGCCTCGTTTCACGAAGACGGATTGGTCCAATCACACGTCGAAGAACTCACGACCGCGCTGCAACGACTGCTGGCGCTCCGATCATCGTGATGCTTGACCACGGCGAGGTAATCCGGCAAGGGCTGCGCGAGATCCGAAACGGGGCGGCGGTGTCGCGTCAGAACGCGACGTGCGCCTGCTGGGTTGCCGATCCCTAACCGGAAACCGGCCGAGTCGGCGGCTTGTGAGAGCGGGTCGGCGAGAAACGAAGCTCGGGAGCCATTGTTTGCGTCGGCAAACAGGCAATCCCGGCCATCTGGACGATTGAGAACGCTCGATGCCTGATATGCCACTAATTACGCGTACGTCCAGGACAGATGGCAACTTCACTGTGCCGAGGCCGGAAAATCCTCTCACCTTTACTGGTGAGCGTATGACGACTACCATGGGAGGGCAGATCGAATTCGAGCATTACCATCGATATTGTCTGGCGCGGGATCTGTGTCTTGATCTCGACGTTCTCGACGTGGCTTCAGGCGAAGGCTATGGTTCTGCGTTGCTTTCGAGGGTCGCTCGCAACGTTGTTGGAGTAGAGATCGACGCAACGTCGGTGACGCACGCGAAGGCGAACTACTCTTTTTCAAACCTCAAATTTCTTTTAGGAGACGCGCTCGAACTTCCGCTCTCGGATAAGTCGGTCGACGTTGTCGTGTCGTTCGAAACGCTTGAACACGTGGCCGATCAGGAAAAGTTTCTGCTTGAAGTCCGTCGGGTCCTTCGGCCGGGCGGCTTGGTCGTCGTGAGCACGCCGGATCGCTCCGTCTACTCCGCGCCGGGTAGCGATCCTAACCCGTATCATGTTCTCGAGCTGACGGGTTCGGAGTTCCATGCGTTGCTCGATGCGCATTTCGCCCAGGTCGCGGTTCTGGCGCAGCGACCTGTTCTCGGGTCCGTCATGGTGTCGCCCGACAAGGCGGGGTGGCGCAGTTACGAGCGCCGTGGAGTCCAGACCATTGAGGCGACCCAGGGATTGGCACGCGCGCATTACCTTGTCGCACTCGCGACCGACGGATCCTTGCCGGTGGTTCCATCGTCAATCTACCTTGATCGACGGAGCGTGCACGACGTGGTGGAACACGCGCTGCGTTTGCCGGGAGCAGAGGCTAGCGTAGTACAGTTGGAAGCCCACGTCGCGGAGGCACGAGCGGAAACCGAAAGGGTCTCGAGATTATTGGAACAGCGTCAACGGGATGTGCTCGAAGCGGAGCGCGCCTGGGCCGAGGCGGAACGGAGCCGCGCCGAGGCGCTGACCACCTATCAAGCCCACCTGTTTGAGGTGGAGCGCACGCGAGGGGCCGCCGAAGCCCGCCACGTGGAGGCGACGCACCAGCACGCAATCGCCCGTGTCGCAGCCGAAACACGCGTTGCCGATCTGAAGCGCGAACTGACCGCCGCGCAAAACCGGTTGTCGTTGGTTGAGAACGACAGAGCGGTGGCCGAACTCCGGCACACCGAAGCTTTGAGCCAGGGCGAAGCCGCCTTGAGTGCGGCCACGACGCAGACTTCCGATCTGGAGCGCGAACTGGCCGCCGCGCAAAACCGGTTGTCGTTGGTTGAGAACGACAGAGCGGTGGCCGAACTCCGGCACACCGAAGCTTTGAGCCAGGGCGAAGCCGCCTTGGGTGCGGCCACGACGCAGACTTCCGATCTGGAGCGCGAACTGGCCGCCGCGCGGGAGACACTCCATGAAAGCGATGCTGAAATAGACAAGCTGGCACGAGCGTTGCAGGAAAGTTCCGGCGAGGCGCTGCAACTGCGAAAAGCGCTGGCTGATATTGATTCCGATTCCGGGCGCAGCAGGGACGAGGCTCAGACCCGCATCACAGAGTTGGAACAAGCACGGCAGGCCGAGCGGCACGGGATTGTGTTGAAGGCCGATGCTGCGCTGTCGGACGCCCGCCGGACTGCATCTGAACTGGCCAGCCGATACAACGTTTCGCGCAGCGAGGTGATACGTTTGAAGCTGGATCTCGAACAAGCTCGCCAGCACTTGCTGACCGCTGAAAGGAACAGGACCGAGGAGCAAAAAGAGCGCGCCACGCTCCAACAGACTCGGGGCGCCGAGAAGCCGCGCGCCGGATGGCTTTTCCGTTCGATACTCAATTCAAGGCGCACGTCGCAGGGGCGCTCCCAGCAGGCCGTCGTGGAGTCGTCATTTCGCGACGCCGCTCCCGTCCCATTCAGGCCCGCTTTGTTCCACGACGACGCGGAGCGTCGGACGTTTGTTTTCGACGTCTATCGGGTATTTCTACGCCGCGATCCGGAGCAACATGGTCTCGATCATCATGTAGATAATCTGCGGGCCGGCGTTCCGTTGATCGAAGTCATCGAAACGTTCATCAACTCGGACGAATACCTGGAGGTGCGTCAGAGCGACCGCGCAGGTGAGAATGGCGCGGCCCTCGCCAAAAACGCGCCAGAACTCAATACGTTCAGAGATGACGCCGAGCGACAAGGGTTTGTGGCTCACCTTTATCGCGTGTTTCTTGGTCGCGATCCGGATCCGCATGGGTTGGAGCATTACACTGCGAGGCTGAGGGCAGAGTTGCCGCTCGCCGAGATCGTCGCATCCTTCCCCGATTCGGACGAATATCGCGAACTGCTGAATCGGATCCCATCGGTTAAACAGGGTGGCTTCCACCACGAGGATCCGGCCGTATCGGACGGAGCCGTTTGGAACGCTCCGTTCGAAATAAGCGAGCTGGCGCCGAGCCCCGCATCCGGCAAGCCGAAGACCAACCTGCGGGACGCGTTCGTCGCATGGTACGGCAGTTCGACGACCCATATTCCGCCTGTGGAATCGCCTGTCGTCTCAATCATCATTCCGGCCTATCGTGGCTTGCCGGATCTTGAGAACTGCTTGCGATCTCTGGCTGCGCATTACGACACAGAACCATCCTTCGAAGTGATCGTGGTAGACGATTGCCCGTGGGAGCCGGTCCTCTGGGCGCTCCCCAACAGTGGCGGCCTGATCAAGGTTTCCAACACCGAAAACCTAGGATTCCTGCTGTCCTGCAATCGAGGGGCGTCGTTGGCGCGCGGGCAATATCTATGTTTCCTGAACAGCGACACGATCGTATACGGCGGGTGGTTGAAGAGGCTCGTCGAAGTGTTCGACGACATCCCCAAATGCCGGGATCTCGGGTGGCATGCTGCTCAATCAGGACGGCACCATTCAGCAGGCCGGATGGCGTATCCTCGCCAATGGCTGGGGTTACCCTATCGGGAGTGGCCAGAGCCGCGAGGACGGGGCTTATACGTATCGACGGCCGGTCGATTGCGTGACGGGGGCCTGCTTTGTCATCCCGCGGAGACTCTTTGAAGATCTTGGCGGCTTCGATCCGCATTACGCACCGGCGTTCTATGAGGAATTCGACCTCGCCTTCCGGGCTCAGGAGAAAGGCTTCAAGGTCATCTATGAACCTGGCAGCCGCGTGGTCCATCTCGGCAGCATGTCCTACGGGGCCGAGCGTCGCGATCAGCTTTCCAGCATCAACCAAAGCAAGTTCGTCGAACGCTTTGCCGAGAGGCTCCGCAAGCATCCCTGGGACGGAGGGGACGAGTTCATGCTGCGTCATGCCTTCGACGAGGGGCCCGCGCTCCTCGTCGTCGAGCATTTCCTCCCTCAGCCGAATCGGCACGCGGGCGACGTGACGATGACCAGTTACCTGTCGATGTTCGCCACCGCTGGATGGCGTGTCGTGTTCGGCGCCCTAGACGGGCGGGCCGATGGGCCGGCCGCCGAAGCCCTGGAACGGCAGGGTATTGAGCTCATCCGTGCTCCACGAACCATTGAGGGTTGGATCGAGATGCATGGATCGCATCTGAGCCAAGTCTGGCTGCCACGACCTGAAATCGCCGAACGGTCATCGGCGCGATCCGCACGCACAGCAAAGCCCATATTGCGTACTACACGCACGACCTGCATTTCCTTCGGATGGAGCGTTTTGCGAGCCTTCAGGGGGACACTTCGCTGCTACCCGAGGCCGAGCATATGAAGGTGGTCGAGACGAAGGTGTTCCGTGGAGTGGATCACGTCACTTCACCGAGTGCCGACGAGGCGCGGATCATCGAGGATCTGGCGCCCGGAACGCCGGTCACGGTATTGCCGCCCTACTTCTTCGAGGAAGCTGAGATCCGCGAGCGAAACGCGGCACATTTTGCCGAATTGTCCGACGTCTTGTTCGTAGGGGGCTTTCCGCACATCCCGAACGTGGACGCGGCCTTGTTCATCGCACAAGAGATCATGCGCGGGTTTGGCAGGAGCGACCGGACGTACGCCTCGTACTGGTCGGTTACGCCCCGCCGCCCGAAGTGCAGGCACTCGCCAGCGATAGGATCCTAGTGACTGGGCAGGTTCCCCACGTGGAGCCATTCCTGGACGGAGCGCGCCTCGTCCTCGCGGCCCTGCGGTATGGCGCGGGGGTCAAGGGTAAGACGGTTGACGCCATGCGATTCGGCGTGCCGGTGGTTTGCACGCCGGTCGGCGCCGAGGGCATCGGCATTAAGCCCGGACGGGACGCGATCGTGGCAGAGGATGCGCCCACGCTCGCCAAGGGGGTGCTTGAACTGCTGAATGACCCGGAGCGTTGCGCCGCACTTTCGGTTGCGGGCGCTTCGTTGGTCCGCAAGCGATTTTCGCGTGCCTCGGCTCGCAAAACTGTCGGGCGGGTCTTTGCAACGCTGCGGTGCGGCATCTGCGGTTCGGGCAATCTGATCGAGCCTCCACCAGACGGCAACTACCCGAATCTTTCGTGTGCCGAAACTGTTTTCGCCTTGGGCCGCGCGGAAGCGTTGGGGGCGCGTTATCAAAGCATTTGGCGCGAAATGGTGAAGGGTCGCTGGCCGAGTTGGCCCGGCGGAAACCCCAGATCGGCCGTGCATGAGTTCGGTTTCGTTGGCGGGGTGTCGGACACACTCCGGGGACAGCCGTGGTACTCGATGTCGGAATATTTCCCTGGCGTCCCGGTTGGCACTTCAGGGCCGGCGGCGTGAGGTGCGAGGACCTTACACAACTCACCTACCCGGACGAGAGCTTCGACTTGGTGATCAGCCAGGACGTGATGGAGCACGTGCCGGATCCGACCCGCGGCTTTGCAGAAACGGCCCGATTCTGCGTTCCGGCGGATCACACATTTTCACGATCCCGCAGAACGTGCACCTGCTCAAGAGCGTGACGCGCGCCAGGCTGGACTCGGGGAAGGTCGAGCATATCTTTCCCCCCGAGTACCACGGCGACCCCGTGCGAGCCGAAGGCGCGCTGGTCTTTACGGGAATACGGCAATGACCTCAGCGATATGTTGACAAGTGTCGGTCTGAAACTGATCGAACATGACGTAGTCGTTCTTGGGGGAACGGAGGCACAATGGATCCGCGTCTTCGAAGCGCGGAAACAGAAAAGTGTGGAGGGCGCGGCCAGTAAGCCGAAGGCGGCCACTGCGGCTTCGGAGACACGCGTGCCCGCGACCATCTCGTCGCAAGGGCTGAACGGCGACAACCCGCCGAGAACGATCTCGGTTGGGCAGGGCGGCCCGGTGCTGCGATCGTTCGAGCCGATCAGCGACGCGGCTTCCCCCCCACTTGACAGGGCGGCCGCACTTCACCTCGCGGACCTGCCAGGACCGCAACGGCGCGTTCGAAACACTGATCGAGCGCTGCTATTTGGCGGAACTCCAAGCTGGCGCGACGGCAATCGATGGCGGCGCCAATTTCGGCATGCATACGGGGCCGATGGCGGCGCGCGTGGGAGCAGCGGGACGCATTCACGCGTTCGAGCCACTTCCGTTCGCGGCTGCCGAGCTTCGCCGGATGTTTGGCGAGCAGCCCCAGGTGACCATCCACGAGATGGCGCTCGCCGAGCGGGATGGGACCGCGACGTTCAACTACATCGTGAGCGACCCAGCGCTATCCAGCCTGCTGAAGCGCGACCTCTCTTCGACGTATCCGATCTCGAAAGCCAGAGATCCTGTCAAGCAAACCATGCTGGACCACCTTGCCGACGAGCCGGTCGCTTTGTCAAACTCGATCTTGAGGGCTACGATTATTTCGCTCTCCTGGGTGCCCGAAATTTGTTGGCGCGTCAGCGTCCTGTGGTGCCTTCGAGTTCGGACGTCGCGACGCGGCGACCCCAGCCGGTTATGGGCCAGACGATTTCTTTGGCTGATCGACAGCATCGATTCAAGATCTTGGATCTGTTTGGCCGGCCCTTCGGTCGACCGGAATTTGATCTGCCGTGGAACGCGCGCGAGATGCCGCACTACGTTGTGGCGGTTCCCGCTAACCGCACCGACGTAGCACCGGCGTTGCTAAACGAATCGTGGTCTTTGATCAAGGCGGACACGACCGGCTAAGCGGTTAGTCTGGGCC